>NZ_JANINH010000001.1:0-526131 GCF_024580155.1 Methyloversatilis sp. XJ19-13 | reverse complement strand
TGTCCATGATCTCCTTTGTGGACACAACATTGAGGTGCCCGAGTGCGGGCGATGATTACGCGCTGGATCAGGGAAGGGAAGACGGCGGCGGTCGGACGCTTACAGATTTTACGACTATCTCTAACGAGATTTTTCCTCTGAGCACGTTCCTAAAATTTCAATGCGAATTGCACGTAGCGCCGGCGCAAGGCTGCCAAAGGACATGGCGACACCGCGCCCAATCTGCGGCCAAAGCGACTCCAGGCAAAAAAAAGGGCGCCCGAAGGCGCCCTGAGGTCTTTCATTATTGTCTCTAATGAGACGTTATCGTCTCTAGTGAGACTGCTCTCGTCTCTAATGAGAATCTACGACGGCTGAAACCTCAATCCCAACTCAACGCCCCACCCGTCTGATATTCAATCACCCGGGTCTCAAAGAAATTCCGTTCCTTCTTCAAGTCAATCATTTCACTCATCCACGGGAACGGATTCTCCGCCCCCGGATACAGCACATCCAGCCCGATCTGCTGCGCCCGGCGGTTGGCGATGAAGCGGAGGTATTCCTTGAACATGGCTGAGTTCAGACCGAGCACGCCGCGCGGCATGGTGTCTTCGGCGTAGCGGTATTCGAGCTCGACGGCCTTGCGGAACAGGGTTTTGAGCTCTTCGCGGAATTCGACGGTCCAGAGGTGCGGGTTTTCGAGCTTGATCTGGTTGATCAGGTCGATGCCGAAATTGCAGTGCATGGACTCGTCGCGCAGGATGTACTGGTACTGCTCGGCCGCACCCGTCATCTTGTTCTGACGGCCCAGGGCGAGGATCTGCACGAAGCCGACGTAGAAGAACAGGCCTTCCATCAGGCAGGCGAACACGATCAGGCTTTTCAGCAGCTGCTGGTCGGTTTCGGGCGTGCCGGTCTTGAACAGCGGGTTGGTCAGCACGTCGATGAACGGGATCAGGAATTCGTCCTTGTCGCGGATCGACTGCACTTCGTGATAGGCGTTGAACACTTCGCCTTCGTCCAGGCCGAGCGATTCGACGATGTACTGGTAGGCGTGCGTGTGGATCGCCTCTTCGAAGGCCTGGCGCAGCAGGTACTGGCGGCACTCGGGTGCGGTGATGTGGCGGTAGGTGCCGAGCACGATGTTGTTGGCGGCCAGCGAATCGGCGGTGACGAAGAAGCCGAGGTTGCGCTTGATGAGGCGGCGCTCGTCGTCGGTCAGGCCGTTGGGCGTCTTCCACAGCTCGATGTCGCGCTGCATGTTCACTTCCTGCGGCATCCAGTGGTTGGCGCAGCCGGACAGGTATTTGTCCCACGCCCACTTGTACTTGAACGGCACGAGCTGGTTCACGTCGGTGCCGCCGTTGATGACGCGCTTGTCTTCGGCGCGGATGCGGCGCATGCGGGTGGATTCGGTCGCGGCCGGCGCGGGGGCGCGCGGCGCGATCGGCAGTTCGGCGATCGGGGCGTTGATCGGCAGCGGCTCGGCGAACATGTCGCGGCGCGGCGCGGCGCCCACACGAGACGGCGCTTCGGCGGTGGCGGTGCGCAGGCCGAGGCCGGGTTGCAGGGCGTTCACGGGCAGGTCGTCTTCAAAACTCAGCATGGATGTTCTCTCCGTGGGCGGTGCGTGGAGCGACCGGGTTCTGGTTGATTCGGGTATTCGGGGTGGTGCGTCGCCGGCAAGTCGGTGCGCCTCTGACCGCTGCCCTCACCCCCGGCCCCTCTCCCGCTGAGGCGGGAGAGGGGAGTGGGCTGGTCGCGTTCGGGGCGTAGGCTTACTGGCAGGCTTCGCAGGTCGGGTCGTCGATGGCGCAGAACTTGGGTTCGGCTTCGCTCGGCACGGCATTGAGCTCACCGCCGCGGCCGGTCGACTTCTCGGCGTGCGTGGCGCCCATGGCGCGCAGGTAATACGTGGTCTTGAGGCCGCGCAGCCAGGCCAGCTTGTAGGTTTCGTCGAGTTTCTTGCCCGAGGCGCCGGCCATGTAGATGTTCAGGCTCTGCGCCTGGTCGATCCACTTCTGGCGCCGCGACGCGGCTTCGACCAGCCATTTCGGCTCGACTTCGAAGGCGGTGGCGTACAGGCTGCGCAGCTCGGCCGGAATGCGGTCGATGCGCGACAGCGAGCCGTCGAAGTACTTCAGGTCGGCGACCATGACTTCGTCCCACAGGCCCATCTTCTTCAGGTCGCGCACCAGGTGCTCGTTCACCACGGTGAATTCGCCCGACAGGTTCGATTTGACGAACAGGTTCTGGTAGGTCGGCTCGATGCTGGCATCGACGCCGATGATGTTCGAAATGGTCGCGGTCGGCGCGATGGCGAGGCAGTTGGAATTGCGCATGCCGTAGTTGGCGATGCGGCTGCGCAGCGCGCTCCAGTCCATCGTGACCGAGCGGTCGACTTCGAGGTAGCCGCCGCGCTCTTCGGCCAGGATGTCGAGCGAGTCATGCGGCAGGATGCCGCGGTCCCACAGGCTGCCCTTGTAGCTGGCGTAGCGGCCGCGCTCTTCGGCCAGTTCGGTCGAGGCCCAGTAGGCGTAGTAGGCAACGGCTTCCATCGAGCGGTCGGCGAATTCGACCGCGTCGTCGGAGGCGTACGGCGTGCGCAGCTCATGCAGCGCTTCCTGGAAGCCCATCAGGCCCATGCCGACCGGGCGGTGCTTCAGGTTGGAATTGCGCGCCTTGCCGACCGAGTAGTAATTGATGTCGATGACGTTGTCGAGCATGCGCATCGCGGTGCGGATGGTCTTGCGCAGCTTGTCGTGGTCGAGCACCTTGTTGCCCTGGCCGTCGTCCTTCAGGTGGGCGACCAGATTGACCGAACCGAGGTTGCACACGGCGATTTCGGTGTCGGAGGTGTTCAGCGTGATTTCGGTGCACAGGTTGCTGGAATGAACCACGCCGACATGCTGTTGCGGCGAGCGCAGGTTGCACGGATCCTTGAAGGTGATCCACGGGTGGCCGGTTTCGAACAGCATCGACAGCATCTTGCGCCACAGCGCCACGGCCGGCATCTTCTTGAACACGCGGATTTCGCCGCGCGCGGCCTTTTCTTCGTAACGGGTATAGGCGGCTTCGAAGGCGCGGCCGAACAGGTCGTGCAGATCGGGGCAGTCGGAGGGCGAGAACAGCGTCCACTCGGCGTTTTCCATCACGCGGCGCATGAACAGGTCGGGAATCCAGTTCGCGGTGTTCATGTCGTGCGTACGGCGGCGGTCGTCGCCGGTGTTCTTGCGCAGTTCGAGAAATTCCTCGATGTCGAGGTGCCAGCTTTCCAGATAGGCGCACACCGCGCCCTTGCGCTTGCCGCCCTGATTCACGGCGACGGCGGTGTCATTGACCACCTTCAGGAAGGGCACGACGCCCTGGCTCTTGCCGTTGGTGCCCTTGATGTGCGAGCCCAGCGCGCGCACCGGCGTCCAGTCATTGCCCAGACCGCCGGCGAACTTGGCCAGCAGCGCGTTTTCCTTGATCGCCTCGAAGATGCCGTCGAGGTCATCCGCCACCGTCGTGAGGTAGCACGACGACAGTTGCGGGCGCAGCGTGGCGCTGTTGAACAGCGTCGGCGTCGAGCTCATGAAATCGAAGCCGGCCAGCAGCTGATAGAACTCGATCGCGCGCGCTTCGCGGTTGATTTCGTTCATCGCGAGGCCCATGGCGACGCGCATGAAGAACACCTGCGGCAGTTCGATGCGGCGGTCGCGGATGTGCAGGAAGTAGCGGTCGTACAGCGTCTGCAGGCCGAGGTAGTTGAAGCGCAGGTCGGCACGGTGGTCGAGCGCGGCGCCCAGCCTGGCGAGGTCGAACTGCGCCAGCTTCGGGTCGAGCAGTTCGGCTTCGATGCCCAGCTTGATGTAGCGCGGGAAGTAGTCGGCGTAGGCGGTGGCCATCGCGCCCTGCGACGTTTCTTCGCCCAGCACTTCGGCGCGGATCGTGTGCAGCAGCAGGCGGGCCGTGACGTAGCCGTAGGCCGGGTCGTTCTCGATCAGCGAGCGGGCGGCCAGGATGGCCGACTTGCGCACTTCATCAACCGGCACGCCGTCGTACAGATTGGTCAGCGTGGCGTCGAAAATGGTGGCGACCGACACGACGTCACCCAGGTTTTCGCAACTGTCCTGGATCAGCGTGCGCAGCGCTTCGCGGTCGAGCGGCATGCGGCGGTCGCCATCGACCACATGCAGCACCGGCTGCTCGATTGATGCTTCGACCGCCTGCTGCTTCTGCGCGCGTTCGGCAGAACGCTTTTCGCGGTACAGCACGTAGGCGCGGGCCACGTCGTGTTCGGCCGAGCGCATCAGCGCCAGTTCGACCTGGTCCTGGATGTCTTCTATATGGAAGGTGCCGCCGTGCGGCAGGCGACGCAGCAGCGCGCCGACGACCGCGTCGGTCAGCGCGGCAACCTGTTCGCGCACGCGCGCCGAGGCAGCGCCCTGCCCGCCATTCACGGCGAGGAAGGCCTTGGTCATGGCGATGGAAATCTTGGCCGGCTCGAACGCCACCACGGCACCGTTCCTGCGGATGATCTTGTAGTCGGTGTGCGCATTGTGCGCGGCAGCCGACGACTCGAGGCTGATCTGGTCCGGCGTACCGGACAGTGAACGGTTGCTGCCGTGTTCGGCGGTGATTTGCATGCGTACATCTCCCTGGAGAACCGCAGCCAAGCTGCGGCGGAATGAATCTGGAGGTGGGGAAGTGTGCTCTTCGACCACTACCTATAGTGGTTCAAGCGATTTGAGCTACTAAGTGTAGTGATGCGACCCGGACACCGCAAGCGCTTTTTTCCGTCCACGGCGAATCCGCCGGAAACGCTTCAGGGGCGCGGGATACCGACCGCCGACCAGTCGAAACGGGCGCCCGGATCGGTCTTTCGACCGGGTGCCACATCCGAATGGCCTACGACATCGGCAATCGGATGGCGCTGGCGCAGCGCCCCGATCAGCGCACGGGCGCGCGCGTACTGGGCGTCTTCGAAGGGCAGCACGTTGCAGCCTTCGAATTCGATGCCGACCGAAAAATCGTTGCAGCGGCTGCGCCCCTGCCAGCTCGATACGCCCGCGTGCCAGGCGCGCTCGAGGGTGGACACGAACTGCAGCAGCTCGCCGTTGCGCCGCACCACAAAGTGCGACGACACCCGAAGTGCTGCGATATCAAAGAAGTAGGGGTGAGCCGATGGATCGAGCCGGTTTGTAAACAGGTGTTCGATCCACGGTCCGCCGAAATCGCCCGGCGGCAGGCTGATGCTGTGCAGCACGATCAGCGACACCGGCGCATCGTCCGGCCGCGCATCGCGATTCGGAGAATCGACGCGCCGCGCCGCCGCGCACCAGCCGTCGGCGTCGATGAAGTGGTCAGTCATGCCGCAGCGCCCTCAGGTGCATCCGTCGCGGGCGCGAAGCCGCGCAAGCGCGGCTTCGTGAGATTTCCCTGGGTGGCTTGCCACGGTGGGTACTGTTCCTGTGGGAGCGGCGGCCCCGCCGCGATACGCACTCTGCACAACGATGGTCGCGGCACTGATCGCGGCGGGGACGCCGCTCCCACAGAGGGCCGATGCCGATCGCAGATAGCCATGCAGGGCCGGCCGTGGATCGCCGCTGCCACATCCGGTACCGGACCGTCACTCATTGATGCCCAGCCGCTGCAGGCGGTAGCGCAGCGAGCGGAAGGTGACGCCGAGCAGGCGGGCGGCGGCCGTCCGGTTGTAGCGGGTCTTGCGCAGGGCGTCTTCGATGGCGGCGCGTTCCATGCGGTCGAGGTAGTCCTGCAATGGCAATTCGCCGGCCGGGTCTGCGGGTGCGTCTTCGTCCGTGGGCATCAGGCCGAGGTCGGCCGCGTCGATCTGTGCGTCGGCGCTCAGCGCATAGGCGCGTTCGAGCACGTTTTCGAGCTCGCGCACATTGCCAGGGAAAGGGTAGGCGCACAGCGCGTCGATCGCGGCGCGCGTGAGGACCGGGTGCGCATTGTCGGGTGCGGCGATGCGCACGAGCAGGGTCTGCGCAAGCTGCGGAATGGATTCGCGGCATTCGCGCAGGCTGGGCATGCGCAGTTCGAGCACATTGAGGCGATAGAACAGATCCTGCCGGAAGCGGCCGTCATCGACCATCTGCTTCAGATTGCGGTGGGTGGCACTGATCAGCCGGATGTCGGTCGGCTCTTCGCTGCGCGCGCCCACCCGGCGCACCGACTTTTCCTGGATGGCGCGCAGCAGCTTCACCTGCATCGACAGCGGCAGATCGCCGACTTCGTCAAGAAACAGCGTGCCACTCTTCGCCGCCTGGAAATAGCCTTCGCGGTCGGTATCCGCACCCGTAAAGGCGCCCTTGGTGTAGCCGAAGAATTCCGACTCGACCAGGGTTTCGGGAATGGCGCCGCAATTGACGGCGATGAACGGCCCGGCGCGACGTGCTCCCAGTTCGTGGATGAGCCGGGCGGCGCGCTCCTTGCCGCTGCCCGATTCGCCCTGGATGTTGACCGGCGCACTGCTGCGCGCCAGCTTGGTGATCATGTCGCGCACGTGCACCAGCGCCGGTGCGTCGCCGACCAGCGCATCGGCGCCCTGTGCCGGCGAGGCGGCATTGCGGCCCGGCAGGTCGAGCGCCGAGCGCACCAGCGCGCGCAGCTGTTCGATCGACACCGGCTTGGCGAGGTAATCGAAGGCGCCCGCCTTCAGCGCGGCCACGGCGTTGTCCATGCTGCCGTAGGCGGTGATGACGGCCACCGGCAGGTCGCGATGGTGTTCGGCGATGTGGCGCACCAGATCCATGCCCTCGCCGTCGGGCAGGCGCATGTCGGTCAGGCATAGCGCGAACTGCTCGCGCGCGAGGAAGTCGCGCGCCTGTTCGACGGTGCCGGCGAGCGACGCGTGCAGGCCCATGCGAGCCAGCGACATGTCGATCAGCTCGCGCAGATCGTCTTCATCGTCGACCACCAGCACTTTCAGCTCACGTTGTGATCGCCGACGTTCCATGCACCGTCCCAGCTTCTGTTCATGCCGCGTACGCGGAAGTGCGCCCCCGGCGAATTATCCACGAAGTCCAGCCGCGCCCCGTTGGCTTCGCACAGTTCGCGGGCGATGTAGAGGCCGAGGCCGGTGCCCTTGCTGTGCGTGGTGAAGAAGGGCTCGAACAGGTGCGTACGCACCGCGATGTCGATGCCCGGACCGTCGTCGAGCACTTCGATCAGCGTTACGTCGTCTTCGCCGCGCACGATGATGCGCACGGATTCCTGGCCCTGGCTGGCATAGCGCAACGCATTGACCACCAGATTCCACAACACCTGATGCAGATGGCCGCGATCAAACCAGATCGCGCCCGATGCCGGTGCGTCGATGCGCACGCGGCTGCGTACCGATGCATCGCGCATCGCCAGTTCTTCGACAAAGCTGCGTGCATAGCTGGCGACATCGAGCAGTTCGGGTTCGGCCCGGTCGCGACGGCCGAGTTCGAGCACGTCGCTGACCAGACGGTCGAGCCGCAGGCTGTTGTCGCAGATGATGCGGGTGAGTCGCGCCTGCGTTTCGGCGCGGCGCTCTTCCTGCAGCAATTCGGCCGCCTGCGTGATGGCCGACAGCGGATTGCGGATTTCATGCGCCATGCTGGCGGTCAGCCGGCCGAGCGCGGCGAGCTTGATCTGGCGCGCCTGTTCGCGCAGCCGCGCCAGATCCTCGATAAACACCAGGTGACCGCCCTGCTCGCCCGCCGGCACGCAGCGCACGCGCACCGCTGCCGGCCGCGCCGGCAGGTCGAGCACCATGACCCGTTCGCGATCAGCCGACGCGATGCCGGACAGCAGGTCGTCGAGCGCGGGAGAGAAGTCGGCCAGCGTGACCGGCCGCGGCATGGCGGGATCGAGCAGTCGATGTGCCTGCGGATTGGCCTGCCGTACGCGGCCATCGGGATCGACCACCAGCACACCGTCTTCCATGTCGCGGATGACACGCTCGTTCACCCGCATCTGCTCGGCCAGGTCGCGCCCGCGCTCGCGCGCCAGCAACTCGTTGGCGATGACTCGGCGGGCCAGCAGGCGCACCGCAATCGCCGTGGCGAAGAAGCCGATGCTGATGGTGCCGACCTGCACGAAGGTGGTCGCGTCATCGGCCGTGGTGATCGCCTGTATCGACTGTTCGAACAACATGGCGATACTGGCCACCGCAGCGTAGAACACCGCCAGCCGGCCCTGACCGACCAGCGCCGCAAAGGCGAGCACAACCACGTGCATGAAGGGCAGACCGCTGCTTGCACCGCCGCTTGCGTAGGTGAGCAGGGTCAGAAAAAGGATGTCGGCCAACACACCCAGCGTAAGCCGACCGCCGGAGGTCGGCAGCACGCGGTCGGCGCCGAGCATCGTCACCAGCGCGAAAGCCCAGTACGCGAGCGCAGTGCGCGAGAACAATACTTCGTTGTAGCGGCCGAAGCTGATGTCGCCGGCGAAGCCGAGCACGATAGCCAGCAGCACCGACGTCATCAGCAGCCGGTACAGGCTGAAGTAACGCAGCGGCGTCAGGGACGACAGGCTGACGCTGTCGTCGTCGGCCGCCGCCGCTGGGTCAGCGACCTTCGTCGTGCGCATCCGCATGCGCGTCCCGGTGCTCGATGGAACAGTAATGTCGCTCGCCGGCAGACAGCGCCTCGCCTTCCGGCAGGCGCAGACCACAGTGCGCGCACTGGACAATCTGCTCGATCGCCTTCGTTTCGGGCTTGCGTTCGACCGGATCGGGTTTGCGTGTCTTCTTGAAGAACCACAGCCAGGCGACCAGCGCCAGCAGTGCAAAAAAGAGGATTCGGGTCATCGTTGCGCGAAAAGGTCGGGTTCGGCGGATGCCACGGCAACGCGCAACAACCGCGTCGCCTGAACCGCCCGTCAAGCTTACGGCGCAGCCGCGATTTGCGCGAGCCCCGGCGGCTCGCCGGGCAACGTGTGATCGACACGACGATCCGCCAGAGACCTGCGCCCTTCAGGGCGCTGATATCGAAGTCGCTGTGGGAAAAACAAAAAAGCCACCTCGGAAGGTGGCTTTTTCGCGGGATTCTTGGTCGGGGAAAGAGGATTCGAACCTCCGGCCCCTGCGTCCCGAACGCAGTGCTCTACCAGGCTGAGCTATTCCCCGATCTGCACGGCCGGTAACCCGTGCAGCACTGCTATTCCGTCGCCCTGCGGCAACGAGGCGCGCATTATGCTAGAACTCGCGCTCAACTGCAAACGCCGCGAGATCAAACAGACTCTGCATGTATTCGTTGGACGGCAAACCCTGCAGCGCAGCGCTTGCCAGCGCCGCTTCGGCGCGTGCGTGACTGCGTGCTGCATCGATCGCACCGCTGGCAACGACAGCTTCGAGCACGGCGGCCCAGTCGTCGCGCCCGCCCTCTTCGATCGCATGCCGCACGGCAGCCACCTGCGGCGGCGTGCCGTTCTTCATGACGTGGATCAATGGCAGCGTAGGTTTGCCTTCCGCCAGATCGTCGCCGAGATTCTTGCCGATGGATTGTTCGTCGCCGGAGTAATCAAGCACGTCGTCGATCAGCTGGAAAGCGGTGCCCAGGTGCATGCCGAAGCGCGCAAAACGCGCTTCGACTTCGGGCGTCGAACCCGCCAGCAACGCGCCCAGCCGGCTGGCCGCCTCGAACAGCTTGGCCGTCTTGTAGCGGATCACCTGCAGGTAGCGCTGCTCGTCGACGTCGGCGTCGTGGCAGTTGAGCAATTGCAGCACTTCGCCTTCGGCGATCACATTGGTGGCCTCGGCCAGCACCGCCTGCACCCGCATGCTCCCCACGCCCACCATCATCTGGAAGGCGCGAGAGTAAAGAAAATCGCCAACCAGCACCGACGCGGCATTACCGAACAGCGCATTGGCGGTTCTGGCACCGCGGCGCAATTCAGATTCGTCGACCACGTCGTCGTGCAGCAGTGTCGCCGTGTGGATGAACTCGACGACTGCGGCCAGTTCGGTGCGATGCGCACCGGTGTAGCCGCAGGCGCCTGATGTCAGCAGCACCAGCGCCGGACGCATCCGCTTGCCGCCTGCACCGATGATGTACTCGGCCACCTGACGCACGAGCACGACCTCGGAATGCAGCCGCTCGCGGATGACAACATCGAGCTGGCTCATGTCGTCGGCGATCAGGCTGTAGAAACGGTTCAGGGATGACAAGGCAGCTGGCCGACGCGGAAAAACGCGGATGGTAGCAGCGCACGCCCGCCCGTCAAGTTGGTGCATGCACCCCCCTTTGACTTTGACGCTGGGGCTCGGATATACTTATCGATTCCCTTAAACCTTATTGGGGTTACACATGTACGCGGTCATAAAAACCGGTGGCAAGCAGTATCGCGTTGCCAGCGGCGAAAAAATCAAGGTAGAACAGATACCTGCGGATGTGGGCTCGGAAATCGTGATCGACCAGGTTCTGATGGTCGGCGAGGGCGAATCGGTCAAGATCGGTGCGCCCCTGGTTGCCGGTGCCAGCGTTCGTGCAACGGTGCTCACACAAGGGCGCCACAAGAAGGTGACGATTTTCAAGATGCGCCGCCGCAAGCACTTCCAGAAACACCAGGGGCATCGTCAGAATTACACCGAGCTGCGCATCGAAGCCATCAACGGCTGAGAGTGTTAACAGTGCGTTGGCCGCACTGAGCGTATTCAGGAGAGCATGAAATGGCACACAAAAAAGGCGGCGGCAGTACGCGTAACGGTCGCGATTCAGAGTCGAAGCGTCTTGGCGTCAAGAGCTACGGCGGTCAGCTGATTTCGGCAGGCAGCATCATCGTGCGTCAGCGTGGCACCGAATTCCACCCGGGCGACAATGTCGGCATGGGCAAGGACCACACGCTGTTCGCGAAGATCGAGGGCGTTGTACAGTTCTCCATCAAGGGCGCAACCCGCCGTCGCGTAGTGACCATCGTTCCGGCTGCAGCCTGATTCAGGCTTGACGGAACCGAGGCCCTGCCCCCGAGGCAGGGCTTTTTGTTTGTGCCGCCAGCACAACAAGGTAGTGCACTGAGACGGCGTTCTCGTTTTATCCAGCATTGATCCAGTCAGGTGTGAAGCGAAATGAAGTTCTTTGACGAAGCGAAGATAGAAGTCATCGCCGGTGACGGTGGAAATGGCTCTGCCTCGTTCCGGCGCGAAAAATTCATTCCGTTCGGCGGACCCGACGGCGGTGACGGTGGGCGCGGCGGCAGTATCTGGGCCATCGCCGATCGTAACCTGAACACGCTGATCGATTTCCGCTACACGCGCATGTTCAAGGCCGACAGCGGTGCCAACGGCCGAGGTGCCGATTGTTACGGCCGCGGCGGCGAAGACCGCGAACTGCGCATGCCGGTCGGCACGACGATCACCGATCTGGCGACCGGCGAAGTCATCGCCGACCTCGACCGCGACGGCGCGCGCGCGCTGATCGCCAGGGGCGGTCGCGGCGGTCTGGGCAACCTGCACTTCAAGTCGAGCACCAACCGCTCGCCGAAGCAGACCACGCCGGGTGAGGAAGGCGAACGGCGCGAACTGAAGCTGGAGCTGAAGGTACTCGCCGATGTCGGCCTGCTCGGCATGCCGAATGCCGGCAAGTCGACCTTCATCCGCGCCGTTTCCGCGGCGCGACCCAAGGTGGCCGATTACCCCTTTACCACGCTGGCTCCGAACCTCGGCGTGGTGCGGGTCGATGAGTCGCGCAGTTTCGTGCTGGCCGACATTCCCGGCCTGATCGAAGGTGCCGCGGAAGGCGCCGGCCTGGGTCACCAGTTTCTGCGTCACCTGCAGCGCACGCGCCTGCTGCTGCATCTGGTCGACATCGCACCGTTCGACGAGGCGGCCGACCCGCTGCATGACGCGCGCGCCATCGTCGAGGAACTGCGCCGTTACGACGATGCGCTGTATCAGAAGCCGCGCTGGCTGGTGCTGAACAAGATCGACCTGATCCCCGAAGACGAACGTGCCGCGCGCGTGAAGGCTTTCGTCGACGCCTTCGGCGCCGAACGTGTCTTCACCATTTCGGCGCTGACCCGAATCGGCTGCGATGGTCTGTGCTACGCCGTGATGGACCACGTCGAAGCGACGCGCCCGCCCCCCGAACCGGAGCCTGACGTGCGCGATCGCGAAATCACTGAACCCGGCGATGAAGGCAGCGATGAGAGCGCGACTTGAGCGGGCGAAACGGCTGATCGTAAAGGTCGGCAGTGCACTGGTCACGAACAACGGCGCCGGGCTTGATCTCGGCGCACTGCAGGAATGGGCGCGCCAGATCGCCGCGTTGCGTGCCGAGGGCCGGGAAGTGCTGCTGGTGTCGTCCGGTGCCATCGCTGCCGGCATGCAACGTCTGGGCTGGGTCGCACGGCCGCATGCGATGCACGAATTACAGGCCGCAGCCGCGGTCGGCCAGATGGGTCTTGCACAGGCCTACGAAGGCGCATTTTCCGGCTACGGTCTGGTCTGCGCGCAGGTCCTGCTGACGCACGAAGACCTGGCCGACCGCACGCGCTACCTGAATGCCCGCTCGACCTTGTCCACGCTGATGGGACTGGGCGTGGTGCCGGTCATCAATGAAAACGACACCGTCGTCTACGAAGAGATCAAGTTTGGCGACAATGATACGCTGGGAGCGTTGGTCGCCAATCTGACCGAAGCAGACTGCCTGATCATCCTGACCGACCAGAACGGACTGTATACCGCCGACCCGCGCAAGGATCCGGCCGCCACGCTGATCAGCGAGGGCGATGCCGACGACGCGCGCTTCGAAGCCATGGCCGGTGGCGCCGGCAGCGGCATTTCGCGCGGCGGCATGATCACCAAGGTACGCGCTGCACGGCGCGCCGCGCGCAGCGGCGCCGATACAGTGATCGCCAGCGGCCGCGAACCCGATGTGCTGCTCAGGCTGGTGCGCGGCGAAGCACTGGGGTCGTATCTGAAGGCCGGCAGTTCGCCGCTTGCTGCACGCAAGCAATGGCTGGCCGATCATCTGCAGATGGTCGGCACGGTCACGCTCGACGAAGGCGCCGCACGCGCACTGCGTCAAGGCAGAAGTCTGCTGCCGGTGGGTGTGATCGACGTGCAGGGCCAGTTCGAGCGCGGCGCTGTCGTGGCGTGCCGCGATGCCCAGGGCAATGAACTGGCGCGCGGGCTGATCAATTATTCGGCGTCGGAGACGCGCCGCATTGCACGCCGCGCCTCGTCGGAGATCGAGGCGCTGCTTGGCTACATCGACACCGAAGAACTGATCCACCGCGACAACATGGTGCTCGCCTGAACGCTTTGGTGCGCTGTGGTCTCACTCACCGGGTGGCAGCGGCAGACTGAGCGACAGCTGGGTGCCATGTCCCGGCGCGGGACCTATGCGGAAACTCCCTCCCAGCGCATCGGCGCGGTACTTCATGCCGAGCAGACCGTGCGACCCGGTCTTGCCGCGTGATCCAACGGCGATGCCGATGCCGTCGTCGACGATTTCCAGCGCGATCTTCCCTTCCGCAACCGACAACGTGATCGTCACACGGCTGGCCTGCGCGTGCTTGCGGATATTGGTCAGCGCCTCCTGCACGACGCGGTAGATCGCGATCCCGCGGTCGCGGTCAAGTTCAAGCTCGTCGGGCAGCTGCAGCACCAGCTCGAAGGGGGCCGACGCGCGGTTTTCATCGGCCAGCGCTTCGAGTGCAGGCAGCAGGCCCAGATGCGTCAGCACCGTCGGCACCAGGCCTTCGATGACGCGCCGCTTGATCTGCACGCCCTGCTCCAGGATGTCGCACACGCGGGCCAGAGAATCGACGTCCGGGCTGCCCTGCTTGCGCGCGCGGCGCAGCAGCATCGATGCCTCCATCCGGCTGGCCGTCAGGATG
This sequence comes from Methyloversatilis sp. XJ19-13, assembly GCF_024580155.1. Lineage (NCBI taxonomy): Bacteria > Pseudomonadati > Pseudomonadota > Betaproteobacteria > Nitrosomonadales > Sterolibacteriaceae > Methyloversatilis > Methyloversatilis sp. XJ19-13. Next base: position 512,337 of record NZ_JANINH010000001.1, on the reverse strand, counting down.
GAGCCGAGCTCGTCATGCAGCTCGCGCGCCAGCGATGACTTCTGCCGCTCGGCTTCGGTCTGCAGGTGACTCGCCAGCTCCGACAGCTCCTCGGTGCGCACGCGCACCAGCGCATCGAGCTCGTCGCGCGCCTCGCGCAGCCGGTTCGCCGTGGCCAGTTCGACCTGACTGCGCATCGAGTAGGCGCGCAGCAGCAGGATGAGCAGCAGCACGCCGATCGCGACGACTGCGATGGCCACACTGCGCTGACGTTCGATCTCCTCGCCGAGCAGCGCCATCTGCTCTTCCAGATAGGCGCGCTCGGTCTTCACCAATGGTTCGAGCGCATCGCGCAACGGCTCCTGCGCAACCACCGGCGGCAGGAACACATCCATCACCTCGACCGGACTTGCACTGGCCGGCAGCGCCCGCAATCGCTTGAGTTCTTCGGCTTCGGCGACGCCGACGCTGCGTACCAGGGCGATACGCTCCGGATCGATCTGGCGACGCATCGCCCAGCCGACCACCTCGTCCGCCGCGCTGGCCAGACGCTGCGCCGCGATCAGGTGCTGCTGAAGATGGTCGACGGAGGGCTCTTCTATATAGCGGGCTTCGGTCAGCATGACCTGGGCGTTGTCGAACACCAGATCGTTCAGTGCCGCGAGCGACAGGCGCGAGGCATCGATTTCCTCACGCGCACGCTGCATCGACTGGAAGGTGGTTTCGGAGATCACCGTGAAGGCGATGCCCACCGCGACGACCAGCAGGGCGCCCCAGCGGAAGCGCGCCAGCCGCATCAGTACGCTGTCGGTCAGACGCTCGGCACCGCCGGTCGCCGACTCCGCCTTGCGCGCCGCCCGCGACAGGCCTTCGGTGATGACGCGGCGACGCCCCGCGCCGGTTGTCGTACGGCGCTCGACGTCAGACATGTCCGACGCCCCGCCGATGACGCGGACGACAGCTGCCGGCAAGGCGAGGCCCTATCGTCAACCCATGAGCTCCGACGCAGGCGTCGGGTACGAAAAGTGGTCCATTCAACCAGGAGGCTGCCATGCTGCACTATGCCCTTATCTTCTTCATCGTTGCCCTCATTGCCGCCCTGTTCGGTTTCGGCGGGATTGCCGCCAGTGCAGCGGGTATAGCAAAAATACTGTTTTTCGTCTTTCTGGCGCTGACGCTGGCATCCTTCGTACTCGGGCTGTTCAGACGCTGAGCGTCTGCAGCCTGCGGCACCCACTGAAGGAAACCGACCATGAACAAACGACGCATCCTGCTCGCGGACGATCACCAGATCGTCCGCAACGGCCTGCGCCAGCTCATCAATGGCGAAGCCGATCTCGAGGTCTGCGCGGAAGCGGCAACCAGCGCGGAAACGCTGACACTGCTGCGCCAGCAGGACTTCGATGTGCTGCTGCTCGACATTTCGATGCCCGATCGTGACGGCATGGATACGCTGCGCCTGCTGCGTACCCATCGCGCCGACCTGCCGGTACTCATCATCAGCGCCTACGCAGAAGAACAATACGCGCTGAACATGCTGCGTGCCGGTGCCAACGGCTATATCCGCAAGGATGCCGACGTGGACGACATCCTGACGGCCATCCGCACGGTGCTCCGCGGCCGTCGCTACGTCAGCGATGTCGTGGCCGACCTTCTGACACAGCGGCTCAACGGCGACAACGACGCGCCAGCACACCAGCAGCTGTCGGAGCGCGAATTCCAGGTGCTGCACAAACTTGCCACCGGCAAGTCGGTCACCGAAATCGCCGAAGAACTGTTCATCAGCGTCAAGAGCGTCAGCACCTATCGCAGCCGTCTGCTGACCAAGCTGAATCTGAAGAGCAATGCCGAGCTGACGTACTACGCACTCAAGAATGGATTGATAGAGTGAGGGCGTCTGTCGGCCCCGACCTACATTTCACCGGGAGCGTTCATGCGAAACTCGCGCTCCCGGGCCTTGCCCCCTGACGTACGACACCGCCGTGGAATGGCCCCGCTCTCCCTCCGAAGCCGCACGGCAGCGCCCGATCCGGGTGCTGCTGGTCGAAGATTCTCCGCTGATCCGCAAGCATCTGGTTGCCCTGCTTGAAGACAGCGAGGGGATCAACGTGAGCGACGAAGTGGACACCGAGGCGGCGGCAATCGCCGCGCTCGACAGCAACAGCTTCGATGCCGCCGTGGTTGATCTGCAACTGCGGGAAGGCAGCGGATTCGGTGTGCTGCAGCATCTGAAGCACCACTACCCCGACTTGCTCGCGGTCGTACTCACGAACAGCAACACGCCCGCCATGCGCGCACGCAGCCTGGCGCTCGGCGCCCATCACTTCCTGGACAAATCGAGCGAATTCGACCGCGTGGCCGAACTGCTCGAAGCGCTGCGCTGAATGTCGGTCAGAAATCGAGCCGTACGCGCAGCCACGCCAGCCGCCCCGGCTCGTTCACCCTTTCGGTCAGCACCAGCCCGGCCGGCTGAAAGCCACCGGTGCGACTGATGTGTTCGGCGTAGGCGCGGTCGAACAGGTTGTCGACACCGGCGCTCAGCACGATTCCCTGCATCGCCTGCCAGCTCAGCATCACGCGCACCGTGGCAAAGCCCGGCGTCTCTCCGAGGTCGGTACCGAGCGCATTGCCGAAGCCCACATGGACGCGGTCCTGCCGCTGCACCAGCCGGACACCGCCGCTCACGCTGAACGTGGGGCGCAGGTATTCGAGTCCGAGTCGCATCTCCGCCGGCGAGGTCTGGGCGAGCGGCACATCCTGCGTGAGGTTGTCGGCCCGCGTCCATGCCACGGAACCCACCGCATGCAGATCACCGACAACCCGCAGTCGCGCGTCCAGCTCGGCACCGACGCGACGCGCTTCCACATTGCGCGCGGTGATGCCCTGCTCTGCCAGGATGAAATCGCCGATCCGGCTGTGGAAGGCGTTCAAGGCGACATGTGTTTCGCCGGCGCGCCAGTTCATCCCGGCGTTGATTTCGCGGTTGGTTTCGGCGTCGATGTGGAAGGCGGCGAAGCTTGCCCGCTCGAGATTGGAGGCGGCGCGCTGTGCGACACCGAAGGCGATGAAGCCGTCGAGCGACGGATCGATCTGCCACTGCAGCCGCATGAAGCCGGAACGCAGCGTTTCGGTGCGTTCCTCGCCACTGCCCGGCAACAGCTGGGTGCCGAGGAAGTTGCGCAGCTCACCCGCCTGCGTGTGCAGACGATCGACGCGCAGGCCGGCACGCAGCGTGACGGTGTCGCGACGATGGGTCGCTTCGGCGAACGCGCCCTGAGCGCGCGCATCGAGACTGTAGAACGAGGTCAGCGACGCGGTCGACAGCGGACAGTTGTCGGTACCGGTGAAACAGGTACGCGTTGTGCGGAAGTTGTCGCCTTCATGCTCGTCTTCGCGCACATCGGCGCCCACCAGCACATCGGTGCCCGCATCAAGATCGAAGCGAGCACTCAGCCGGGCCGTGCGTCCGGTGTAGTCCTGTCGCATCAGCAGCGTGGGGAACTGGTCCAGAAACCCGGGCACCAGTTCGACCGGCTTGATCGGGCGATAGGTGTAATCGTCCATCAAATGATTCACGTGCTGCCAGCGCACCGAAAACTCCAGCGCCGACAGCGTGCGGCCGGGTCTGCGATGGGTGAGTTTCGCACCCCAGACCGAGCGCTTGAAGCGGGTGCCATCCATGTGAAAGGCCGGAAAGCCGGCGATCGCGTCACCATTCTCGATGTCGACTTCGACGTCGGTGTCCGGGCCGAGCCGCGCACCGGCGGCTAGCGTCGTGGAATACCTCGAGTAGAAGGACTGGAAGCGGCGTCCCGCACCATCGCGGTAATCATCGGAATCGTTGCGTACGGCACCGGCCCGCATCCAGAACTGCTCGCCCGACCAGCTGTATTCGGCCGACAGGTCAAGCCGGTCGAAACCGCCGCGACCGACAGCCGCCCTCAGCCGGCTGCCCTGCGCGGGCTCGGGCGGCAGGCGCTGCACGCGAATCTGGCCGGACAGCGCAGGGCCGAACTGCACGGTATTCGGTCCCTTGACCACGGTCAGCACGTCATAGCTGTCGGGCTGCAGGTAGGAGGTCGCCGGGTCCATGCCGTGATTGCAGGCGGCATCGGCAACAGCATCGTTCACGACGATGGGCAGACGCGCGCCGCCCAGTCCGCGCAGGAAGGCACTGCCGGCCGTGCCGCCGACCCGGCTGATGTTGAAGCCGGTGATGTCGCGCAGCAGCTCCGACGCATCGCTGTGCGAACGCGGCACTTCACGCAGGTCGACCACGGTGTCGGGCGCGCCATCGTGGCGCGTGGCGGTGATGCTGACGGTCGGCGCGACCGTCTCCGAGGCGGCAGCGGTCGACCACAGCAGCAGGCACAGGCCGCGCGCCCGGAGGGAAAGATTGGATTTCATTGATATGGGCCGCTCTCCGGCACGCCGAATGGCGCTCCGGAGAGCGGCTTTTTCATCAGCAGCGCCGGGCCGAACGGCGCGCTGCGAAAGCCGTCAGGCCGAGACCGCCCAGCAGCAGCGCCCAGGTCTGGGGTTCCGGTACCGGCGGGGGGCTCACTTCGTGTTCGAACGCCACGGCGATGCGGATCTGGTCGCGGAACGGGTCACCCATGCCGGGCATTGCGACGTGGTGATACATCGACTCGTTCAGGTTCAGCCACAGGCTGTTTTCGTCATGCGAAAAATGCAGCGACGGTTCGAAGCCCTCGATCAGATTGCCGTTCTGGCCGCTGACGTAGCTCGTGTTGCTGATCGATGCGGATGCGATCGGTTCGAGCACGTTGGCGGCGTCGAACACACGGAAGCCGATGAACTCGGGCGAACCGAAATTCATGAAATCGATGCTGCCGGTGTAGCTGAATGACATACCGCTGTCGAAGATGTCCACGCTCCATGAAGACGTACCCGCTGAATTGAGGCTGATCTTCGGTATTTCGACGGCATCGCCCACGCTGACCACGAAGGTCTGCAGCGCCTGGAAGCCCGCGCCGAGACCGAGATCGAGACCGTACTGGACGGTGACGGCATGGTCTTCGAAACTGGCATGCGCAGTCGCAGCAGAAGGCGCGAAGGCAGCGGCGGTGAGGACGACGGCGGCGACACTGCGGGCAATTGCATTTTTCATTATGGATACTCCTTACGTTTGAATATGTGATGCGGATCGGTCACGCCGACCCGCTTGCGAGAATCGGCAGAACGCATCCACTCAATTCAGCGCGGCGCGGCGCGGCGGCGCGCAATCAACCCGATCAGGCCGAGGCCTGCGAGCATCAGCGCCCAGCCTTCGGGCTCGGGCACGGCGGTGACCGACAGCGCTGCGGAAAAGCCGCGCTGCGCCGTACCGGCGTCGAAGTCGATGTACGGGCTGGCATAGCGCGCGCCTCCCACGATCAGGCTGTAGCTGCCGGCGGCCAGCTTGAAGCTGGCCGAGACGGTGCCGTCTGCGCTGCCGTCGCCGGTGATGTCGATCACCTTGTCACCGTTGACGTCGACGCCGGCGCCATCCACGGCCTGACCGATATAGCGCAGCCGGGCCGACGCCCAGCCTGACGCACCCACTTCGGCCAGCTTGTTGCCGAGCCAGAAATCGCCGCTGGCGTTGAAAGCGCCTTCACGCGTCCCGGTGATGCCGGCGCCGAGGTAGTTCGGATTCAGCGTGGGCAGGAAGCCCGGATGATTGGCGAGGTAGTCCGGATGGTCGCCGCCTTCGAAGGCCGCTGCCGGAGCCAGTCCGCTGTAAAGCGAAAAGCCCGGGATCAGATCACCGAGGGCCGTCAGCGTGTTGCCGCCGCTGAGGTAGTCGAAACTCGCGGCGCTGACCGTCAGCGTGACGACCGATGCTTCGGTGAGAGTGAACTTCGCCCAGCGCAGGCGGTGGCTGTCACCCCAGTCGGCGTCGGCGCCATCGGCCCAGCCGAAATCGGACGTGACGCGCTGGTTCGACAGCGTCCAGGTATTGCCCGTCTGCACGCCATTGGCGAGGAAGTCGCGCGTGCTGTAGCTGACATGGGCGGATGCGGAAGCGGAAAACAGGCCGGCGAGTGCGGCCGCGATCATTCTGTTTTTCATGTTGGATGCTCTCCTTGATACGTGCAGGTGTGCCGAGCCATGCAGGCTTCAGCGCACGGAAGCGCGCGACATCCCTCCTCAAGCTGTAGCCGGAGGTCGGTGCCGGACGACATGACAGGTGAATCAGGAGAGCAGTGGTGGCGCGCGCGGCTGCCAGTGCGCACCGGTTTCTATCGGGTGCCTGGTATCGATGGCACGCACGATCGGCGCTTCGGACTGACCGGATTCGGTGAGCGGAAATGGCAGCGGCGGGGGCGACAGCGCGCCGGCCGGGACGCACAGCGCACAATGCTGACCATGGGATGGCGTATCGCCGGAGCCGCCGCGGATGTCGCCGGCGCCTGCAGCCGACACGCTGCAGATTTCGTCGAATGGCGTGGCGACGCGAACGGCGCCACCCAGCGACGCCATGACGAACTGCAGGACGAACGCGCACAGCAGCACCCACGCCAGCTTGAGCCGGCGTGCGGTGCGGGGTGGGCGCGCGTATCGGCTCACGGGTTCAGTGATGCGGCCGGGATTCCGCCGGCAGCAGATCGAGAACCGCCGCCGGCATCTTCACATCACGCATGCCCTGGCCTTCGGCGGGAATCTGCGACCAGTCGTTCGCGCCACGCTCGCAAAGTTGCATCACCTTGAACCAGCGCCGCCCGGGCGCATCCGGCAGCTTCATCATCAGCGCGAACTCGTCGTAGTGCGCATCGGCGAGCGGGCCGCCGGTCCAGCTGACCTCGACCACCGCTTCGCCGACCGGCTTGCCGTGATGCATCAGCGGCTGCGCCAGCTTTTCGGTGCGCACGGTGACGGTCCAGCCCGGCTTCACCATGGGTTTCACGCTGGCCATCGGCTCGGGCAGACGTATCGTGATGGCGGTGGTCGGCGAGCCTTCGCAGCCGTGGCCGACGCGGAAGGTACCCTTGTAGTAGCTGCCGGCCGGCGCCGTCTGCTGCTCGAGCACGACATGCGCCGCGGTCACGACCGGCAGACCGAGCAGCGCGAATGCCAGGCAGTTCAGATATCGATTCATGTCACATCTTCCATTCGATGCCGGCATAGACGGCGCGGCCGTCGCCCGGCAGATAGACATTGCGTGCCCCGGCTGCCAGCGCGCTGAAGTCGCGCACGACATTGGTGCTCGCGGCATAGCGGCGGTCGGACAGGTTGCGCCCTTCGATGAACCACGAAAACTGCTTGCCGACCTGCTGCTGGACGCGCAGGCCGAAGAGGGCGTAGTCGTCGGCGAATTCGGTATTGGCCATGTCGACCGCGTAGCGCTGCGGCGACCATTCGGTGCTGGCGGCGATCTTCAGCGGACCGCCGGGCGCGGCATGGAAGCGGTAGCCCAGCTCGCCGCGGAACAGCGTGCGCGGCACACCGGGCAGCCGGTTGTCGCCGAACAGCGGGTCGTTGTCGAAGCGGAAGTCGTTGTACAGCAGCGCCTGGCGCCATTCGAATCCGGCGCCGAAGCGGCCGTCGGCCGCGAATTCGATGCCGCGATGGATCGTCTTCGGCACGTTCAGCGTGGTGCTGACCGGTGCGCCGCCCAGATTGAGCGTGTAGGCCAGCAACTCGTCGGTCACCCGGGCGTGGTAGAGCGCGAAGTCGTAACGACCCCACGCAAAGTCGCCGCGGCTGCCCGCTTCCCAGGTGGTCGCACGCTGCGCACGCAGCGAGTCGATCACCGTTGCGCCACCGGTCAGCTCGCCGAATGACGGCGGTTCGAAGCTGCGCGACACGTTGGCGAACACCTGCATCGAGGGCGAAACGTCGTGGCGCACGCCAAGCTTCGGGCTCCAGCCGTCGAAGGTGCGCGCGAAGCTTTCGTCGCCGCCGGCGCAGGCCAGCGGTCCGCCGGCGAAGCACAGGTCGCGGCTCTTGCGGCGCGCATGCGTGTACTGCGTGCCGACCACCGCAGTCCAGGACGGCGCGAAGGTGAGCTGGCTTTCGACGTAGCTTTCGAGATTGCGCGCGGTGGTGTCGAACTTGTTGATACGCCCGCCGCGACGGCCCGCGACGTTCAGATATCGATCATCGTCGGTGTCGCCGCGCGCGGCGCCGACACCGGCAACCAGACGATGCGGTAGACCCGCCAGCGTCGCTTCGGACACGATGCGCAGCTCGGCGCCGAAATCCTTGCTGCGCTGGTCGAACACCTGGAAGATGGGGTGGAACAGGTCCTTGTCGACGTAATAGGCCGACAGTTCGACTCGCAGGCCGTCACCGGCCAGCCACACGGTGCGGTTCGACACGCGCCACAGGTCGATGTCGCGCTTCTGGTCGCCGGTGATGTTGGTCAATGCGGCCTGACGCGGATTGGCCTGCAACTGCGCGCGCGTCAGATTGCCCGGCAGTTCGGAGTCGCTTTTCGCGGCCTGCATGAAGAAGCGGGTTTCCAGCGAAGGCGCGATGCGCAGCCCGATATTGCCGACGATGCGCTGGGTGTCCTGCCGTGCATGATCGCGAAAGCCGTCCTGCGTGAAGCTGGACAGGCTGAGATAGCCATCGATGTCGCCAGCGACGAAGCCCGTGGCGACCTGGCTGCGCAGATAGCCGAAGGCGCCGGTTTCCGCGCGCACGGTCAGGCGGGGTGCGTCGTGACCGGTGGGCGACACGTAATTGATGGCGCCGCCCAGGCTGCTGGCGCCGTACTGCAGCGCATTGCCGCCGCGCCACACTTCGATGTAGCGCGTGGCGAGCGGCTCCAGCACCTGGAAGTCGCCGCCGCCATCGGCCTGGTTGATCGGCACGCCGTCCTGCATCAGCTTGATGCCGCGCAGGTGGAAAGTCCGCTGCAGGCCGGAGCCGCGGATCGACAGGCGCGATTCTTCCGAACCGAAGCGCGGCTGCACGAAAACGCCCGCGCTGTAGCCGAGCGCATCCTGCAGGGTCGACACACGCGCGTCGCGGAACGATTCGGCATCGATCACCGAGGCGCCGCCCGGCGTCAGCGCCATCGCGGCACGGGCGGATTCGAGGTCGGCCAGCGTCGTGGACAGGATGCGCCGGGCCTCGATGTGCTGCTCCGGCAGCTGAACCGTGGCGTCGGACGCCATCGCAAGGCTGCTGACGGCAATGGCGAAGGGCGACAACGCGAACAGGCGCGCAGCGCCCACGAAGGTCGATTGCATGAAGGATGTTCCGTGAAGCGGCCGCGCGACTGGGGCGCGACGAGGTCGGATGGCGATGCGCACGGCGGCAGGGCCGCGCGTCACCGGCAGATCAGGCGGGGATCAGGCGTGCCGGGGTGGCGCGCGCGGAGACGCCGCAAGCGGCGTGAAGGTCCGAAACTCGGGCGCGAGCCGCGTCGGTGGCTGCTCGGATTCGGCGTGGCGTGCAAACACTGCATCGAAGGCAGGCGCCGGCAGCGCAAAGGCGGTTTGCGCCATGCACCAAGGACAGTGGCCCGGCTTGACCGGTTGCGGTGTGCCCTCCTCGGACAGCGCCTGAACGCCGAACACGGTGCAGATTTCCGTCATCGCGGTCGGGTCGACCGATTGCTGCCAGCGCATCAGCGACGGCAGCAATGCCTGCGCGCAGACCGCGAAGATCGCGATCAGCAGGGTCAGGCGGAAATGGGTGCGGAAGGCATTCATCGGCGCGGATGGTAGCGCGCCTGTCGATCGACATGCAACACGACGGACTGACGCGTGCCGGCTTGCGTTAACATGGCGCGTCGATTATCCAAGCGCCCGGCGCCGGGCCGCGCCAGAAAGTCCCACTACTGATGATCCGAAAGTTGCTGCGCCGGATATTCCGTCGCCCCGAAGACCACGCCCGCCCCAACGCGACACGGCCGAGCGGCCCGGTCAGCATCCCGATTGCCCAGCACGGAATTTCGCGCGACGCGCTGCTGCCGGCCGCGCGCCGGGTGTGCGAAGGGCTGCAGGCCGAGGGCTATCAGGCCTATGTGGTGGGCGGTGCGGTACGCGACCTCATCGCCGGCATCGTGCCGAAGGACTTCGACGTCGCCACCAGCGCGACACCGGAACAGGTGACGGCGGTGTTCCGCCGGGCACGCATGATCGGGCGCCGGTTCAAGATCGTGCATGTCATGTTCGGCCGCGACACGATCGAGGTGACCACTTTCCGCGGCGATTCCGAAGCGGTGACCGACGAGCACGGCCGCATCCTGCACGACAACGTGTTCGGCACCATGGAAGAGGACGCCGCGCGGCGCGACTTCACGGTGAATGCGCTGTATTACGACCCGGCAACCGAAACCGTCATCGACTTCCACCACGGCGTGGCCGACCTCAAGCAGAAGACGCTGCGCATGATCGGCGAAGCACCGCGCCGCTACCGCGAAGACCCGATCCGCATGCTGCGCGCGGTGCGCCTCGCGGCCAAGCTCGGGCTGGTGATCGACCCGGACGCGCGCGAACCGATACGCTCGATGGCCAGCCTGCTCGAGAACGTACCGCCAGCGCGCCTGTTCGATGAAATGCTCAAGCTGCTCACCAGCGGTCACGCCGTCCGCTGTGTGCGCCAGCTGCGCGAGGATGGCCTGCATCATGGCCTGCTGCCGCTGCTCGACGTCATCCTCGAACAGCCGATGGGCGAGCGCTTCGTCATGCTGGCGCTGGAGCGCACCGACGAGCGGGTGCGCGAAGGCAAATCGATCTCGCCCGGCTTCCTGTTCGCCACCCTGCTGTGGCACGAGGTGCTGGCTGACTGGGAAAAGCGCAAGGCGGCGGGCGAATCGTCGATTCCGGCCATGTTCGAGGCGATGACGGTGGTGCTCGACCAGCAGGCGGAAAAGCTCGCCATCACGCGGCGCATCGCCACCGACATCAAGGACATCTGGGCGCTGCAGCCGCGTTTCGACGCGCGGGCCGGCAAGCGGCCCTTCCGCCTGCTCGAGCTGCCGCGCTACCGCGCCGCCTACGATTTCCTCCTGTTGCGCGCTGGCTCCGGCGAGGTGCCGCAGGAACTGGCCGACTGGTGGACCGAATTTGCCGACGCCGACGGCCCGACGCGCGAAACCATGCTGAGGCCGGAAGAAGCGGTCAAGAAGCGTCGTCGCGTCCGTCGCAAACCGACCGGCAGCGCCCAGGTCGCGCCTGAATGACGATGCCGCAGCTGCCTGTCTGGCTGCAGACCGGCGGTCTGCTCGTGCTGTCGAACATGTTCATGACCTTTGCCTGGTATGCCCACCTGCGCGACCTGAATCATCGGCCGTGGTGGATTGCGGCACTGCTTTCATGGGGCATCGCGCTGTTCGAGTACCTGCTGCAGGTGCCGGCCAACCGCATCGGCCATACCCAGCTGACGCTCGGGCAACTGAAGATCATGCAGGAAGTGATCACGCTGTCGGTGTTCGTGCCGTTCGCGATCTTCTACATGCACGAGCCGTTCAAGCTTGACTACCTGTGGGCTGCGCTGTGTATGCTGGGCGCGGTGTATTTCATCTTCCGCTGACCCGAACTTCCGACCGGAATACCGCACCGATGCTGGACAAAGCACGCTACATCGTCGTCGAAGGGCCCATCGGCGTCGGCAAGACCTCGCTCGCCCGGCGCCTCGCCGAACACCTGCAGGCGCCGACGCTGTTCGAAAAGCCGGAAGAAAATCCCTTCCTCGGCCGCTTCTACCAGAACATGGAGCGCTACGCGCTGCAGACCCAGCTGTTCTTTCTTTTCCAGCGCATGGAGCAGCTGCGGGAGGTCGCGCAGGATGACCTGTTCTCCGGCCGCCTGGTAGCCGACTTCCTGATCGACAAGGACCCGCTGTTCGCGTCGATGAACCTGACCGATGACGAATACGCTTTGTACCGGCAGATATTCACTGCGTTGAAGCTGCAGGCGCCGGCGCCGGATCTGGTGATCTACCTGCAGGCCGACGCCGATACACTGGCCGACCGGGTACGCCGGCGCGGCATCGATGCCGAGCGGCGCATCAGCGAAAGCTATCTGGCACGCGTGGTGGAGCGTTACGCGCGCTTCTTCTACCAGTACGATGCGAGTCCGCTGTTCATCGTCAATGCGGAAGAGCTCAACCCGGTCGACAGCGACGACGATTTTGCGCTGCTGGTCGAGCGGCTGACCCAGATGCGCTCCTTCCGCGAATTTTTCGGATACGCCACATGACCTATGTCCGCGATACCGACCCGGCCCGCCGCCCGGTCACGCTGAATACGCTTACCCGCATGCGCACAGCCGGCGAACCGATCGCCATGCTCACCTGCTACGACTCGACCTTCGCGGCGGTGTGCGACGCCGTCGGTGCAGACGTGCTGCTGGTCGGCGACTCGCTCGGCAATGTGCTGCAGGGCCACGACACGACGCTGCCAGTCACCATCGACGAGATGGCCTACCACACGGGCTGCGTGGCACGCGGGTTGCGCAACGTCGAGGGGCGCGCCTTCCTGATCGGCGACATGCCGTTCGGCAGCTATCAGGAAAGCCGCGAACAGGCGATGCGCAACGCAGTGAAGCTGCTGACCGCCGGCGCCCAGATGGTGAAGCTGGAAGGCGGCGCGCACATGGTCGACACCGTGCGCTTCCTGGTCGAGCGCGGCGTACCGGTGTGCGCACACCTGGGTCTGACGCCGCAATCGGTGCACCAGCTCGGCGGCTATCGCGCGCAGGGTGTGACGACCGAATCGGCCGAGCGACTGAAGGCCGACGCCGCATTGCTCGACGACGCCGGCGCCTCGATGCTGGTGATGGAAATGGTGCCGGCCCGGCTGGCGACGGAAGTGACTGCGGCGCGTCGCTTCATCACGATCGGCATCGGCGCCGGGCTCGACTGCCACGGCCAGGTGCTCGTGCTGCATGACGTGCTCGGCCTGTTCCCCGGCCGGCGTCCGCGCTTCGTGCGCAATTTCATGCCGGGCGCCGACGACGTGCAGGACGCGCTCGGCCGCTACATCGCCGCGGTCAAGGAGCGCAGCTTCCCCGGCCCCGAGCACGCCTACTGAGACGCCTCGGCGCGTCTTTTCCGCTCTTTCAGCCGCTCTTTTCGCCGCCGCCTCCCCGCATCCGCCATGCAGATACATCCGACGATCGACGGCCTGCGCGCCGCGCTTGACCCGCTGCGCGCACAGGGCGCGCGCATCGCCCTTGTGCCCACGATGGGCAATCTGCACGAAGGTCACGCCTCGCTGATGCGACAGGCCGGCACGCTGGCTGATGTCGTCGTCGCCAGCGTGTTCGTCAATCGCCTGCAGTTTGCCCCGCACGAGGATTTCGATCGCTACCCGCGTACCCTGGATGCCGACTGTGCCCGCATGCAGGCAGCAGGCGTGTCGCACGTGTTCGCGCCATCCGAAGGCGAGCTGTATCCGCAGCCGCAGACCCTGCGCGTCGTGCCCGACCCGGTGCTGGCCGATCTGCTCGAAGGCGCGTTCCGGCCGGGCTTCTTCACCGGCGTCGCCACCGTCGTCGCCAAGCTGTTCAACATCGTGCAGCCGCAGGTGGCGGTATTCGGCAAGAAGGACTACCAGCAGCTGATGGTGATCCGCCAACTGGTGCGCCAGATGGCGTTGCCGATCGACATTGTCGGCGGCGAAACACTGCGCGCCGACGACGGTCTCGCGTTGTCGTCGCGCAACGGCTACCTGTCCGCGGCCGAGCGCGCGCAATCGGTGCAGCTTTACCAGGCGCTGTCGGCGGCGCGTGATGCACTGCGGACCGGAGACCGGGAATTCGCGCGGATCGAACGTGAGGCCACGGCGTTTCTTGAAGCCCGTGGCTGGTCTCCACAATATGTTGCAGTGCGACGACAAGCCGACCTACAATCGCCATCCGCTCACGAATCCAGTCTGGTGATTGTGGCCGCCGCCCTGCTCGGGACGACGCGCCTCATCGACAATCTGGAAGTGTAGGTCGCCACGACGCGCTCAAGGCCGGTGGTGTTCCAGCAGCGCTCTGTTGTGCGTGCTGCGGCACGTGCAGTGGTCGAAACAGCGCGATATCGAAGGAGCGCCCATGCAACGCACCATGCTTCAGTCCAAGCTGCACCGTGTCACAACCACCCATTCCGAACTGCATTACGAAGGTTCGTGTGCGATCGACCAGAACCTGCTGGACGCGGCGGACATCCGCGAATATCAGGCGATCGACATCTACAACGTGACCAACGGCGAGCGCTTTTCAACCTATGCGATCAGCGCGGAACGCGGTAGCGGCATCATTTCGGTCAATGGTGCGGCGGCGCGCAAGGCGGCCGCCGGCGACCTGCTGATCATTGCCTGTTTCGCGCAATACACCGAAGTCGAGCTGGCCCGCTTCGAACCGAAGCTGGTGTACGTCGATGGCAAGAACCGCATCGTGAACCAGCGTGGTCACATTCCGGTGCAGATGGCCGGCTGAACCGCTGCCTCTCTGCAGCAACCCGCCGAGGCCCGCGTCATGCGGGCCTTTCCGCATGCAGCGTGTGAAACAATGCGAGCCTGTCCATCGACTTTTCCGCAATGAACCTGCACCTTCTGCGCATCTTCCACGCTGTCGGCGAGCACACCAGCTTTTCGCGCGCAGCCGAACACCTTGGTGTCAGCCAGCCGGCGGTATCCAAGGCGCTACGCGAGCTGGAAGACCAGCTCGACGTGGTGCTGATCGAACGCGGCGCGCGCGCCGTGTCGCTGACCGAAGCGGGTCAGGTGCTGTTCGAGTACGCGGTGGGCATCTTCGCAATGGAGCGCGATGCGCTGGAAGCACTCCAGGCTTATTCGGATCTGGAGCGCGGCCGCCTGCGCATCGGCGCCAGCATGACCGTGGCGGCCTACTGGTTGCCCGGTTATGTGGCCGACTTCGCCCAGGCGCATCCGGGGGTGTCGCTGAGCCTGACCAGCGCCAATACGCAGACCATTGCCGAAAGCCTGCTCGCCTGCGAGGTGGATATCGCGCTGGTGGAAGGTCCGGTCGAGGACGAACGCATCGAATCACGCCCCTGGCGCGAGGAAGCGCTGCTGATCGTCGCGCCGCCCGACGGCCCGCTGGCGAAAACCGGCGAAGTCACGGTCGAGGCGCTGTCGCAGGCCACATGGGTGGTGCGCGAACCCGGCTCGGGTACGCGCGAAGTCGTGAATCGCTGGCTGGACAAGCTGGGTATCCGCCCCGCCCGACTGATCGAAGCCGGCAGCACGGAAGCCGTCATCCAGACCGTGGCCGCCGGCGGCGGCGTTTCAATGGTGCCGCGTGTCAGTTCGGCCGACCAGATTGCGCTCGGCAAGGTCGCCACCTTGACGCTGCCCGGCGTGCAGTTGAGCCGCCAGCTCTATCGCCTGCGCCTGCCACGCCGTCCGCTCAGCCCGGCTGCGCTGGCCTTCGAGGCGATGATTGCAACGGACTGAGGCAGATGCAAGTTTCAAGATTCAAGATGCAAGGAAAGACGGGCGCCGCGTTCCTTGCGTCTTGCATCTTGAATCTGCCCTCAAGCCAGGGCCCGGCTGACGACCTCGGCAACATCCGGCGACAGCCCGGGTTGTGCAGCGATGCTTTCAAGCGCGGTGCGGGCGTGTGCCTGACGGCCGTCGTCGAAGCGGCGCCAGCGGTCGAAGGCGCGTGCCACGCGTGAGGCCACCTGCGGATTCACCGGATCGAGCTCGCGGATGACGCCAGCCGCATAGGTGTAACCCGAGCCATCCGCCGCGTGGAAGTGCAGCGGGTTGGCGGCGCAGAAGGTGCGCACCAGCGCATACACCTTGTTCGGATTCTTGAGATCGAAGGCTTCGTGCGCCATCAATTCGCGCACGCGCGCTGTCGTGCCGACCGCCGGCGAGGTCGCCTGCACCGTCAACCACTTGTCCACCACCAGGGCTTCGTGCTTCCAGCGCGCGTAGAACTCGGCGAGCGCGACCTCGCGCAATGGCGTTTCGCTGTGCGCCAGCAGGGTCAACGCCGCCGACTGGTCGGTCATGTTGTCGGCGTCGCGGAACTGCATGAGGGCGCGCAGTTGCAGTGCCGGGTCGTCCAGTTCCATCAGATAGCCCAGCGCCAGATTGCGCAACGCACGCCGGCCCATCGCCGCGGCGTCGGGTACATAGGGGTCGATCACGGCAAGGGAATCGAGCAGCGCCTCGAACTGCGGGCGCAAGGCCTGCGCCAGCGTGCGGCGGAACAGCCGGCGTACCCGGTGAGCGGCATCCGGATCGATCACCGTCATCTGGTCGCCGAGCCAGATTTCCGACGGCAGCGCCAGCGCCTCGGCGGCGAATGCCGGATCTTGCGCTGCCTTGCCAAGGGTCTCGGTGAAGGCGTCGACGAACACCGCTGGTACCTCCGCCACGCCGCCTGACTGCACGGTTGCCACGCCGGCGAGCATGAGCCTCGTGGCCAGCCGCTGGCCGGCTTCCCAGCGGTTGAACTCATCGCTGTCGTGCGCCATCAGCGTTGCCAGCGCGCTGTCCGGGCAGTCGAACAGCAAGGTCACCGGCGCCGAGAAATTGCGCAGCAGCGATGGCAGCGGCGCTTGAGTCAGGCGATGCGCCGAGAGGTCGAAGTCGAAGGTCTGCGCGGTTTCGGTCAGCGACAGCACCGTGGTCGGCAGGATTTCGCGACCATCCGGCGTCAGCAGGCCGACGGCGACCGGAATGTGCAGCGGGCCACGCTCGAGTGAAATACCTTCCTGCGCCAGACGCTTCTCGTACGCTGTGGGCGGGTTGTCCTGTGCCAGAGTGAGGCGATAGCGGCCGGATGCAACATCGAAGTCGGCGTCGGCCTTCAGCGTCGGCGTGCCGGCCTGCTCGTACCAGCGACGGAATCGGGACAGATCGACGCCGCTCGCGTCCTGCATGGCCGATACGAAGGCATCGCAGGTGACCGCCTGCCCGTCATGGCGCTCGAAATACAGCCTCATGCCGCGCTGGAAACCGTTTTCGCCGAGCAGCGTGTGGATCATGCGCACCACCTCGGCCCCCTTCTCGTAGACCGTGGCGGTGTAGAAGTTGTTGATCTCCTCGTAGCTGGCCGGACGCACCGGGTGGGCCATCGGGCCGGCATCCTCCGGAAACTGCGCTGCGCGCAGTCCGCGGACCTCCTGAATGCGCTGCACGGCACGCGAATACATGTCCGAGCCGTACTCCTGGTCGCGGAACACGGTCAGGCCTTCCTTCAGCGACAGCTGGAACCAGTCGCGGCAGGTGACGCGGTTGCCGGTCCAGTTGTGGAAGTACTCGTGCGCGACCACGCGGTCGATGTTCATGTAGTCGAGATCGGTGGCGATGTCGGGGCGCGCCAGCACGTACTTCGTGTTGAAGATGTTCAAGCCCTTGTTTTCCATCGCGCCCATGTTGAAGTCGCCGACGGCGACGATCATGTAGCGGTCGAGATCCAGTTCGAGGCCGAAACGCTCCTCGTCCCAGCGCATTGACTTCTTCAGCGCATGCATCGCGAAATCGCACTGGTCGAGCTTGCCCGGTTCGACATAGATCGCCAGATCGACCTCGCGCCCGGAGGCAGTCGTGTAGCGGTCGTCCAGCCGGTCGAGTTTCGCAGCGACCATCGCGAACAGGTAGCACGGCTTGGGAAACGGATCGACCCAGCGCGCCCAGTGACGGCCTCCGGCCTCGTCGCCGCTGGCTTCCAGATTGCCGTTCGCCAGCAGATCGGGGAAACGTTCGCGGCTGGCATGCAGGGTGACCGTGTAGCGCGACATCACGTCGGGCCGATCCGGGAAATACGTGATGCGGCGAAAGCCTTCGGCCTCGCACTGAGTGAAATAACCGTCCTTCGAGCGGAACAGGCCGGACAGCGTCGTGTTGACGTCGGGCCGGATGCGCACCTGCGTGGTCAGCCGGCAACTGTCCGGCAGTCCGGTCAGCACGAGCCGGCCGTCCTTCAGCAGACTGACCGGGTCGTCCAGCGTGACGTCGTCGACGCGGACTTCGATCAAATCGAGCGCCTCGCCCTCGAGTTCCAGATCGGTCCGGGGTGCATTTTCGTTGCGCCGCACAAGCATGAAAGCACCAACCGTCGTGTCGCCGTTGTCGGCGATTGACACATCAAGGTCGATGGTATCAACCCACCAGGCGGGCGCACTGTAGTCACGCAGATGAATGGCGCGCGAAAAAGAGTTCTTCATTTGTTAACTTCCGTGTCGATAACAGCAGGGGCAGCCATTCGAACGCTGCCTTGAACAAGGGTTCGCAACGATCTCACATTGCGGCAAAGTCAGTCTGCATGCGGCTACGTCGAAGATCCTGCGTACGGACAAAGGGAGCAGATAGGGTATTTGGCGCTTTATCTGCAGGCCGGGTTAACCCTTAGTCCGGGTGACCTAAGTTCTGAAGAATGACACATCGCAGCATTACCATCGAACCAACAACTCAAAAGGTATGCCATGGGTGCAATTTTGAACGAAGCGGCGTCGGAATCGCGCCAACAGGGTAACGAGCCGGCCCCACGCTCCGCGCGGGAACATGCGGCATGGCCGAGATTTTCGGCCAATGCATCGCGCCACGCCGAAATCGGAGCCAACGGTCAGCCCGTGGCGGCAGCGGGTCTGCGCAACTGGACAGCCGGCGAGCTTGCTGCCCTGCTGTGCGAAGTGCTCAAGCGCGAACATGCAGCGCTGGCAGCCTGTCACGGGCAACGCGTCGAAGCCGACTGGATTCCGCTCGCACGCTCACTCGCCATCCGACTGGCCGAGACACCGGGCATGACGCTGGCGGCCAGCCCGCTGAAAACCCGCTTCCTGCTGCGCGAACAGATCGGCGCCTGGCTGGTGCACAACGCGCTTGATGTCGATGCCGCGCATTCCGTACTGATCGCGCTGCCCGACAACTGGAATTCCGGTCGCGTGCTGTCCTATCTGTTCCGCCATGAAATCGCGCCGATGCACTACGTGACGGCATCCGTACGCAGCAACAACCAGCCCATCTCCGGCGCCACCCCGATCCGCGAAGAGTTCAGCGTCAGCGCCTGACGCCGGAGTGGCATTCAGCGACTTCCCGGTCGCACCCCATGCACGTCAAAAAAGAGGTGGTCGTGGCCAAAAGCCGCGACCACCTCTTTTTTGGGTTCGATGGAAGCGGAGCACGCGATGCTGCGGGCCGACGCGTCTGACGCGCGCTCCCGCAACCCAAAACAAAAAGGCCAGTTCCGCGGAACTGGCCTGTCTGCTTGATTCTACTGGTGCCGCTGGCCGGAATCGAACTGGCGACCTTCGCATTACGAATGCGCTGCTCTACCAACTGAGCTACAGCGGCGAAAAAGAGCGCGCATGTTAGCCGTTGGCACGGCTCAAATCAATGAGAACCTGCACGCAACGCGGAAGAATGCACGGATCAATGGTGCGGTCACACCGCAGCAGCTGACGGACGCATGCGGACGACGATGTCCATCCCATCGGCGACCATGCCCGGCGGCAGCGACGGCATGCCATCGACGCGCAGCACGTGCTGCGGAATGTCGGTCAGGCAGCCGGTCACGACGTCATACAGGTGATGATGCGGCTCGGTGTTCGGATCGAAGAACACCTTGGTCGGGTCTACGATGACCTCGCGGATCAGTCCGGAATCACGCAGCAGCTTGAGTGTGTTGTAGACCGTGGCCTTGGAGGCCGACGGTGAAGTTTCATTCACCATGCCCAGAATCTGGTCAGCCGACAGATGCTCCATGCGTGAGAACAGTACGCAGGCGATATCCACACGGGGCTGCGTCAGATTGACGCCGTGCTTGCGCAGCAGATCTATGGTTTGTTCGCGGTTCAACGTGGTTTTCATGATTCCCAGTATATGTAAGCGGGCCCGTCCGCGCCAATCAACGGGGCTGTCACCCCTGCACCAGTTCCTTTGGAAGCGGGAAGTTGACGTTTTCCGGCGCGCCTTCAAGCATGCGTACCGCGCCGGCGCCGAGTTCGCGTAGCCGTGCCACCACTTCATCGACCAGCACTTCCGGTGCCGACGCCCCCGCGGTCACGCCAACGCGTTTGCGACCGGACAGCCAGGCCGGATCGATCTGCGTCGCGTTGTCGATCAGATAGGCCGGCACGCCGAACTGTTGCGCCACCTCGCGCAAGCGGTTCGAATTTGAGCTGTTCGGGGAGCCCACCACCAGCACCAGATCGCTGCGCGGCGCCATGAACTTCACTGCGTCCTGCCGGTTCTGCGTCGCGTAACAGATGTCGTCGCGCTTCGGACCGACGATACCGGGGAAGCGGACCCGCAACGCCTCGACGATGACTTCTGCGTCGTCCACTGACAATGTGGTCTGCGTGACGTAGGCGAGCTTGCCGGCGTCCCTGACGTTCAGCAAGGCAACGTCGGCAACGGTTTCGACCAGATACATGCCACCGTCTGTCTGCCCCATCGTTCCTTCGACTTCCGGATGTCCCTTGTGCCCGATCATGACGATTTCGCGGCCGGCATCGCGCATCTTGGCCACTTCGACGTGCACCTTGGTCACCAGCGGGCAAGTTGCGTCGAACACGCGCAGGCCGCGCGACGACGCGTCGTGGCGCACAGCCTGCGGAACACCGTGCGCGCTGAAGATCAGCGTGGCACCCTCGGGCACCAGTTCGAGGTCGTCGATGAAGATCGCACCCTTGGCGCGCAGGCTGTCGACGACGAACTTGTTGTGCACCACCTCGTGCCGCACATAGATCGGCGCACCGTACTGCTCAAGTGCCCGCTCGACGATGGCGATCGCCCGCTCGACGCCGGCACAGAAGCCACGCGGATTGGCCAGCAGTATTTCCATGTTTCCTCCGTCAGAGGATGCCGATGATCTGCACCTCGAAGCTTACGGCCCGTCCTGCCAGCGGATGATTGAAATCGATCAGCGCCGACTTGTCATCCACTTCCTTCACCAGGCCGGGAAACTTGTTGCCGTCTTCACCCAGGAATTCGACGATGGAATTCACCGCCAGTTCGACATCGTCAGGCAGGTCGACGCGGGCAAAGCGCTCGACCAGATCTTCCCGGTGGTCACCAAACACTTCGCCGGCTTCGAGCTCGAACACTTCATGATCACCGACAGCCAGGCCGACGAGACAGATTTCGAGCGCGGGCGCCAGCTCGCCCCGCCCCAGCTGCAGCGTCGCAGGCCGCGAATCGAAGGTGCTGACCCGAACCACGGCCCTTTCGGTTTCCGGCACGGCCATGCGGTAATGCAGGGTCACCAGGCTGTCCGGCTTGATCTTGTCATTCATGCTTGCTTCTCCGCACGGGCGGCACGCGACACCAGCCAGAACTGATCGATCAGCATCAGCACGACACCCGCAGTGATGGCCGAATCGGCCACGTTGAACGCCGGAAAGCCGTGGCTCCCGGCATGAAAATACAGAAAATCGACGACCGCTCCCAGCACCACGCGGTCGATCAGGTTGCCGATGGCGCCGCCGAGGATCAACGCGAGCCCGAGCGGCAGAACGATTTCGGCGACATGGCGGCGCATCAGGACGATGAGCCAGGTGGACACCGCCGACGTCAATATGATGAAGAACCAGCGCTGCCAGCCCGAATGGTCTGCCAGAAAGCTGAATGCGGCGCCCGGGTTGTAGACCAGCACCAGATCGAAGTAGGACGTCACCGACCAACTCTGGCCGTAGGACAACCATCCGGTGATCAGGTACTTGGTCAACTGGTCAGCCCCCACGACCAACAGGGCGACGGACAGCCAGCCGGCGAAGCGCGCAGTCATGGCGGTCAGGCGTGGCTGCGCGTTTCACCCTCGCCGTGCAGATTGCTGTCACAACGGCTGCACAGTTCGGGGTGCCCGGGGTTGCTGCCGACATCGACGCGATAGTGCCAGCAGCGCGCGCACTTGACCTGCGCGCTCGCCACCGCGCTGACGCCCTGCTCCGCGTCCGACTCGACCTTGATCAGCGCCGCTCCCGAGGTAATGAGCACAAAGCGCAGATCGTCGCCCAGTGCCGCGAGATCATCGTAGGTCGTACCGGCCGCGTGCACTTCGACTTCGGCCTGCAGCGACGAACCGATGCCGCCTTCGGCACGCAGCGTTTCGAGTACGCGCGCCGATTCGGCGCGCAACGTGCGGATGCGCCCCCAACTTTCCATCAGCGCGGCTTCGTCGGCCTGCATCGGCAGCGCATTCCAGGTGGAGAGCATGACGCTGTCGAGATTCGCGGCATACGGGCCGTTCTTGCCCGCTTCGGCCAGCACGGTCCAGATCTCTTCCGCGGTGAAAGGCATGATGGGCGCCATCAGGCGCACCAGGGTCTGCGTGATGTGCCACAGCGCGCCCTGGGCCGAGCGGCGGGCATGCGAGCCGGGCGCCGTCGTGTAGAGCCGGTCCTTCAGGATGTCGAGGTAGAAGCCGCCCAGATCTTCCGACGCGAAGTGCTGCAGCGCCTGCACGATCTTGTGGAACTCGAACGTGAGGTAGTCGTTGCCGACCCTCTCCTGCAGGTCGCGCGTCAGCGCAAGTGCGTAGCGATCGATGGTCAGCCATTTGGTCACCGGCAGCTTGTGCGCAACCGGATCGTAGTCGGCGATGTTGGCCAGCAGGAAACGGACGGTATTGCGCAACCGGCGATAGGTTTCCACCACGCGGTCGAGGATTTCCTTCGAGATCGACAACTCGCCCGAATAATCGGCCGATGCGAGCCACAGCCGCAGGATTTCCACGCCCAGCTTGTCGCCGACTTCCTGCGGCTCGATGCCGTTGCCGGCCGACTTGCTCATCTTGTGGCCGCTGGCATCGACCGTGAAGCCATGCGTCAGCAGCGCACGATACGGCGCGTGGCCATCCAGCGCACATCCGGTGAGCAGCGACGACTGGAACCAGCCGCGGTGCTGGTCGGAACCTTCGAGATAGAGGTCGGCGACCGGGCCGCCATCGCCGCGCCGGCCGTCCTGGTGCGAGCCACGGAGCACGTGCCAGTGCGTGGTGCCGGAATCGAACCACACGTCGAGCGTGTCGGTCAGCTTGTCGTAATGCACAGCATCGTCGCCCAGCAGTTCGGCCGGATCGAGGTTGAACCAGGCGTCCACCCCTTCACGCTCGACGCGCAGCGCGACCTGCTCCATCAGGTCCGGCGTGTCGGGATGCAGTTGGCCGGTTTCCTTGTGCAGGAAGAACGGAATCGGCACCCCCCAGTTGCGCTGGCGCGAAATGCACCAGTCCGGGCGCTTGGCGATCATCGCCGCCAGACGTTCCTTGCCCCAGTCGGGGTAGAAAGCGGTGGCTTCGACCGCCGCCGCCGCGCACTCACGCAGCGTGTAGGACTCCGGCTGGCGGATGTCCATGCCGACGAAGAACTGCGCCGTGGCGCGGTAGATGACGGGCGTCTTGTGGCGCCAGCAGTGCATGTAGCTGTGCGTGATCTGTTCATGCGACAGCAGCGCACCCGCCTTGGCGATCGTGTCGACGATGACCGGATTGGCTTTCCAGATGTGCATGCCACCGAACAGCGGCAGGGCATCGATGTAGACGCCGTTGGCCTGCACCGGGCCGAACACCTCGTCGGTCGCCAGACCGTGCGCCGTCCAGGTCTGGAAGTCTTCGACACCATAGGCCGGCGCGCAATGCACGATGCCGGTACCCGCGTCGAGCCCGACGTAGCTGGCAGTCAGCACCGGCACGTCGCGCACGTAGAACGGGTGCTGGAACAGCAGATCCGCCAGTGCAGTGCCCGGCGCGGTGGCGACCACCTCGCCTTCGAGCTTGAAGCGCGCCAGACAGCTGTCGACCAGGTCGCGGGCGACGATCACGTGGCCGTTCGGCGTCCGCACCATTGCGTAGGTGTGCTCGCCATTGACGTTCAGCGCCTGGTTGGCCGGAATCGTCCACGGTGTGGTGGTCCAGATCACGGCTTGCACCTTGCCCGCCGGCAGGGTATCGAGTCCGAAGGCATCCGCCAGCATCTGACGGCAGGCGTCAGCGATCTGGAACCCCACATCGACCGCCGGGCTGCCCTTGTCCTGGTATTCGACTTCGGCTTCGGCCAGCGCCGAGCCGCAGTCGAAACACCAGTTCACCGGCTTCAGGCCACGGTACACCCAGCCCTTCTTGACCATTTCCTTCAGCGCGCGGATTTCGCCCGCCTCGTTCTGGAAGTCCATCGTGCGGTAGGGCCGGTCCCAGTCGGCGAGCACGCCCAGCCGGATGAAGCCCTTCTTCTGCAGTTCGACCTGCTCGGCGGCGTAGGCGCGCGCGAGCTTGCGCACCTCGGCCGGCGGCAACGACTTGCCATGCTTCTTTTCGATCTGGTGTTCGATCGGCAGGCCATGGCAGTCCCAGCCGGGGATGTAGGACGCGTCAAAGCCGTGCAACGTCATCGAGCGGACGATGATGTCCTTCAGGATCTTGTTGACCGCATGGCCGAGGTGGATGTCGCCATTGGCGTACGGCGGGCCGTCGTGCAGCACGAACTGCGGCCGGCCGGCCGACTGCTTGCGGATGCGCTGATACAGCTTGCTGTCCTGCCACTGCTTCACCCAGCCAGGCTCGCGTTTCGGCAGGTCGCCGCGCATCGGAAACGGCGTGTCGGGGAGGTTAAGCGTCGAGCGGTAATCAGCCATGTTCAGCCTTCAGAGAGTATGTACAGCAAACCAGTGGCGGATATCGGCCACGTCCTTCGCGATTGCTTCGCGCAGTGCATCCAGTCCTTCATAGCGCATCTCGTCGCGCATCTTGTGCCGGAATCGCACCGACACGCGACGGTCGTACAGGTCGACCGTGCGGTCCAGCAGGTGGACCTCGCAGGTCGGCCGCAAACCGTCGGCGATGGTCGGCCGCACGCCCACGCTGGCCGCACCCTGCGCGCCCAGCAGACCGCCGCCGGTCACGGTGACCGCGAATATCCCGGAAAGCGGCAGCGAACGCTGCCTGATCTGCACGTTCGCGGTCGGAAAACCGAGTTGGCGGCCGATCTTCTGCCCGTGCTCGACGCGCCCACTGATTTCGTAAGGGCGTCCGAGCAGTGCTTCGGCACGCGCCAGATCACCTTGTTCCAGCGCCACGCGCACGGCGGAACTGGACGCCCGCTCGCCATCGACCGCTATCGTGGCCATAGTTGCAAGTGAAAAACCGTGCTGCTCGCCGGCCGAACGCAAACGCTCGAAGTCACCTTCCCGACCCCGCCCGAAACGGAAATCGTCGCCGATGATCAGGTGACGCACGCCAAGACCGCGCACCAGCAGGTCGTCGATGAAAGCCTGCGCGCTCAGTGCCGCAAACCGCGCATTGAAGCGACACACGTACAGCCTGTCCACTCCCGCTTCGGCAAACAGCTCGAGCTTCTCGCGCAGACTGGTCAGCCGGGTTGGCCGTCGCTCGTGCGTGAAGAACTCGCGCGGATGCGGCTCGAAGGTCATCACCGCTGCCGGCAGGCGATCTTCGCGCGCACGCGTGACGAGTTGTGCGAGCAGGGCCTGATGGCCCCGATGCACGCCGTCGAAGTTACCGATGGTCAGGACGACCGGCGCATCGGCCGCAGAAGGGATTGCGCGAAAGACCTGCACGGATTGAAAAGCGCCCGAAAAATCGCGCGATTATAGCTTGGCGCTTGTTGGTGCCGGGAGGGGGACTCGAACCCCCACACCTTGCGGCGGCGGATTTTGAATCCGCTGCGTCTACCGATTCCGCCATCCCGGCAGGGAAGAGCGGCGGATTATGCGTGTCGGGCCGGTCGCTGCGCAAGCCTGACGGACGCTACAATCGCAGGCTTTGCCTTTCAGGCCGACCTTGTGCCGCGTTCCGTGCTGACCCTGTCCGACTTCGATTACGACCTGCCCGACGATCTGATCGCCCAGGCTCCGCTGCCCGAGCGCAGCGCCGGTCGCCTGCTGGTCGTCGGGCCTGCGTCGCTGACCGACAGCCGCATCCGCGCGCTGCCCCAGTGGCTGGAGCCGGGTGACCTGCTGGTGTTCAACGACACCCGCGTGATGCATGCCCGGCTGTACGGAACGAAGGGCAGCGGCGGCCGCATCGAAGTGCTGATCGAACGGCTGACCGGCGAGCACGAGGCGCTGGCGCAGGTCCGCGCCAGCAAGACACCGCGCGCCGGCAGCCGCCTGCGCATGGAAGACGCCTTCGATTTCGAGGTGCTCGGACGTGACGGCGAATTCTTCCGCCTGCGCAGCCTGGGAGAGACACCGCTGACCGCACTGCTGGAACGCCACGGGCGCCTGCCGCTGCCACCCTACATTGAGCGCGCGGCCGCCGATGCGGACGAACAGCGCTATCAGACAGTCTATGCACGGGAAACCGGATCAGTCGCCGCACCCACTGCCGGCCTGCATTTCGACGATGAACTGCTCGGTGCGGTCGCCGCACGCGGCGTGCGGCGTGCCCATGTCACGCTGCACGTCGGCGCCGGCACCTTCCAGCCGGTGCGCACCGACAATCTGGCGGAACACCGCATGCACAGCGAACAGTTCCAGCTGTCGGCCGACACTGCACAGGCCATCGCCGACACGAAATCGGCCGGCGGACGCGTGATCGCGGTCGGCACCACCAGCCTGCGCTGCCTCGAATCGGCGGCGGCCACCTGCGCGCCCGGCCCGCTCGCCGCCTGCCGGGGCGACACCCGCCTTTTCATCACGCCAGGCTACGACTTCCGCGTGATCGATGGACTGCTGACCAATTTTCACCTGCCGAAGTCGACCTTGCTGATGCTGGTATCGGCGCTGGCCGGGCGGCAGCGTGTCCGCGCCGCGTATGCGCACGCGGTGGCGCAGCGCTACCGCTTCTTCAGCTACGGTGACGCAATGTTCATTCCGGCGCGCTTGAAGGACAACGATGAAGTTTGATCTGCTCGCGCGCGACGGCCTCGCCCGGCGCGGCCGCCTGACCCTCGCCCACGGCACGGTCGACACACCCGTGTTCATGCCGGTTGGCACCTACGGCACGGTCAAGGGCATGGACCCGGCGGAACTGAAGGACATGGGCGCGAAAATCGTGCTCGGCAACACCTTCCACCTGTGGCTGCGCCCGGGTACCGAGGTGATCCGCAAACACGGCGGGCTGCACCGTTTCATGGGCTGGGACCGGCCGATACTGACCGACTCCGGGGGCTTCCAGGTGTTTTCGCTCGACGCACTGCGCAAGATCAGCGAAGACGGGGTGCGCTTCGCCAGCCCGATCAACGGCGACAAGCTGCTGCTGACGCCGGAGGAGTCGATGCGCATCCAGCACGACCTGAATTCCGACGTGGTGATGATTTTCGACGAATGCACGCCCTACCCGGCCGATCTTGAGCAGGCGGCGACGTCGATGCGGCTCAGCCTGCGCTGGGCGCAGCGATCGCGCGACGCGCACGACGCGCTGGGCAACGACAACGCACTGTTCGGCATCGTCCAGGGCGGCATGCATGAAACACTGCGCGACGAGTCGCTGGCCGCGCTCGAGAGCATCGGCTTCGACGGCTACGCCATCGGCGGGCTGTCGGTCGGCGAGCCCAAGGACGACATGCAGCGCATCCTCGCGCACACCGCGCCGAAACTGCCCGAGCATGCGCCGCACTATCTGATGGGCGTGGGCACGCCGGAAGATCTGATCAATGCGATCGCGCACGGCATCGACATGTTCGACTGCGTCATGCCCACCCGCAATGCGCGCAATGGCTGGCTGTTCACCCGCTACGGCGACATCAAGCTGAAGAACGCGCGCTACAAGGACGACACCGGGCCGGTGGACCCGTCCTGCGAGTGCCACACCTGCGCCCACTACACGCGCGCCTACCTGCACCACCTGCACCGCTGCAACGAAATGCTGGGCGCCAGGCTGAATACCTTGCACAACCTGCACTTCTACCAGCAGTTCACGCGCGAGGCGCGCGAAGCGATCGAAACCGGCCGTTACGCGCCGTGGTCCGCCGCCTTCCTCGCCGACCGGCAGCGCGGAGTGTGAGCAAATCTGTCGGCCCGGGACGGTCCGGGTCCGGCTGATATACTCGCGCGCTTTACCAATCGCGCAAACGGAGTTCAACGTGTTCATTTCCCCCGCTTACGCTCAGGCTGCAGGTGCCGCCGACCCCACCGGCGGCCTGATGGGACTGCTGCCCATCCTGCTGATGTTCGTCGTCCTGTGGTTCCTGATGATCCGCCCGCAGATGAAGCGCGCGAAGGAACACAAGGCGCTGATCGAAGCGCTGACCAAGGGCGACGAAGTGGTGACCCAGGGTGGCATGGCCGGCCGGATCACCAAGGTCGGCGACAACTTCATCAGCGTCGAACTGGCGCCGAACGTCGAAGTCGCGGTGCAGCGGCAGGCGATCGCCACGGTGCTGCCCAAGGGCACGCTGAAGGCACTCTGATTCCGCGCTGATCCGTCCGGCTGCGGCCGGCGGCAGTACCGCCGGCCTTCCAATACTCATTCAGACTCCGCAATGAACCGCTATCCGATCTGGAAAAACGCGCTGGTGATCGTGGCGCTGATACTTGGCCTGATCTACACCCTGCCGAACTTCTTCGGCGAGGCGCCGGCCGTGCAGGTATCGACCGCGCGCAGCGGCGTGCAGATCGACCCTGCCCTGATGACGCAGGTCGAATCGACGCTGAAGGACGCCGCCATCGCACACACGGGCCTGACGCTCGACACCACCGGCGTGCGCGTGCGCCTCGCCGATACCGATACACAGCTCAAGACGCGGGACGTGCTCGAAAAGGCACTCAACCCGGATCCGGTTGATGGCAAGTACGTGGTGGCGCTGAACCTGCTGTCGAAGTCACCGGACTGGTTGCGTTCGTTCGGCGCACTGCCGATGTATCTCGGCCTCGACCTGCGCGGTGGCGTGCACTTCCTGCTGCAGGTCGACATGCAGGGCGCAACCGTCAAGCGGCTCGATTCGATGTCATCCGACCTGCGCACCCAGCTGCGGGAACAGAACATCCGCCACGGCGGCATTTCGCGCGAAGGCAACACCATCGTTCTGCGTTTCCGTGACGCGGCCGGTCGCGATGCCGCGCGCAGCGCAGCCGAGAAGGCGCTGCCCGAAATGGTATGGACGCAGGGGCAATCTGGTGCCGACTACCTGTACACAGGTCGCATGAGCGAACTGGCCGAGACAGATCTGCGCGAATCGGCCATCAAGCAGAACATCCTGACCCTGCAGAAGCGCGTAAACGAACTGGGGGTAGCTGAACCCATCATCCAGCAGCAGGGTGCCGACCGCATCGTCGTGCAGTTGCCCGGCGTGCAGGACGTGGCCAAGGCGAAAGACCTGATCGGCCGCACCGCCACGCTGGAGGTTCGCCTGGTCGATCAGGAAGCGATGACCAGCGGCAATATGGAAGGGCTCGAGGTCTATCCGGAGAACTCGCGCAGCGGCGGTGTTTCGAACGTGCCGGTGAAGAAGCAGGTCATCCTGACCGGCGAGCGCTTCGAAACCGCACAGGCCTCGTTCGACGATTCGAACCGCCCGGCCGTGGCGGTGAAGCTCGACGCGACCGGCGGCCGCATCATGCGCACGGTCACACGCGAAAACCTGAAGAAGCTGATGGTCATCCTGCTGTTCGAAAAGGGCCGCGGCGAGGCGATTTCGGTCGCCACCATCCAGGGCGAATTCGGCGACCGCTTCCAGATCACCGGCCAGTTCTCGCCGCAGGAAACGAACACGCTGGCCATCCTGATCCGCTCGGGCGCGCTGGCGGCACCGATGGAAATCATCGAAGAACGGGTCATCGGCCCCTCGCTCGGCGCCGAGAACATCGAAAAGGGTTTCGATTCGACGCTGTGGGGCTTCGTGGCGATCGCCGTTTTCATGATCTTCTATTACGCGGTGTTCGGCTTCATCTCGACCACGGCGCTGGCGGCCAACCTGCTGTTCCTGATTGCGCTGCTGTCACTGCTGCAGGCCACGCTGACGCTGCCGGGTATCGCCGCCATCGCGCTGACGCTGGGCATGGCGATCGACGCCAACGTGCTGATCAACGAGCGCATCCGCGAAGAGCTGCGAAACGGCGTCACGCCGCAGGCGGCGATCGCCGCCGGCTACGAGCGCGCCTGGGCAACCATTCTCGATTCGAACATCACGACGCTGATCGCCGGCATCGCGCTGCTCGTTTTCGGGTCCGGACCGGTGCGCGGCTTTGCCGTCGTGCACTGCCTGGGCATCCTGACTTCGATGTTCAGCGCCGTCGTCGTGTCACGCGCCATCGTCAACATGGTGTACGGGCGCGCCCGCAAGCTGGAAAAAGTGTCGATCGGCACCGTGTGGAAACCGGGCGCCAACCTCTGAGCCGCCACCAAGGAAATCTGAACAGTCATGGAATTCTTCCGCATCCGGCGCGACATCCCCTTCATGCGCAAGGCGCTGGTGTTCAACGTCATTTCGTTCATCACCTTCCTGCTGGCCGTGTTCTTCCTGTCCACCCGCGGCCTGCATCTGTCGGTGGAGTTCACCGGCGGCACCTTGATGGAAGTTTCATACAGTGAAGCGGCCGATCTGCAGGGCGTTCGCAAGGCACTGACTGACAGTGGCTTCAGCGAACCTCAGGTACAGAACTTCGGCACCGCACGCGACGTGCTGATCCGGCTGCCGCTGGTCAAGGACGTCGATTCCGCCAAGGTCAGCCAGCAGGTGATCGCCACGCTCAGCGCAGGCGACGGTCCGAAGCCCGAACTGCGACGTGTCGAATACGTCGGCCCGCAGATCGGCAAGGAACTGGCCGAAGATGGTGCGCTGGCGCTGATGTTCGTCATCTGCGGCATCATGGCCTACTTGGCCATGCGCTTCGAATGGCGCTACGCGGTGTCGGCCATCATCGCCAACCTGCACGACGTGGTGATCATCCTCGGCTTCTTCGCCGCCTTCCAGTGGGAATTCTCGCTGCCGGTTCTGGCGGCCGTGCTGGCGGTGCTGGGTTATTCGGTGAACGAGTCGGTCGTGGTGTTCGATCGAGTGCGCGAGGTGTTCCGCAACGCCCGCAAACGTACGCTGACGGTCGCCGAGGTCATGGACAACGCCATCACCAGCACGATTTCGCGCACCATCATCACGCACGGTTCAACCCAGATGATGGTGCTGTCGATGCTGCTGTTCGGCGGCGAGGCGCTGCACTACTTCGCGGTGGCGCTGACCATCGGCATCTGTTTCGGCATCTATTCGTCGGTGCTGGTCGCCTGCCCGCTGGCCATGTGGCTGGGCGTCAAGCGCGAACAACTGATCAAGCCGCCGAAGCGCAAGGAAGAAGCGGTCGTCTGAATCGACTGGCGGCAGCGTGACCAACGCCGTCGGGGGCACGACCCGGTCGAGCATGTTGGGCATCGCTGCGCTCACCCCAACCTACCTGCCGGGCGCCCGCAGCCGGGCTCGGCGCAGTGATGCCCGACGCCGAACACCCCCGAAGCGTGACTTGACGCGGCGCTACCCTGCGTGACCCACCCCGTAGGTTGGGGTGAGCGCAGCGATGCCCAACAACCGACACTCGCCCGCGCGCCTGCCTGGGCGATTGCACCCCGGCGCTGCCTCGAGCTATGTCGAGCGGCAGCACCGCGTCGGTCGGGGCTCCGATTTGCCCCGCCGGGTTCGACCGCTCAGGGCTGTGCGAACACCTGCTTCACGCGCAGGGTCTGACCGCTGTCGACCAGTGCGATCAGCCGATCGATGTTCGGGTGCTTTCCCGGATTGGCGCGGGCGTCGAGGGTGTGCTCGCCATACAAATCCAGGCCCTGCTTCGATGCATCAGGCGTGATGGCACCATGCAGTTGGGCGAGGTGGTTGTACACCGCCAGCGACCCGGCCTGGCCGGGCTTGTTCTCGATGGTCGCGACCACTTCTCCGGCGGCATCGATCAATTGCAGCGCCGCCAGATGCGACACGCCGGGCAGGGTTTTGAGCGTTTCGGCAAAACTCATGATGCGTCCTCAGACGGCGGCAGCCAGACGGGCCGCGTCGCCGATGTAGCTGGCGGGCGTCATCGCCAGCAAGCGCTCGCGCTCCGCCGCCGGAATGTCGAGACCACTGATGAAGGCCTGCAGCGCCTCGCGCGTGATGCCGCGGCCGCGCGTCAGTTCCTTCAGCTGTTCGTACGGATTGGGCACACCGTAGCGGCGCATCACGGTCTGCACCGGCTCGGCCAGCACTTCCCAGCAGGCGTCGAGATCGGCGGCCAGCGTATCGGGCTCGGCCACCAGCTTGCCCAGCCCGCGCGACAACGAATCCAGCGCCAGCACGGTGTAGCCGAAGGCCACGCCCATATTGCGCAGCACGGTCGAATCGGTCAGGTCACGCTGCATGCGCGACACCGGCAGCTTGTCCGACAGGTGGCGTAACAGTGCGTTGGCCAGCCCCAGATTGCCTTCGGCGTTCTCGAAGTCGATCGGATTCACCTTGTGCGGCATGGTCGAACTGCCGATCTCGCCGGCCTTCAGTTTCTGGCGGAAGTAGCCGAGCGAGATGTACATCCAGAAGTCGCGCGCCGCATCGAGCAGGATGGTATTGCCGCGCGACATGGCGTCGAAAAGCTCGGCCATCGCGTCGTGCGGTTCGATCTGGATGGTATAGGGATTGAACTCCAGCCCGAACGATTCGATGAATACGCGGTTGAACTGCGACCAGTCGACGTCCGGATAGGCCGACAGGTGGGCGTTGTAATTGCCGACCGCGCCATTGAACTTGGCGGTCAGGCTGACCGCGGCGACGCGCGCGCGGGCGCGCATCAGACGCGCGGCGATGTTCGCCATTTCCTTGCCAAGCGTGGTCGGACTGGCTGGCTGGCCGTGCGTGCGCGACAGCATCGGCAACGCGGCGAATTCATGCGCCATGGCGCGCAGCGATGCGATCACGCCATCGAGCGCTGGCAGCAGCGTGTCGGCGCGCGCCTCGTTGAGCATCAGTGCGTGCGACACGTTGTTGATGTCTTCCGACGTGCAGGCGAAGTGGATGAATTCGGACACCCCGGTCACTTCGGCATTGTTCGCCAGCCGGTCCTTCAGCCAGTACTCCATCGCCTTCACGTCGTGATTGGTGCGCGCTTCGATCGCCTTGATCGCGGCGGCGTCGTCCACGCTGAAATCGCGTACGACAGCGTCAAGCTCGTCCAGTGTCGCCTGCGAGAAGGCCGGTACTTCGCCAATCTGCGCATCGGCAGCCAATGCACGCAACCATGCAATTTCGACGCGTACGCGGTTGCGGATCAGGCCGAACTCGCTGAAATGGCCGCGCAAGGGATCGAGTTTGGCGGCATAACGACCGTCCAGCGGCGACAGCGCGGTGAGGGTGTGGGCACTCATGAAGGACCTGCAGGAAGGAAGGGATGGAAGGCCACGAAGCGGTTCAGCCCCGGGCAGCGCGGCGCGAATTTTATCATGCACCGCATGATGGCCCCGCCTTGCGGGAACGGCCCGGACGCTATACTCGGGTGCTCTTCCATCGGTGCTGTCCATGAAACTCGTCGGTTCCTACACCAGCCCTTACGTACGCAAGGCGCGCGTGGTGCTTGCAGAAAAGAAGATCGACTGCGAATTCGTGCTCGATTCGCCCTGGCTCGAAGGCACGGGCGTCCCGGATGTGAACCCGCTGGGCAAGATTCCGGTGCTGGTGCTCGATGACGACACCTGCCTGTTCGATTCGCGCGTGATCGTCGAATACCTCGACGGCGTGGCGCCGAACAACAAGCTGCTGCCATCCACGGCGCGCGAACGTGCGCTGGTCAAGCGCTGGGAAGCACTGGCCGACGGCATGACCGACGCGGCGGTGGCCATCGTGCTGGAAGTGCGCCGGATGGTCAGCGAACAGAACGCAAGCTGGATTTCGCGCCAGCGCAGCAAGATCGACCGTGCACTGAATACGCTGGCGGCCGATCTGGGCGATGGCGCATGGTGCCACGGCAACAGCATTTCGCTGGCCGACATCGCGGTGGGTTCGGCGCTCGGCTACCTCGACTTCCGCTTTCCGGAGCTGGACTGGCGCGAGCGCCACGCCAACCTCGCCAAGCTGCAGGAAAAGCTGATGCAGCGCCCGTCACTCGCCGAAACCGTTCCGGTCGAATAAGACAAGAGGCAAGCGCCAACCAGGCCGGTACGAACCGCTCAGGCCGCTTTGCCTGCAGCGGTGATGACGCCGCCGCCCAGACACACCCGGCTTTCGTAAACCACCACGCTCTGGCCGGGCGTCACCGCCCATTGGGCTTCGGCAAAAGCGATTTCGCAGCGTGCAGCATCGACCGCATCGATGCTGCACGGCGCATCCGCCTGCCGATAACGGGTCTTTGCCGCATACACCCAATGCGTGTGCGGCAGCTCGCCCGACACCCATGACAGGTCGCCCGCCACCAGCCGTTCCGACAGCAGCGCCGGGTGATCGTGGCCACGCACCACGTACAGCACGTTGCTGGTCATGTCCTTGCGTACGGCGTACCACGCGTCGTGTTCGCCGGCGTCGTCCGCCATGCCCTTGAGCCCGCCGATACCGAGCCCCTTGCGCTGGCCTATCGTGTGATACATCAGGCCTTCATGGCGGCCGAGCACGCGGTCAGTATCAAGATCGCGGATGTCGCCCGGCGTGACCGGCAGGTAACGCTGCAGGAATTCGCGGAACGGTCGCTCGCCAACGAAACAGATACCGGTCGAATCCTTCTTGCCTGCATTGGCCAGCCCGGCGTCGGCCGCGATACGGCGCACCTCGCGCTTGGGCAGGTGACCCACAGGGAACAGCGTATGCGATAGCTGCGCCTGGTTCAGCCGGTGCAGGAAATAGCTCTGGTCCTTGTTGCCGTCTTCACCCTTGAGCAGCTGGAAGCGGCCCTGGAACTCACGCACCTGGGCGTAATGCCCGGTGGCGATGCGGTTCGCGCCAAGTTGCATCGCGTGGTCTAGAAAGGCGCTGAACTTGATTTCGGCATTGCACAGCACATCCGGGTTCGGTGTGCGGCCGGCCTGGTATTCGCGCAGGAAGCTCGAAAACACGCGGTCCTTGTACTCGGCCGAAAAATTGACCACTTCGAGATCCATGCCGATCACGTCCGCCGCCGACACGGCGTCGATCAGGTCCTGCCGGGTCGAACAGTATTCGTCGGTGTCGTCGTCTTCCCAGTTCTTCATGAACAGGCCGACCACGTGATAGCCGGCGCGCTTGAGCAGCAGCGCCGACACCGACGAATCGACGCCGCCCGACATGCCGACGACCACGGTTTCGCCCGGTTCGGCCGCAGTCTCAGCGCCGTGCATTCCAGTCATCCGGATATCCCCCATTCTTCCAGTGTTCCATGTCCATCACGACCGGCGGTTCGCCGTGGTCGCGAAACCAGGTATCGACCGCGTAACGGCGGCCGCTTTCGGTGTCTTCGATCACCGCGGTGAAGTGCTGCATGATGACCCAGCTGGTGCGCCGCGCGATTTCCAGTACCCGATGGTGACGCAGGGCGCCCGCTTCCTGCAGCTGTTCGAGCATCACGGTGGTGGTGTGCGCGTGGTCGATGCAGTCCATGCGCCCGTCGACGCCCAGATCAAGGTAGTCGCCAGCGCGGTCGGCGCCGATCGGAGACTGCTCGCCGGCCCAGCGATACATGCGCGCGATCACCCACTCCAGCTGCTCGCGTTCGCCGGCGGCATCGCTCGCCTTGAGCATTTCACCGACCAGCACGGCACGCTGTTCGGACGCAAGGCTGACCGTCTGCACGACGAGGCACCCGTAGTTGAAGCAGATGTCGAGTTCGAGGTCCTGCGCCATGCCCGGCGTCGCCTGAACCTGCAGCGCACCGCACAGCAGCACCCCCGCCAGCAATCGCCGCATCAGGAAAAGTGCCGTACGACCGCCAGCGGCAGGCGCACGTCAGCCAGCCAGTCCTGCACGCACGCCCACACCAGCGGGCTGCGATGGCGCTCGCGACTGGCTTCGATCTCTTCGGGCGTCATCCAGAAGGCGCGCACGATGCCGTCGTCCAGCGCGCGACCGGCGATCTGTTCGCCACTTTCCCCGGAAAAGGCGAAGCGCAGGTAGGTGACTTCGCCGTCGGGCCGGCGCCACTGATAGACGCCGACCAGCGCCTGCGGCACGAAAGGATGGGCGGTTTCCTCCATCGCCTCGCGGGCACACGCCTCGACCAGCGACTCGCCCTCTTCCAGATGGCCGGCCGGCTGGTTCAGCATCAGCCCCTTCGACGTTTCCTCTTCCACCATCAGGAAGCGGCCCCGGTACTCCATCAGGGCGGCCACCGTGACATTGGGCTTCCATATGCGTTCGCTCATCCGTTGATTTTAACGCGTGCGGCTGCGATGACCGTCGCCGCACTGCGCGCATCAGCTAAAATCGCGCGCTTATCGCAATCCACTGGAGTGTTTCTCATGTCGATGGCCGACCGCGACGGTTTTATCTGGTACGACGGCAAGATGGTGCCCTGGCGCGAGGCCACCACGCACGTACTGACCCACTCGCTGCACTACGGTCTGGCCGTCTTCGAGGGCGTGCGCGCCTACCACACCGAAATCGGTACCGCGATCTACCGCCTGAAGGAACACACCGACCGGCTGTTCAACTCGGCGCACATCTACATGATGAAGATGCCGTACAGCCGCGAGGAAATCATGGAAGCGCAGCTTGAAGTGGTGCGCGCCAACAAGCTGGAATCCTGCTACATCCGGCCGATCGCCTTTTTCGGCTCGGAAAAGATGGGGATTTCCACGCGCGGCGCCTCGGTGCATGTGTCGATCGCCGCCTGGCCCTGGGGCGCCTACCTGGGCGAGGACGGCCTGAAGAAGGGCATCCGGGTCAAGACCTCGTCCTTCTCGCGCCACCACGTCAATGTGTCGATGTGCCGCGCCAAGTACTCGGGCACCTACGCCAATTCCATCCTCGCCAACATGGAAGCGACCGACCTCGGTTACGACGAGGCGCTGCTGCTCGACGTCGATGGCTTCGTCGCCGAAGGTGCGGGCGAAAACCTGTTCGTGGTGAAGGACAACAAGATCTACGAACCGGAAATCGCCTCGGCGCTGGTCGGCATCACGCGCGCATCGGTGATCGAGATCGCCGCGGAATTCGGCTATCAGGTGGTGTCGAAGCGGCTGACGCGCGACGACGTCTACACCGCCGACGAGGCTTTCTTCACCGGTACCGCCGCCGAAGTGACGCCGATCCGCGAGCTCGACAACCGGGTCATCGGCAGCGGCACGCGCGGCCCGGTCACCGAAAAGCTGCAGGCGCGCTTCTTCGACATCGTCAATGGCCGCGCGCCCGAGTACCACCGCTGGCTGACCAAGATCTGAACCC
Organism: Methyloversatilis sp. XJ19-13; assembly: GCF_024580155.1. Lineage (NCBI taxonomy): Bacteria > Pseudomonadati > Pseudomonadota > Betaproteobacteria > Nitrosomonadales > Sterolibacteriaceae > Methyloversatilis > Methyloversatilis sp. XJ19-13. The sequence continues at coordinate 475,227 of NZ_JANINH010000001.1, read as the reverse complement.
GGAGCACATCTGCCATGAACCAAGCCGTGAGTGATTCCAGCCGCGACCGCGCACGCGACGTCGAAGTGGGCGCGAGCGATCTGCCGCTGCACTGTCCGCTGCCCGGCGCACCGCTGTGGGCGCGCCATCCGCGTGTTTTCCTCGACGTGACCAAGACCGGCGAGGCCGCCTGCCCGTACTGCGGTACGCGCTACCGCTACAACGGCCCGGCGCCCGCCGGCCACTGAGCCCACTGTCCATGGAAATGCCCCGCAAGGCCTTTTTCGCGACGCCTCAGGAAGCCGAAGCGGCCTTTTACGAAGCACGCGCGCGGGGCGACATCGAAGCCATGATGTCGGTGTGGGGTGACGAGGACGACATCATCTGCGCGCTGGCCGGCTGCCCGCGTGCCAGCGGCTACGAAGAAGTCCGCGATGCCTGGCGGCGCGTGTTCGCCGGTACCCGGGTCGATGTACGGGTGATCAACGCGCAGATCATGCAGGGCGTGCTGCAGTCCATCCACAGCCTGAACGAACAGTGCAGCGCTGCCGGTGACCGCGCGGCGCGTCCGCTGCTCATCGTGACCAACGTCTATCTGCGCGGTCCGCTGGGCTGGCACATGGTGCTGCATCACGCTTCCGCCGCCCCGGCTGCACAGGAGACGGCGGGCCCGCCGAAAATACTTCACTGAGTCCCTTACTGAGCACTTCGCCAGGCCCCGCGCCGAGTTCTTCACCGGGCATGTCGCCGCCCCGCTTTCACCCTGCACGCTGGCTGCCCGGCGGCCACGCGCAGACCATCTGGCCGCGCTTCATCCTGCCGCCGCTGCCTGCACTGGCTCGCGAGCGCGTCGATACGCCCGACGGCGACTTCATCGATCTGGACTGGTTGCCGCTGCGCGCGCAGCAGCCACTGGTGATGCTGCTGCACGGGCTGGAAGGCAGCTCGGAAAGCCACTACGCGCGGGCGCTGATGGGTGCTGTCGACGCGCGCGGCTGGAACGGGGTGGTGGTGCATGCGCGCGGCTGTTCCGGCGAGCCGAACCGGCTGGTGCGCGCCTATCACTCAGGCGACAGCGCAGAGCTTGAGTGGCTGCTGCCGCGTGTCGTGCCGCGCATGAACGGCCAGCCGGTGCATGCGGTCGGCGTGTCGCTCGGCGGCAATGTGCTGTGCAAGTGGCTGGGCGAGCAGGGCCACGGCGCATCGCGCTGGCTGCTCAGCGCGGCGTCGGTCTGTGCACCGGTCGATCTGGGTGCTGCCGGACGCGCGCTCGACCAGGGTTTCAACCGCGTCTACACGCAGTATTTCCTGCGCACGATGAAGCCGCGTGCCCTGCACAAGGCGGCCTTGTTTCCGGGCGTGCTCGATGCCGCGGCGATCGCCGCCAGTGCGTCGATCAAGGCCTTCGACGACGCCGTCACCTCGCAACTGCATGGATTCAGGGATGCCGACGACTACTGGACACGCTGCTCGGCGCGCCCGCTGCTGCGCGAGGTGCGCGTGCCGCTTCTGCTGCTGCAGGCGCTGAACGACCCGATGGTGCCCGACTGGTCGCTGGCCACGCCGCAGATGCTGTCGTCCGACGTACTGCCCGAATACACCGCGCAGGGTGGCCACGTCGGCTATGTGAGCGGTGCGCCGGCAGGCCACCTCGACTGGCTGCCGCAACGGTTGCTGCACTTCTTCGAGCACGGGCGCTGACCGGATCCGTTGCGGCGCCGGCCGTGGAAGGCGCCTACGAAAGTTCGACCGCTCCGCGCCTTTCCCCGCTGACGCGCGACCCGCCTGCCATGCTCAGCGCCACGGCCTCCGCCACCTCGATGCCGTCGATCGCTGCCGAAAGGATGCCGCCGGCGTAGCTTGCGCCTTCGCCGGCCGGATACAATCCGACGGTGTTCAGACTCTGGTAGCTCACCGGATCACGCTTGATGCGGATCGGCGAGGACGTGCGCGTCTCCACGCCGGTCAGCACCGCGTCATGCATCGCGAAGCCCTTGATCTGCCGGTCGAACGCGGGCAGCGCCTCGCGGATGGCCGTGATGGCGTAGTCGGGTAACGCGCCGTCCAGTTCGCCCAGCCGGACACCCGGCGTGTAGGACGGCGTCACCACACCGAGCTGCGTGGACGGCCGCGCAGCGATGAAATCGCCGACCAGCTGACCCGGCGCGCTGTAGTCGCCGCCCCCCAGTTCGAAGGCGCGCGATTCCCACCGGCGCTGGAACGCAATGCCGGCCAGCGGGTGACCTGGATAGTCCTCCGGCGAAATGCCGACCACGATGCCGGCATTGGCATTGCGCTCGTTGCGGGAATACTGGCTCATGCCGTTGGTCACGACACGGCCCGGCTCCGAGGTGGCCGCGACCACGGTGCCGCCCGGACACATGCAGAAGCTGTACACCGAACGGCCGTTGGATGCGTGGTGCACCAGCTTGTAGTCGGCCGCGCCCAGCAGTGCGTGACCGGCGTAGTCGCCGAAGCGGCAGCGGTCGATCAGCGCCTGCGGATGTTCGATGCGGAAGCCGACCGAGAACGGCTTCGCTTCCATATAGACACCGCGCTCGTAGAGCATTTCGAAGGTGTCGCGTGCGCTGTGGCCCACCGCCAGCACGACATGATCGGCAGCAATGACTTCACCGCCTGCCAGCATCACGCCGCGTACCTTGCGGTCTTCGATGATCAGATCCTCGACGCGCGACCTGAAGCGGATCTCGCCCCCCAGCGCCTCGATTTCCGCACGCATCTTCTCGACCATGCCGACCAGCCGGAAGGTGCCGATGTGCGGCTTGCTGACATACAGGATTTCTTCCGGCGCACCGGCCTTGACGAATTCCTTCAGCACCTTGCGCCCGTAGTGCTTCGGATCCTTGATCTGGCTGTACAGCTTGCCGTCGGAAAAGGTGCCGGCCCCGCCCTCGCCGAACTGCACATTCGATTCCGGATCCAGCACATGCTTGCGCCACAGGCCCCAGGTGTCCTTCGTGCGCTCGCGTACTGCCTTGCCACGCTCCAGCACGATGGGGCGAAATCCCATCTGCGCAAGCACCAGCGCGGCCAGGATGCCGCACGGTCCCATGCCGATGATGACCGGGCGCTGCGCCAGGCCGGCAGGTGCGCGGGCGACGAAGCGATAGTCCATGTCGGGTGTGGGATGTACATGAGGAACGCCCTTCAGGCGCGCCAGTACGGCGGTTTCATCCGCCAGCTCGACGTCGAGCGAATAGATCAGGAAGATGTTCGAGCGCTTGCGCGCGTCGTAGCTGCGCTTGAATACCGTACAGGACAACAGTTCGCCGGGCGCGATGCGCAGCCGTTCGAGCACGGCAGAACGCAGCGCCTCGTCCGGATGATCGAGGGGCAGCTTGACTTCGGTTAATCGCAACATGCAGGACTGGGGCGTTGCCGCCGGGCTGTGTATCGTTCAACCGTCGAGTCTACCTTCAGGGCGACGGCAATACGCAGCATCGGTGGCCGGGCGAGGACGGCGCGTCCGCCGGGACGCGCCGCACCGTGCCACCGCCGCGTTCAACCGGTGATCTGCTTCAGCAACGCCGTCTTGGCGGCGGTGTAGTCGGCTTCAGTGATCAAACCGCCATCGAGCAGCGATTTCAGCTTGCCCAGCTTCGCTTCCGGCGTATCGGCCGCTGCCGGCGCCGAAGCCGCCGGGGTTGCCGTTGCCGGCAATACCGAACCCCGCATCGCTTCGGTCATCACCTGCCCCATGCTCAGACCGGCGCCCAGGCTGGCGCCGATGCCGGCCAGCCCGCCTTCGTTCTGTGCCGCCATCGGAATGGCCGTGGCGGTCTGATACTGGGTGAAGGCGGCCAGATTGCCGGCCATGCCCATCGATACCCGGGTATCGAAGGCCTTCTGCAGCTCTTCCGGCAGCGACACGCTTTCAACGGCGAAATTGTCCAGCGCAACGCCGTAGCGTTCGAACACCGGCGCCATCGCCTCCTTCATGCGTTCGCCCAAGAGCCCGAAATTGGTCGCCATGTCGAGGAACGGCAGTTCAGACGCGCCGAGCGTATTGCTCATCGCCGACACGATCAGGTTTCGCAGCTGCATCTCGAGATCATCGACCGTGTAGATGTCGCGCGTGCCGCTGATCTCCGCAAAGAACTGCTTCGGGTCGGCCAGCCGGTAGGAATACACGCCGAACGCGCGCAGCCTGACCATGCCGAAATCCTTGTCGCGCACCGTCACCGGTTGAGCCGTGCCCCACTTGCGGCCCAGTTGCAGGCGGGTGCTGAAGAAATAGACATCACTCTTGAAGGGCGATTCGAACAGCTTGTCCCAGTTCTGCAGATAGGTCAGCACCGGCAGCGTACTGGTCTTCAACACGTGGCGACCGGGACCGAGCACGTCGGCGATGCGCCCCTCATTGACGAACAGTGCCGCCTGCGACTCGCGCACCGTCAGCTGCGCACCGTACTGGATCTCCGCATCCTGCATCGGATGCCGCCAGGCCAGCGTGCCATCGCCGTCCTCCTGCCACTGCAGTACGTCGATGAACTGTTTCTTGATGAAGTCGCCGATACCCATTTCACATCCTCTCAGGAAAGACCTGCCGTGCAGCCACCGCGCACTCTGGCGCCGCTCCCCCGGTACCGTAGCGCGTCCCGGGTCGTCGTATCAAGTTGCTGTTTCCATTTCCATTTGCGTTAATTCCGTCGGAATGTCGTCCGGCTCGCGCGCCGCCAGCCAGATTTCGATGCAGGCCCCGCAGTCGTCACGCCTGGCCGCCCGTATCCAGCCGCCGTGCAGATTGACGATCTCGCGACAGATGGCGAGTCCGAGCCCGGTACCGCCTTCGGCGCCGCGCAGGCGCGCTGCCTGCTCGAACTGATCGAAGATGCGCTCGCGATCTTCTTCGGCGATGCCCGGTCCGTGATCGGACACGCACAGCAGCACACCCGCCATACCCTCATGTTCATGCCGCTCGAGCGAAAGCAGCACCTCGGCAGACGGTGGCGAAAAGCGGATCGCATTGTCGAGCAGCGTGCGCAGCACCTGTGCCATTCGCTGCGCGTCGGCCTGCAGCGGAACCTGCGGGAACAATCCGGTCATCCGCATATGCACACCACGTTCGACCGCAACAGCCTGCATCTGCGCAATCGCCTCGGCTACCAGCGATTCCAGATCGCAGCTTGACGCGTTCAGCGTTATCGCGCCGCCTTCCAGGCGCGACAAGTCGAGCAGATCGTCGACCAGCGCAAGCAGGCGGTCACCGTGTTCGCGGATCACCGCGAAGCGCCGGCGCGTAACATCGGCCAGCGGCGGCCGGTCGCGCAACGCCAGACGGGAAAAGGCGAGGATGGCGTGAATGGGCGTGCGCAGTTCGTGCGACATGCTGGCCATGAAGCGACTCTTGGCGCGATTGGCGGTTTCAGCCAGGCGCCGCGCCGACATGCTGTCGGACAGCTGCTCTTCGATCAACTCGCTCAGGCGATCGCGATGCCGCTTCATTTCGGTCTCGGCGCGCTGCCGGTCACGGTCGCGAATGCCCGCCTGCAGAATCAGACCGAACGTGCTGATCGCCGCCTGCACGCCGGTACGGCACGCTTCGGGCAGAGCTTGGGAGAGCTCAAGACCGACCAGACCGACCAGACGCCGGTCACTCATGACCGCGAAGCACACCCGGTCACCCGGCTGGCCATCGAGCGCAGCCGACGCCACGACGGCGCCGGACTCCTGCGCGCTGCGATCGGCGGTCAGGGCTTCATCGATCAGTTCGGGATACGCGCCAAGCCAGTCGTTGTCGCGGCTGGCCAGCAGATTCACATGCGGTTCGTGCCGTGGATCGTGCATGATTTCGGCGATGAAGCCGTCGCTTGCATCGGCCAGGTCGAGCAGGATGTCGAGCATGGCGGCAAACAGCGCTTCACCGGATTCACCGCGGATGAAGCGTGCCTGCAGGCGCCCAAGCATGGCCAGTTGCTCGCGACTGCGCTCAAGCGCCTGTTCGCTGCGCTTGCGCTCGCTGATGTCGCGCGCAAAGCCCACCGTGCCCAGCAATTCTCCGTTCTCGTCGAGCACTGGTGCCTTCCACACTTCAAGGCAGACCGATCCGGTACCGGATGCGACGAAGGACTCCGAGCAGCGCGGCAGGCAGCTGTTCAGTACTTCGATATCGTCGGCCCGGTAGGCGTCGGCGCAGTCGGTCGGCCACAGGTCATGATCCTGCAGGCCACAGGCTTCGTCGGGATCGTTCAACCCGCCGGCGAGCGCGAGCGGCTTGTTGACCGCCAGAAAACGCAGGTCGCGATCCTTCAGCCACACCATGAATGGAAAATTGTCGAGCAGCGCGCGCTGATAGCGCATCGCGCGGTGCAACTCGCGCTCCATGCGCCAGCGGTCCGTCATGTCCTGAACGATGCCGGCCAGCACCGGCGCATCGGTGCCGTAACCGCCTGCTGACGCCGCGCCAGCGGACTCGACACGACCTTCGAACAGCACGCGCCGTTCGCCGTCAGGGTGGCTGACGCAGAACTCGGTGCGGTAATGCGCACCGGCCTGCGCAGCACGCCAGGCACGTTCGAGCGGCAGACGATCGTCTGCCGCAACATGGGCAAGGAGCTGTTCGAAGGACGCCAGCGCAGCGCCGTCGATGCCCAGTATCCGCCGCGCGCGGCCTGACCATTCGAACGCGCCGTGCGCGTGTGCCCAGTTGCCGGTGCGACCGAGCGTGTGCGCCCGTTCCAGTTCGACGTGCAGTTGTTCAAGTTCCTGTCGCGCGGCATCAAGCCGCACACCGACTGCCCAGAGCGCCAGACAGACGATCAGCACTGGCACCAGCAGCGGCGCCAGACCGAGGCGGGACACGCGACCCGCACCCGCCAGTCCGGTCGCACCGGCCAGTTCGGCCACCAGCAGACCGATCGCCAGCGCGGCCAGCAAGTAGGCCAGCCAGTGACAGGCAAGATGTCGGGCAGACTGCAGCGACAGGTTCATGAGCGGGGAAAAGGCTTTCGAGGCAGACGTTCTGACCCCTCTGAACGGCCGGCGACGCGGGTTCTTGAGTGCCGCAGACGATGTTTCTGGCGGCACGCCGACGAGCGGGTAGAATTCGTGCCGGAAGTCCGCCGGGCAACCGCGGCGCGCATGCGCGGAGGAAAGTCCGGGCCCCGCAGAGCAGGATGCCGGCTAACGGCCGGGCGCAGCAAGCCGCGCGAAAGCGCGGCCCAAGGCGACGGAAAGTGGAACAGAAAACATACCGCCGATGGCCGCAAGGATCAGGCAAGGTTGAAATGGTGCGCCCTCGGGCGGGCGGAAACGCCGGGTAAGAGCCCACCGCGTGCGCGGCAACGTGCACGGCACGCAAAACCCCATCCGGGGCAAGGCCAAATAGGGAAGCGATGACGCGGCTCGCGTCGCTTCCGGGTAGGCTGCTCGAGCGACGTGGCAACACGTCGCCCAGATGAATGGTTGCCAGTGCGTTCGCGCACAACAGAACCCGGCTTACAGGCGGACTTCCACTCCCTCCCGGCGCAATGCCCCTTTTTTGCCCCCCCGCATTCCACTCGCCTCCATCCGCTCGATTCCCTGACCCTTCGCTGCTGCTTTCCCATCCCGGCATGCAGCGGCCGCCGCGCCATTCCGCTCCACTTCCGCCCCACTTTGCCCCACCGCGCCCTCGTGAACGGGCAGCTTCTCATCAAGCACATTCAATTCATTTTCTATCCCATTAAAAACAAAAGGTTTTTACCTGAAACAGCGTGAAAAATTCACGCTAAGTCATTGTTGCGACAACAGTTTTGCTTGCATCCGTCTATTGACCCTGACGCAGTCGAAAGCTAAAGTGGAGCAATATTGGATATATAGTGGATTGAAAGTGGGAATACAGTGAATCGGCGGCCAGGCGGCATTCCCGAACCACCCCGCAATCAACTGTATATATCCACAGTATTTGATTCACTTTCTCGGGCATACGAATGTTCTACGGGACAACCCGGCTCACGATGGACGACAAGCACCGGCTTGTCGTCCCCGCTCGTCCGCGCAAGAAGCTGTTGGACCTGTGCGGCGGCGAGGTCGTGATGACGGCGCGTACCCGGGACTTCGTATTGCTCTATCCCGAGCCTGAATTCCTCGCCCTGATGAGCCGGCTCGAGGTCATCCCCGATCTCGACCAGGCCAGCGACGACTTCAAACGCAGTTTCACCGCCAATGCGCGCAACGAAACCATCGATCGCGCCGGCCGGCTCCTGCTGTGCAGCGACCTGCGCGAGCGCGTCGGCCTGATCAAGAGCGTGATGCTGGTGGGCCGCGGCAACCGCTTTGAAATCTGGGACGAAACACGCTGGAGCGAAGAGGCCCGGGCACGCGACGAGCGCGAACAGGCGGCACAACTGCCACCCGACGTTGTCGGCAACTTCAGGTTCTGACATGGCGCACATCCCGGTACTGCTCACCGAAGCACTCGATGCGCTGGCGGTGCGCCCCGACGGCGTCTACGTCGACGGCACCTTCGGTCGTGGCGGCCACAGCCGCGGGCTGCTCGCCCGGCTGGGCGAGAACGGCCGGCTGATCGCACTGGATCGCGACCCGAGCGCCATCGCAGCCGGGCAAGCCATCACCGATGAACGCTTCACGCTGGTGCATGCGCGCTTCGCCGAACTGGCCGACGTGCTGGACGAGCTCGGCGTGACCGCGGTCGACGGCGTGCTGCTGGACATCGGCGTGTCGTCACCGCAGCTCGACGACGCGGAACGGGGCATGAGTTTCAGGCAGGACGCACCGCTGGACATGCGTATGGACACCAGCCGGGGCGAAACAGTGGCGCAGTGGTTGGCGCGCGCAGACGAAGCAGACATCAGGGAGGTCATCAGGGACTATGGCGAAGAACGGTTTGCTTCAGCGATTGCAAAGGCGATTGTTGCTGCTCGGAGCGAGCGGCCTGTCGACACCACAAACCAGCTTGCCCAGATCGTGGCGTCCGCTGTCCGTACGCGGGAGGCGGGCCAGCATCCGGCGACGCGGAGCTTTCAAGCTCTACGGATTTTCATCAATAAGGAGCTTGAAGAGCTTTCGCTAGTGCTGCCGCAGGCGCTGGCTGTGCTGAAGCCCGCCGGTCGGCTGGCGGTGATCTGCTTCCATTCGCTGGAAGACCGCATCGTCAAGCGCTTCATGGCCGACCAGGCCAATCCGCCGCAGCCCCCGCGCGGCCTGCCGCTGCGCGCCGACCAGCTGCCCCGGCCGACGATGACCCTGATCGCACGCATCCGCGCCGGCAGCGAAGAAGTGGCGGCCAACCCGCGCGCGCGCAGTGCCACGCTGCGCGTGGCCGAGAAGGTGGCCTGACATGCTGCGCCTTCATGTCATCCTGATCCTGCTGCTGCTTGCCAGCGCCATTTCACTGGTGTCCGCGCAACATCGCTCGCGCAGCCTGCACACGCAGCTCGAACGCGAACACCAGCGCATGCGCATGCTGGAAACCGAGTGGGGGCAACTGCAGATCGAACAGGGCACGCTGGCTGCTCATGCGCGGATTTCCGATCTCGCCGAAACAAAGCTGAAGATGCATGCACCCGCCCGCAATCAGGTCATCGTGCTCGACAGCCCGGAGGCCGTGCAATGAAGCTCGCACACAACCCGCTGCTGGCCGAACTGCTGCCGGCATGGCGTGCGCGCGCCATGCTGATCGTCATGATGGTGCTGTTCGGCGGCCTGTTCGTGCGCGCCTTCTGGCTGCAGGCTATCGACAACGAGTTCTATCAGCGCAAGGGCGAAGAGCGCTTCTCGAAGGTGCTGCCGACACCCGCGTCGCGCGGCCGCGTGCTCGACCGCAATGAACAGGTGCTGGCCATGAGCACCCAGGTGTCGGCGATCGTCGCCGAAGCGCGACCAAGCCGCACCGAAGCAAAAGCCAAAGCCAATCCGCGCGACATCGGTGCGGAGAAGCTATCGGCCGCACAGATCCGCCAGCTTGCCGACCTGCTCGACATGGACCATCGCGAGGTCGCGCGCAAGATTCCCGAGCAGCGCGGCCGCGGCTATCTGAAGCGTCAGGTGGCACCCGACGTCGCCGAGCGCATCCTCGCCCTGAAGCTGCCGGGCATCCGTGCCGAGCCGGAGTACCGCCGCTACTATCCGCATGGCGAGGTCAGCGCGCACGTCGTCGGCTTCACCGGCATGGACGACAAGGGTCTGGAAGGCATCGAACTGGCAATGAACCGTCCGCTGACCGGGCAGGAGGGCTCGCGCCGCGTCATCACCGACGCGCGCCGCAACGTCGTCGAGGACGTCGAAACGCTCAAGCCGCCGCGCGACGGGGGCGATGTGCGCCTGTCCATCGATACCCGTCTGCAGTTTCTCGCCCACAGCCGCCTGAAGCAGGCGGTGGCCGAACACAAGGCACGGGCCGGCAGCGCCGTGGTACTCGACTCGCGTACCGGCGAGGTGCTGGCGCTGGCCAACTGGCCGACCTACAACCCGAACAACCGCGCCCAGCTGTCCGGCCCGCCGCTGCGCAACCGCGCCTTCACCGACACCTACGAGCCGGGCTCGACGATCAAGCCCTTCGTCGCCGCCATGGCGCTGGACGCCGGACGCTACAGTTTCGAAACGCCGGTCGATTGCACCGGCAAGCTGTACTTCGGCCGCTACGCGATCGGCGACGCACATCCGCACGGCGTGCTGAGCGTGGCCGAGGTGATCCAGAAATCGTCGAACGTGGGCGTGGCCAAGATTGCCGCGCAGTTCACGCCGGAAGAAATGTGGCGCGTCTATGACCAGCTCGGCTTCGGCAGCCCGCTCAAGCTGGGCTTTCCGGGCGAAGCCGCGGGTCGCCTGCGCAACCCGGCCAGCTGGAAGCCGGTCGAGCAAGCCACCATGTCGTACGGCCACGGCATGTCGGTCACGCTGATGCAGATGGCACGTGCTTATATGGTGTTGGCCCGCGACGGCGACCTGATTCCGCTGTCGCTGACCCGCGTCGACACGCCGCCGATCAACGGCCTGCAGGTTTTTTCGGCACAGACCGCGCGCGAAGTGCGTCGCATGCTCGAGCTCGCCGCCGGCCCTGGCGGCACGGCACCGAAGGCGCAGATTCCGGGCTACCGGGTCGCCGGCAAGACCGGCACTGCGCACAAGCTCGAGGGCGGCACCTACGCAAACAAGTACATCGCATCGTTCGTCGGCTTCGCGCCGGTATCCGACCCGCGCTACATCGTCGCGGTGATGATCGACGAGCCGTCGAACGGCATGCACTACGGTGGCCAGGTGGCCGCGCCGGTGTTCTCCGACATCATGAACGCCACCTTGCGCGCAACCGGCGTGGCGCCTGACGCCGCCATGCCGCCGCTGCAGATGGCGCGTGTCAGCGTTCCGTTGAAGGGTGTCCCGTGAGCGCGGCCGTGATCGCACAGGTCCGCGCCGCGCTGTCCAGGCACGGGGTCGAGCCGCGCACGCTGCGCGCCGACTCGCGCCACATCGCGCCCGGCGACATCTTTTTCGCGCTGCCGGGCGAGCGCACCGACGGCCGCCGCTTCATCGACGTCGCGATTGATCGTGGCGCGGCCGCCGTGCTGTGCGAAGCCGGCAGCCCCCCCATCACCACCACGAACCCGCAGGCGCCGGTGATCGAGATCGCCAATCTGCGCCACCATGCCGGCGCACTCGCCGATGCGCTGCTTGATCAGCCGTCGGCGCATCTGCACGTGATCGGCATCACCGGCACCAATGGCAAGACGTCGGTCAGCCAGTGGATCGCGCAGGCACTGCATGCACTCGGTCGCGAATGCGGCGTCATCGGCACGCTGGGCAACGGACTGCCGGGCCGCCTGACCGAGTCCGCCAACACCACGCCCGATGTGGTGAGCGTGCATCAGACCCTGGCCGACCTGCGGCGCGCCGGCGCCACCGCCTGCGCGATGGAGGTGTCGTCGATCGGCCTGCATCAACACCGCATCGATGGCGTACGACTGCATACCGCGGTGTTCACCAACCTGACGCGCGACCATCTCGACTATCACAGCGACATGCAGCACTACGCCGACGCCAAGGCTGCACTGTTCGCCCAGCCGGGTCTGCGGGCTGCGGTGATCAATACCGATGACGCCTTCGGTCGCACGCTGGCGCAGCAGTGCGCCGGGCGGCTCGACGTGACGACTTGCGCCTTCGACCACGCACCGCCGGCGGGCGCGACCGGGCTGCGCGCGCGCAGTGCCGACCTTTCGCACGGCGTGTCATTCGACCTCGTGCATGGGCTGGACCAGCACTCGGCGCGCATCAGCACCTCACTGATCGGGCGTTTCAACATACAGAACCTGATGGCGGTGGCCGGCAGCCTGCTGCATGCCGGCGTGTCGCTGAATGACGCGGCGCACGCACTCGCCGGCCTGATGCCGCCCCCCGGACGCATGCAGGGCATCGGCGGTCAGGGCAAGCCGCTGGTCGTGGTCGACTATGCACACACCCCGGACGCACTCGAACAGGCTTTGATCGCGCTGCAGCCGGTCGCCTCGGCCCGCGGCGGCAGGCTGGTGTGCATCTTCGGCTGCGGCGGCGAACGCGATGCCGGCAAGCGACCGCTGATGGGCACCGTGGCGTGCGAACAGGCACATCAGGTGTGGCTCACCTCGGACAATCCGCGCGGCGAAGACCCGGACGCCATCCTCGATGACATCGCCCGCGGCGCGGTCGAAGGCCGACGGGTGCATCGCATCACCGACCGCGCGCAAGCGATCCGGCAGGCGGTCGCCGAAGCGGTCGCGGCCGACGTGGTGCTGCTGGCCGGAAAGGGGCATGAGAACTATCAGGAGCGCGACGGACGGCGCACGCCCTGGTCGGACATCGATCAGGCACGTGCCGCACTGACGTCATGGGGAGTACCTGCATGAGCGCACTGTGGACCGCGTCGGAAGTGGCTCACGCCTGCGCCGGCACACTGATCGGGCCGGACGTCGCACTGGGCGGCTTTTCGACGGACAGCCGCACCGTGAAGACGGGAGACCTGTTCGTCGCGCTGCGCGGCGATCGCTTCGACGCCCATGACTTCATCGCCGACGTGCAGACGGCAGGCGCTGCCGCAGTCGTGATCGCGAACGACTGCCCGCATGAGGGCGGCTCGCTGATCCGCGTGAGCGACACGCGCCTCGCGCTGGGCGACATCGCGCGCGCCTGGCGCAGCCGCTTCACGCTGCCGTTGATCGGCGTCACCGGCAGCAACGGCAAGACGACCGTGAAGGAAATGATTGCCGCCATCCTGCGCGCGCATGCGCTGAGCGTCGGCTGGCCGACCGGATCGGTGCTGGCAACGCGCGGCAACCTGAACAACGACATCGGCGTACCGCTGATGCTGTTCGGCCTGCGCGACACGCACCGGCTGGCAGTGATCGAAATGGGCATGAACCACCCGGGCGAAATCGCCTGGCTGGCCGGCATCGCGAAGCCGACCGTCGCACTGGTGAACAATGCCCAGCGCGAACACCTCGAATTCATGAACAGCGTCGCCGAAGTGGCAAGCGAGAACGGCGACGTGTTTGATGCGCTCGGCGCCGATGGGGTCGCGGTCATCAACGCCGATGACGAATTCGCCGATTACTGGGCCGGCCGCAATGCGGATCGCCGCATGCTGCGTTTCGGTCTTTCGCCGGACGCCGACGCCGACGTCGGCGCCACCGCGACGCCGACGGGGCTCGGTTACCGGCTCGACCTGCACGGCGTATTCGGCACGGCGCAGATCATGCTGCGCGTACCCGGCCTGCACAACGCGCGCAACGCGCTCTGCGCCGCCACCGCCAGCCTCGCCGCGGGTGCCGACATGGCGGCCGTGGTATGGGCGCTTAACCACTTCGAAGGCGTCAAGGGACGCCAGCAGGTCAGGCGCGGCGCCGCCGGCAGCACGGTCATCGACGACAGTTACAACGCGAATCCGGATTCGGTGCGCGCCGCCATCGACGTGCTCGCCGCGGCAAACGGCCGGCGCGTCCTCGTGCTTGGCGACATGGGCGAAGTCGGCAATCAGGGACCGGCTTTCCATCGCGAAGCCGGCGCCTACGCGCGCGAACGCGGCATCCACGCACTGCATGCGCTGGGTGAAGCCAGTGTCGACGCGGTCACCGCGTTCGGTCCGGGCGCCCTGCACTACACCGATCACGCTGCCATCGCCGCCGCGCTGCATCCGCAACTCGATGCCACCACGACAGTGCTGGTGAAAGGCTCGCGCTTCATGCGCATGGAGCGCATCGCCGAAGCGCTCGTCGCCCCTTCCGGACAGGATTCCCATGCTGCTTGAACTGACCCGCTGGCTGGCCCAGGACACACGCGCCTTCAACGTGTTCAACTACATCACGTTGCGCGCGGTGCTGGCCATGATGACCTCGCTGGCGATCTGCTGGACTTTCGGTCCGCTGCTCATCCGCAAGCTGACCGAATACAAGATCGGCCAGTCGGTGCGCGACGACGGACCGAAGTCGCACCTGACCAAGGCCGGCACGCCCACCATGGGCGGCGCACTGATCCTGATTTCGCTCGGCCTGACCACGTTGCTGTGGGCCGACCTGTCTAACCGCTACATCTGGGTGGTGCTCATTGTCACGCTGGGCTTCGGCGCCGTCGGCTGGGTGGATGACTGGCGCAAGGTGGTGCATCGCAATCCCAAGGGCCTCTCGGCGCGCGCCAAGTTCTTCTGGTCGTCCATCTTCGCCGCCGGTGCCGCGGTCTACCTCGGGCTGACGCCGCAGGTTCCGGCCCAGCTCGACCTCATCGTGCCGTTCTTCAAATCGGTCGCCTATCCGCTGGGCGCCTTCGGGTTCATGGTGCTGACCTATCTGGTCATCGTCGGTACCAGCCATGCGGTGAACCTGACCGACGGCCTCGACGGACTGGCCACGATGCCGGCCGTCATGGTCAGCGGCGCGCTGGCCATCTTCGCCTACGTCGCCGGCAACGCAGTGTTTTCGCGCTACCTCGGCGTGCCCTTCATCCCGGGCGCCGGCGAACTGGCCATCTTCTGCGGCGCGCTGTGCGGCGCCGGCCTGGGCTTCCTGTGGTTCAACGCCTATCCGGCGGAAGTGTTCATGGGCGACGTCGGCGCACTGGCGCTGGGTGCCGCACTCGGCACCGTCGCCGTGGTCGTGCGGCAGGAAATCGTACTTTTCATCATGGGTGGCCTGTTCGTCGCCGAAACGCTGTCGGTGATGATCCAGGTGCTGTACTTCAAGTGGTCCGGCGGCAAGCGCATCTTCCGCATGGCACCGCTGCACCACCATTACGAACTGGGCGGATGGAAGGAAACGCAGGTGGTCGTGCGTTTCTGGATCATCACGCTGATGCTGGTGCTGTTCGGCCTCTCGACCCTGAAGCTGCGCTGATGAGCCTTCTCGGAACCCACATCCTCGTCCTCGGCCTCGGTGAATCCGGGCTGGCAATGGCGCGCTGGTGTGCACGCCAGGGCGCCGTACTGCGCGTGGCCGACAGCCGTGCCGCGCCGCCCGGCATGGATGCGCTGGCGCATGACCTCCCTCGCGCAGAACTGCGTTGCGGCCCGTTCGATGACAGTCTGCTTGATGGCATCGCGCTGCTCGCGCTGTCGCCCGGGCTGGCGCCGCACGAACCGCTGGTGCTGGAGGCGACCCGCCGCGGCATCAAGGTGGTCGGCGAAATCGAGCTGTTCGCGCGCGCGCTGCGCGAGCTGGGCTGGCGCGAACGCACGAAGGTGATCGCGATCACCGGCACCAATGGCAAGACGACCACCACCGCGTTGACCGGCGCGCTGTGCCGCGCCTGCGGCCTGCATACCGAGGTGGCCGGCAACATTTCCCCGGCGGCGCTCGATGCGCTGATGCGCGTGCTCGACGAGGGCGTCGTGCCCGACGTGTGGGTGCTCGAGCTGTCGAGCTTTCAGCTCGAAACCACCAACACGCTGGATGCCGACGCGGCCACCGTACTGAACGTGACGCAGGACCACCTCGATCGTCACCCGGGTGGTATGGCGGCCTATGCAGCGGCCAAAGCACGCATTTTCGGCGCGCACACGGTGCAGGTGCTGAACCGCGACGACAGCCATGTCGATGCGATGCAACGCACGGGCGTGCAGTCGATCCGCTTCGGCGATGGTGTGCCGTCGGGCAGCGACTACGGACTCACCGAAGTGGACGGCGGGCTGTGGCTGGTGCGCGGCACACAGACACTGCTGGCGCTTGAAGACATGAAGCTCTCCGGTCGCCACAACGCTCACAACGCGCTCGCCGCACTCGCGCTTTGCGAGGCGATAGGCCTGCCGCAAGGCTGCTGCATCGCGGCGCTGAAGGCTTTCGCCGGACTGCCGCACCGCGTCGAAACCGTGCTGGACATCGAAGGCATCCGCTTCATCGACGATTCCAAGGGCACCAATGTCGGCGCCACGGTCGCCGCGATCGAAGGACTGGGCCGGCCGCTGAACATCATTCTCGGCGGCGACGGCAAGGGGCAAGACTTCGCACCGCTCGGTCCGGTGTGTGCGCGTCACGCAAGGTTCTGCGCGCTGATCGGCCGCGACGCGTCGGCCATCGCGGCTGTGCTGGCCGACCACGATGTATCGCACCGTGCGTTCGCCACGCTGGAGGAAGCCACCCGTGCAGCGTTCGACGCCGCGCAGCCGGGCGATGCCGTGCTGCTGTCGCCCGCCTGCGCCAGCCTCGACATGTTCCGCCACTACGCGCATCGCGCCGAGGTGTTCATCGCCGAAGCACGCCGCCTCGCCACGCGGCAGGGAGTGCATTCATGAGCAGCAGCATGCGTCTCGATGGGCACCGCCTGCCGGGCAGCGGCCCGCGGCCGGCCGAACTCGATCCCTGGCTGCTGTGGCCGGCGGTCGCGCTGCTGCTGATCGGTCTCGTCATGGTGTATTCAGCGTCGATCGCGGTCGCCGACAGCAGCCGCTTCACCGGCAACCGCTCCGACTTCTTCCTGATCCGCCAGGCGGTGTTCCTCGCCATCGGCGGCGTGGCGGCGCTGATGGCCTTTCAGGTACCGGTGCGCACCTGGCAGGCGTGGTCGATGTGGCTGTTTCTCGGCGGCATCGTGCTGCTGGTGCTGGTGCTGGTCCCCGGCATCGGCAGTGTCGTGAACAATTCGCGGCGCTGGATCAATCTCGGCCCGGTGAACATCCAGCCTTCCGAGCTGGTGAAGCTGTTCACCGTGCTGTACGCCGCCAGCTACATCGTGCGCCGGCTGCCCGAGATGGGCTCGTTCCGGCGCGCCTTCGTGCCGATGGCGCTGGTCATCCTGCTGGTCGGTGCGCTGCTGGTCGCCGAGCCGGATTACGGCGCCTTCGTGGTCATCGTGCTGATCGCCTTCGGCATGCTTTTCCTCGGCGGCATCAACGGCAAGCTGTTCTTTTCGCTCGGACTGGTGGCGGTCATCGGCTTCGCGACGCTGATCCGCTTCAACGAACTGCGCTGGGGCCGCTTCATCGCCTTCCTCGATCCGTTCAACAACGACCCGCTGGGCAAGGGTTATCAGCTGACGCACTCGCTGATCGCATTCGGCCGCGGCGAGTGGTTCGGCGTCGGGCTGGGCGGCAGCGTCGAGAAACTGTTCTACCTGCCCGAGGCGCACACCGACTTCCTGCTGGCGGTGATCGGCGAAGAACTGGGACTGATCGGCGTGGCTACGGTGATCGCGTTGTTCGCCCTGGTGGTGCATCGCGCGTTCGCGATCGGCCGGCGCGCGCTGCTGCTGGAGCGCGCCTACGCCGGCCTGGTCGCCCAGGGCGTGGGCATCTGGTTCGGCGTGCAGGCCTTCATCAACATGGGCGTGAACGTCGGCATCCTGCCGACCAAGGGCCTCACGTTGCCGCTGATGAGCTACGGCGGCTCGGGCATCCTGGTCAACTGCATTGCGCTGGCCATCCTGCTGCGCATCGACTGGGAGAACCGGCGATGAGCAGCACGGCACTCATCATGGCGGGCGGCACCGGCGGCCACATCTACCCCGGTCTGGCGGTGGCGGACGAATTGCGCAGCCGCGGCTGGCGCGTGGTGTGGCTGGGCAACGCCGATGGCATGGAAGGCCGCATCGTGCCGCCGCGCGGCTACGAACTGCAGTCGATCCGCTTCGGCGCACTGCGCGGCAAGGGCGTACTGCGCAAGCTGTTGCTGCCGCTCAATCTGCTGCGCGGCTTCTGGCAGGCGCTTGGCGTGCTCGGTCGCGTCAGGCCGCAGGTCGTGCTGGGCCTCGGCGGGTATGTCACCTTCCCGGGCGGCATGATGGCCGCGCTGCGCGGCACGCCACTGGTGCTGCACGAACAGAACTCGGTCGCCGGGCTGGCCAATCGCGTGCTCGCAAAGGTGGCCGACCGCGTGCTCGCCGGTTTTCCGAAAGCGCTGTCCGGTGCCCAATGGACAGGCAATCCGGTGCGTGCAGACATCGCCGCCCTGCCCGACCCGGCCGCGCGATACGCCACGCGTCGCGGTCCGCTGAACTTGCTCGTGGTCGGAGGTAGTCTCGGGGCGCAGGCGCTGAACGACGCCGTGCCGCAGGCTCTGGCGCTGCTGCCCGAAGTCGCGCGACCGCAGGTCGTGCATCAGGCGGGCGAGAAGAACATGCCTGCGCTCGAAGCCGCGTACGAAAAGGCGGGCGTGACCGGCACGCTCGCGCCTTTCATCCAGGACATGGCCGCTGCCTACGCCGGCGCCGACCTGGTCATCTGCCGTGCCGGCGCATTGACCGTAGCCGAACTGGCCGCGGCCGGCGTGGCGTCGATACTGGTGCCCTTCCCGCACGCCGTCGACGATCACCAGACCGGCAACGCCCGCTTCCTCGCCGACGCGGGCGCAGCGCTGCTGCTGCCGCAGACCGAACTCGACGCGACATCGCTGGCCGCCCTGCTCGGCTCGCTCGATCGCGCGCGACTGCTCGACATGGCGCAACGCGCCCGCGCGCTGGCGCGCCCCGGCGCGGCAGCCGAAGTGGCCGACATCTGCGCCGCCATCGCGCGCAAGGACCCGACATGAAACACAAGATCAATCACATTCATTTCATCGGCATCGGTGGCTCCGGCATGAGCGGCATCGCCGAAGTGCTGCTCAACCAGGGCTATGTCGTCAGCGGCTCGGACCTGGCCGACAACGCGGTGACGCGCCGGCTGGCCAGTCTCGGTGCACGCGTGGTGCAGGGCCATGCGGCGCACAACATCGCCGGCGCAGACGCGGTGGTCACCTCGACCGCGGTCAGCGCCGACAACCCGGAGGTGGTCAGCGCGCGCGAACGGCGCATTCCGGTGGTGCCGCGCGCGCAGATGCTGGCCGAGCTGATGCGCATCAAGCAGGGCGTTGCTGTGGCCGGCACGCATGGCAAGACCACTACCACGTCGCTGATCGCCAGTTGCCTCGCCGAAGGCGGACTGGACCCGACCTTCGTCATCGGCGGCCGCCTGAATTCGGCCGGCGCCAACGCCCGGCTCGGTACCGGCGAATTCCTGGTTGCGGAAGCCGACGAATCGGACGCGTCCTTCCTGTTCCTGTCCCCGGTGGTGTCGGTGGTGACCAATATCGACGCCGATCACATGGACACCTATGGCCACGACTTCTCGAAACTGAAGCAGGCCTTCGTCGACTTCCTCAACCGGCTGCCCTTCTACGGCGTGGCCGTGTTGTGCGTGGACGACGCGAACGTGCGCGAAATCATGCCGCAGGTACCCAAGCAGATCATCCGTTACGGCCTCGATCCGGCCGCCCAGGTGCGCGCCGAGAACGTGCGCGCAGACGGCACGCGGATGCTGTTCGACGCGGTGCGCATCAATGGCACGACGACGCGCATTCCGGTCGCACTGAACCTGCCCGGCCTGCACAACGTGCGCAACGCGCTCGCGGCGATTGCCGTGGCAAACGAGGTCGGTGTGCCGGATCAGGACATCGCGCGTGCGCTGTCGGAGTTCAAGGGCGTGGGCCGCCGCTTCACGCGACATGGCGATATCGCACTGCCGGCCGGCGGCCACTTCACGCTGGTCGACGACTACGGCCATCACCCGGTCGAGATGGCGGCAACGCTGGAAGCCGCCCGCGGCGCCTATCCCGGCCGGCGCATCGTGCTGGCTTTCCAGCCGCACCGCTACACACGCACCCGCGACTGCTTCGAGGATTTCGTGCGCGTGCTGTCGGGCGCCGACGCAGTCGTGCTGACCGAAGTCTATGCCGCGGGCGAAGCCCCCATCGTGGCCGCCGACGGCCGGGCACTGGCCCGCGCGCTGCGCGTCGCCGGCAAGGTCGAACCGGTGTTCGTCGAAGACATCAACGAGCTGTCGCAGACGCTGCTCGACACGGTGCGCGACGGCGACGTCGTGGTCGGCATGGGCGCCGGCTCGATCGGACAGTTGCCATCGAAATTTGCACAGGATCAGGACCGCACATGAGCACTCACACTCCACAGGCCCTCGGCAAAGTCGCCGTGCTGTTCGGCGGCCGCTCTGCCGAACGCGAGATTTCCATCATGTCGGGCAGCGCGGTACTTGCAGCACTGTGCGAGCAGGGCGTGGACGCGCACGCTTTCGACCCGGCCGAACGCGACCTGTGGGAACTGAAGCGCGATGGCTTCGAGCGCGCCTTCATCGCGCTGCATGGCCGCGGCGGCGAAGACGGTACGATCCAGGGCGCACTCGAATGCATGGGAATCCCCTACACCGGCAGCGGCGTGATGGCCTCAGCCATCGGCATGGACAAGTGGCGCACCAAGATGGTGTGGTTGTCGGCCGGATTGCCGACACCGCGCTACAAGCTGCTGCACGCCGGCAGCGACTTCGCGGCTGTCGCCGCCGAGTTGGGACTGCCGCTGTTCATCAAGCCGGCGCGCGAAGGATCGAGTGTCGGCGCGACCCGCGTGAACACGGTGCAGGAACTGCCCGCCGCCTACGAAACCGCTGCGCGCTGCGACCCGCTGGTGCTGGCCGAACAGTTCATCGCGGGGCAGGAACTGACCGCCCCGTTTCTGGGCGAAATGGCGCTGCCCCTGATCCGCATCGAAGCGCCGCGCGGCAATTACGACTACCAGAACAAGTATTTCACCGACGAAGTGAAGTACCACTGCCCGTGCGGTCTGAACGAGGATCTTGAACACGAGATCCAGGCCCTGGTGATGCGCGCTGCGCGCCTGATCGACTGCCGCGGCTGGGGCCGTGCCGATCTGATGCTGGGACAGGACGGCAAGCCCTGGCTGCTCGAAATCAACACCTCGCCCGGCATGACCTCGCATTCGCTGGTGCCGATGGCTGCGCGGGCTGTCGGCATCGAATTCGGTGAACTGTGCCTGCGCATCCTGGAGTCGGCACGTCTTGGCTAGGGGAGCCCCCGCGCGACGCAAACCCGGCCCTCCTGTCGACGAGGGCGGGCTGTGGGACAGTCCGCGCGCGCTCACGATGATTGCCGACTGCATACTGCTGCTGGCCGGTGCTGCGCTGATCTACGCGCTGGTGATCGGCGTCACCCGTCTGCCGCTGTTGCCGCTGCAGGCCGTCACGCTGGACCGTGCGCCCGCTCACCTGACGACGGCCCAGATCGAGGATGCGGCGCGGCGCGCGGTGAATGGCAATTTCCTGACCACCGACATCGAGCGCGCGCGCGAGGTGTTCGAACAACTGCCCTGGGTGCGCAACGCTGCGGTGCGACGTGTCTGGCCCGGCTTCATCGAAGTCGAGCTCGAAGAGCACCGGGCGGTTGCGCGCTGGTGGGTGCCGGACAACACGCCGGCGCGCATGGTGAATACGCAGGGCGAGCTGTTTACGGCTGATCACGACCGCACGCTGCCACTGTTCATCGGCCCGGACGAACAGGCATCGACGATGTTGCAACGGCACATGGAATGGAGCGCAACGCTGTCGCCGCTGCAGCGCCGGATCGACAAGATGGCCCTGACCCGCCGCGAAGCCTGGCAGTTGTTGCTTGATGACGGCTCGCGCATCGAACTTGGCCGCGACGACGACAAGACGCCGATCGCCACACGCCTGACGCGCTACGTCACGACACAGCCGGCCGTGTCGCGCGAAGGCGCCCAGAAAATCCTATACGCCGACCTGCGTTACCCCAACGGCTACGCGATACGTACCGGCAGCACAGCCACCCAGGAAAGACCATGACACGAGACAGCAAGGACCTCATCGTCGGACTCGACATCGGCACGTCGAAGATCACGGCCGTCATCGCCCAGCTGGGCGCCGATGGCCGACTCGACATACTCGGCCTTGCCTCGCAGGAATCGCAGGGCCTGAAAAAGGGTGTAGTCGTCAATATCGAAGCCACCGTGGATTCGATTTCGCGCGTCATCCAGGAAGTCGAACTGATGGCCGAATGCAAGGTGCGCGAAGTGTTCACGGGCATCGCCGGCAGCCACATCCGCAGCTTCAATTCGAACGGCGTCGTCGCGATCAAGGACAAGGAAGTGACCCGGCTGGACCTGGAGCGGGTGGTCGAAACCGCGCGCGCCATGCCGATACCGGCCGATCAGGAAATCCTGCATACGCTGACGCAGGAATTCATCATCGACGGCCAGGACGGCGTACGCGAGCCGATAGGCATGAGCGGCAAGCGGCTCGAAGTGCGCGTGCACATCGTCACCGGCGCGGTTTCGGCGGCGCAGAACATCATCAAGTGCGTGCGTCGGTGCGGTCTCGAAGTGGTGGACCTGGTGCTGCAGCCGCTGGCTTCGAGCCAAGCCACGCTGTCGGACGACGAAAAGGATCTGGGCGTCTGTCTGGTCGATATCGGCGGTGGCACCACGGACATCGCCATCTTCACGCAGGGTGCGATCCGCCATACCGCGGTCATCCCGATCGCAGGCGACCAGATCACCAACGACATCGCGATGGCGATGCGCACCCCGACGGCCGAAGCCGAAGACATCAAGCTGCACTTCGGCGTCGCGATGTCTGCACTGGCCGACGCGGAAGACATGATCGAGGTGCCGGGCATCGGCGACCGCGGACCGCGCCGCATGTCGCGACAGGCGCTGGCCGACGTGATCGAGCCGCGCGTATCCGAGTTGTTCGAACTGGTGCAGGCCGAGCTGCGGCGCAGCGGCTACGAGGAATTGCTGTCATCCGGCATCGTACTGACCGGCGGCAGCGCGACCATGCGCGGCATGGCAGATCTGGCCGAAGACGTGTTCCACCTGCCGGCTCGCGTCGGGGTACCCGAGTACAGCGGAAACCTCGCCGACGTGGTGCGCCATCCGCGTTATGCGACGGCGATCGGGCTGGTCATGGAAGGGGCTGCACAGCGCCGCCGCGGACAGGTTGCACGCGACGGACGCAACGTTCGGCAGGTGCTGGCGAACATGCGCTCATGGTTCGAAAGAAATTTTTGAAAATGCGACTCAAACGGCATCTACGTCATGCGTTGCACTAAGTTTAGTCGTATACTTGTTAAAAATCACTAAATGTAGTGGTTCACCACAAGTATTCGGCTTTTCGCTGCTCGCGAGCCCTCGGGCTTCGAGGCATCTTTGTATAGACAGGAGGCGGTATGTTCGAGATTCTCGACAAGGAACCCGTGGGGGCAGTGATCAAGGTCATCGGCGTCGGCGGAGCAGGCGGCAATGCGGTCGACCACATGATCCGGGAAGGTGTGAATGGCGTTGAATTCATTGCCGCCAACACCGACGGCATGGCACTGAACCGCAGCCTCGCCCCGATCAAGATCCAGCTCGGCAAGAATGGCCGCGGCGCTGGCGCCAAGCCGGAGGTAGGCCGCAGCGCTGCCGACGAATACCGCGAATACATCGCCGACCAGCTGCGTGGCGCCGAAATGGTGTTCATCACCGCCGGCATGGGCGGCGGCACCGGTACCGGCGCCGCGCCGATCGTGGCCGAAGTCGCCAAGGAA
The DNA here is from genome assembly GCF_024580155.1 of Methyloversatilis sp. XJ19-13. NCBI lineage: Bacteria > Pseudomonadati > Pseudomonadota > Betaproteobacteria > Nitrosomonadales > Sterolibacteriaceae > Methyloversatilis > Methyloversatilis sp. XJ19-13. Next base: position 451,453 of record NZ_JANINH010000001.1, on the reverse strand, counting down.
ATGGGCATCCTGACAGTCGCGGTCGTGACCAAGCCCTTCGATTACGAAAACCGCATGCGTGCGGCCGAAACCGGCATCGACGAACTTGCGAAGAATGTCGATTCGCTGATCGTCGTGCTGAACGAGAAGCTGATGGAAGTGCTCGGCGAGGACGCCAGTCTCGAAGATGGTTTCAAGGCGGCTGACAACGTATTGCGCAACGCCGTCGGCGGCATCGCCGAAATCATCAACATTCCTGGTCTCGTCAACGTCGACTTCCAGGACGTGCGCACCGTGATGGGCGAGATGGGTCGCGCCATGATGGGTTCGGCCGAAGCGGCCGGCATGGACCGCGCGCGCATCGCCGCCGAACAGGCCGTCGCCAGCCCGCTGCTCGAAGGCGTCGAGCTGTCGGGTGCCCGTGGCGTGTTGGTCAACATTACCGCCAGCCGCTCGCTGAAGATGAAGGAAGTGAAGGACGCGATGGAGACCGTGCGCGCCTTCGCGGCCGAAGGTGCTCACGTGATCTTCGGCACCGTGTTCGACGAAACGATGGATGACCGCCTGCGCGTCACCGTCGTGGCAACCGGGCTCGGCGCACCGCGCGCGATGAGCAGCAAGCCGCCGATGACCATCATCCGCACCGGCACCGACGACATGGCGATGGCGTCCGGCAACGGCACCGACTACTCGCACCTCGACATTCCGGCCGTGATGCGCGGACGCGGCGGTCGCACGGCCTCCAGCGCCGTCGAAGCGATGCGCGCCAATGGTGTCGAAACGCTCGACATCCCGGCCTTCCTGCGCAAGCAGGCAGACTGAACCGACGTCTTCAGTCCGGGCTCAGCCTTGCTGCAGCCCGGAAACGTCGTGTTACACGGGTATTACACCGAGCTGGGATAAAATCCGGTTTTCGAATCGGTCATCCCCACACGCCATGATCAGGCAACGCACGATCCGCTCAATCAGCCACGCGACCGGCGTAGGCCTGCATTCGGGACTGAAGGTGAATCTCGACCTGCGCCCGGCGCCCGTCGACACGGGCATCGTCTTTCGCCGCACCGACCTTGAACCGCCGGTTGAAATACGCGCCGATGCACGCGCGGTGGGCGACACGCGCCTCGCGTCCTGCCTGAGCAGCGGCGGCGCGACGATATCGACCATCGAGCACCTGATGTCGGCGCTCGCCGGCCTCGGCGTGGACAATCTGTTCGTCGATGTCGACGCCTCCGAGTTGCCCATCATGGATGGTTCGGCATCCACTTTCGTCTATCTCATCCAGCAGGCCGGCGTGGTCGAGCAGGCGGCACCGAAGAAATTCATCCGCGTGCTCGAAACCATCGAAGTCAGCGATGGCGACAAGTGGGCGAAGCTCGAACCCTATGAGGGGTTCAGCCTCGAATTTTCGATCGAGTTCCGGCATCCGGCGATCGAACGTACCGGCACCAAGGTCAAGATCGATTTCGCTCATCAGTCCTATGTCAACGACGTTGCGCGCGCTCGCACCTTCGGCTTCATGCACGAGGTCGAGTATCTGCGCCAGAACGGGCTTGCACAGGGCGGCAGTCTCGAAAACGCGATCGTGATGGACGAGTACCGTGTGCTGAACAGCGACGGCCTTCGCTACGCCGACGAGTTCGTGAAGCACAAGGTGCTTGACGCAATCGGCGACCTGTACATCATCGGCCATCCGTTGCTGGCTGCCTTCAGCGCGCACAAGTCGGGACATGCGTTGAACAACCAGTTGCTGCATGCACTGCTGGCGCGCCAGCACGCCTGGGAATGGGCGGATTTCGCCGCCTCGCACCCTGCCCCGGCTGCGGTGTCGAACCAGTTCATGCCGCTGCCGGACAACGGCCCGTCGTTGCCGGCCTTCGCCTGAGGCCGGCCGGTGCTCATCCTGCGTCTGATCGGCGTCCTGCTGGTCATTTCGATCGCGGCCTGCTTCATCACCTATGCCTTCACGCGCAACGGGCGCTACCTGACGCTGGCCGGGCTGCTGCTGAAGTATTCGGTCATCGCGGCGCTGCTGATCGGCGCGCTGTTCGTACTCGAACGGGTCCTGGTCATCTAGCGAATTCGATCGCCCGCAGCATCAACTGCGATCGATCAATTTCTGCAGTGCGCGGCGCAACTCGCTGTCTGCTGCGAGTCCGGCACTGCCTTCGGCGAGCTTTGCGCGCGCCTGCAGGCTGACCTCTCGACGGAGTGCGGATGCCGGAAGCTGTTGTCCTTCATGGGCTTGCACCTTGACCCTGACTTCGGTAACCTCGCTGCAACTTTCCCGGACGGCTGTCAGTACGCTCGGTAACACTTGCCTGAGTCGGTTGGCGACGGCACCCGAAGGCGCACTGACCACCACCACTCCCTGCTTCACGTTCAATACGCGGCTGATGTTCGCCAGTTCCGGTGGCAGGAATTTTTCATAAGCCCGCTGCACGCGCCCTATGGTTCTGGCGTGCAGGGCAAGTTGAGCCAGGCTGTCCTGCGTTGTAAGGTGATCGTGCAGACGGCGGGCTGACATAGACAAGAACTCGGGAGCGAGCGTGCAGATTATTCTTGTTTCCAGTCGCCTGACAACAGCAAAGGCCATCACGGTCCAGCCCTGGCATCTTGTCAGTGCGCTCGTTGCCTTCACGGTGCTGGTGTTTTCCCTCGCTTCAGCCTTCTCCTTCATCACCCTCAAGCACGCAAGCGAATGGAAGTTGCCGCTGATCGACGACATGATCGCGACCGCCCGCAACGAGGAAATCCAGCGCAGCGAACAGTTCGTGCGCGAAAACCTGAATACCATGGCAGTCAAGCTGGGGCAGATGCAGGCCCAGCTGATCCAGCTCGATACGCTCGGTTCCCGACTTGCAAAGTTTGCCGGCGTCAAGGCGCCCGAGCCGGTGCGCACTTCGCCGCCACCCGGCCAGGGCGGTCCGCTGGTAAGTGAGAACGCACTGTCCGCGACCGAACTCGAAGCGCAGATGAAGCACTTTGCCGATCTGCTGTCGCAGCAGGACGATTACCTCGGAGTGATCGAATCCGAACTGCTGCTCGACCAGGCAAGCCTCTCCCTCGTGCCCTCCACATTGCCGGTGATCGGCGGCGCCTGGAACGCGTCAGGCTTCGGCTGGCGCATCGATCCCTTCAATGGTTCGCGCGCCATGCATGAGGGCGTCGATTTCGTTGCGGACGTCGGTACGCCCATCATCGCCGCCGCGGCCGGCGTGGTCACCTCTGCGTCCTACCATCCGCAGTACGGCAACATGGTCGAAATCGACCATGGACGCGACCTGAGCACGCGCTACGCACATGCGAGCAAGCTCACGGTCAGTGCCGGCATGATCGTCAAACGCGGGCAGAAGATCGCGGAAGTCGGCAGTACCGGGCGCTCCACCGGTCCGCACCTGCATTTCGAGGTCCGGGTGAAGGACGTGGCACAGAACCCCAACCGCTTCCTCGAGCTGGCGCGCAAAGCCCAGCCGGCCGGTCTGCAGCAGGCAAAAGCGGGCGGCCACAAGCACTGAGCGCGCCCCCCGGCGCCCGCCTCCCCCGCGTGCGCACGTTCAGCAGCCCCGGCTGGAGGCCGCGCGGCCGCATGCTAGAATCGCACCCTTTTCCGCCTTCGGTTTGCCCGAAACGGGCCCCAGTCTTCGATGATTGCCTCCCTGTTCACCAAGATTTTCGGCAGCCGCAACGATCGGTTGCTGCGCAAGTTCCGCTCGGTCGTCAATCGGATCAATGCACTCGAATCCGAATTGTCGGGCTTGAGCGATGAAGCACTGGCGGGCAAGACCGTCAGCCTCAGACAGCAGCTCGCCGGCGGCAAGACGCTCGATGACATCCTGCCGGAAGCGTTCGCGGTCGTGCGTGAAGCGAGCAAGCGCGTGCTGGGCCTGCGTCATTTCGACGTCCAGCTGCTGGGCGGCATCATGCTGCACAGCGGCCGCATCGCTGAAATGCGGACCGGTGAAGGCAAGACGCTGACCGCGACGCTGGCGGTGTATCTGAATGCGTTGTCCGGCAAGGGCGTGCATGTCGTCACGGTGAATGACTACCTCGCCAGCCGCGACGCCGAAACGATGGGGCGTCTGTACGGTTTTCTGGGCATGACCACCGGTGTCAACCTGTCGCGCATGCAGACCGACAAGAAGCGTGTTGCCTACGCGTCCGACATCACCTACGGCACGAACAACGAATTCGGTTTCGACTACCTGCGCGACAACATGGTGTATTCGCTGGATGAACGGGTCCAGCGCGGGCTCAACTACGCCATCGTCGACGAGGTCGATTCCATCCTGATCGACGAGGCGCGCACACCACTGATCATATCCGGGCAGGCCGATGACCACACCGACCTCTACCTTAGACTCAACGTCGTGGCACCGCGGCTGAAGCGCTGCGAAACGGAAGACGGCCCGGGCGACTACTGGGTCGACGAAAAGGCGCACACGGTGCTGCTGACCGAAGCTGGTCACGAACATGCCGAGGAAATCCTCAGCAGCGAGGGCCTGCTCGAAGCCGGCAGGAGCCTGTACGAGCCGGCCAACATCACGCTGGTGCACTTCCTGTACGCCAGCCTGCGCGCGCACAACCTGTACTTCCGCGATCAGCAGTACGTGGTGCAGAACGGCGAAATCATCATCGTCGACGAATTCACAGGCCGCCTGATGCCGGGCCGCCGCTGGTCGGACGGCCTGCACCAGGCGGTTGAAGCGAAGGAAGGCGTACAGATCCAGTCCGAGAACCAGACGCTGGCGTCGATCACTTTCCAGAACTACTTCCGCATGTACGGCAAGCTGGCCGGCATGACCGGCACGGCAGACACCGAAGCCTACGAATTCCACCAGATCTACGGCCTCGAAACGGTCGTGATTCCGACGCATCGTCCGATGATCCGCAAGGACATGAACGATCTGGTCTATCGCACCGCGCCGGAAAAGTATGCAGCAGTGATCGCCGACATCAAGGATTGCCACGAGCGCGGCCAGCCGGTGCTGGTCGGCACGACCTCGATCGAAAGTTCGGAGCTCCTGTCCGGCCTTCTGAGCAAGGACAAGCTGCCGCACCAGGTGCTGAACGCGAAACAGCACGAACGCGAAGCCGAAATCATTGCGCAGGCCGGCAGTCCGGGCGTGATCACGATCGCGACCAACATGGCGGGTCGCGGCACGGACATCGTGCTCGGCGGCAACGTCGAGAAGTCCATCCAGGCGCTGCAGGCAGACAGCAGCATCGACGACGCCGATCGCGCGGCACGCGTCGAAAAGCTGCGCACCGAATGGACCTCGCTGCACCAGAAGGTCATTTCGGCCGGCGGCCTGCACATCATCGGCACCGAACGCCACGAGTCACGCCGCATCGACAACCAGTTGCGCGGCCGATCCGGTCGTCAGGGTGACCCGGGTTCGTCGCGCTTCTACCTGTCGCTGGAAGATTCGCTGATGCGCATCTTCGGCGGCGAGCGCCTGAACGCCATCATGATCCGGCTGAAGATGCCGGAAGGCGAGGCGATCGAACATGCCATGGTCAACCGTTCGCTCGAATCCGCGCAGCGCAAGGTCGAACAGCGCAACTTCGACATCCGCAAGCAGCTGCTCGAGTACGACGACGTGGCCAATGACCAGCGCCGCGTCATCTACGAACAACGCAACGCGCTGCTGGAAACCGGCAACATCGCCGAAACGATCACCGCCATGCGCCACAGCGTACTCGAAGCCACTTTCCGCCAGTACCTGCCGGCGGATACAGTCGAAGAGCAATGGGACCTGCCGGGTGCCACGTCGGCCTTCCTGTCCGAGTACCGCATTGATGCGCCGCTGGCCGACTGGCTGGCTGCCGAACCGAATCTGGCCGATGACGACCTGCTCAAGCGCATCACCGCGATGTCGGACGACCTGTATGCAGTGAAGGTCGCGCTGGTCGGCGCGGAATCGTTCGGCCAGTTCGAGCACAACGTGATGCTGCAAAGCCTGGACAGTCACTGGCGCGAACACCTCGCGGCACTCGATCACCTGCGTCAGGGCATCCACCTGCGCGGCTATGCACAGAAGAACCCGAAGCAGGAATACAAGCGCGAAGCGTTCGAGCTGTTCGAAGGCCTGCTCGATTCGGTGCGCGCCGACGTCACGCGCGTGCTGATGAACGTCGAAATCCGCTCACCGGAGCAGATCCAGGAAAGCGAACCGGTGGCACCCGATCTCGAAAACGTGCGCTACACGCACGCCGATTTCGACCCGTCGCTGGCGGGCGAAGGCGTCGACCCGATGGCACCGCCCGCGGGTGGCAACGCGGCGGCGACGCCGGCGACAGCCGGTCCGAAGATCGGTCGCAACGACCCCTGCCACTGCGGATCGGGCAAGAAGTACAAGCAGTGCCACGGCAAGCTGGTCTGAACGACGGCGGGCAGATGCGGAAAGGGCGACCCGAGGGGTCGCCCTTTTTCATTGATCGGACCGCCGGCCTGGTGCCGGTCTGAACTGGCGCCGATCGTCGAAGTAGCTGGCGCAGGTGTTGTCCGCAGTCATGCCGGGCAGACCGAGCACCGGCAGCGGCTGCAGGTCGCGCGGCGAGCGCGGCCAGTCACCGCGCGCCATCTGCGCCGCCAGCCAGGCGTCGACCTGCGCGGCAGACACGGCCGTCGCCTCGCAGCCCAGTTCGCTGCTGCACACGAGCAGTGAACGTGCGCACAGCCCGACGTGCGCCACACGCGCCTTGTCGAGCAGCGCATGACCGATCACGAATACCCGGGAGGATTCGAGCGCAGGCCGCTGATCGAACATCGCTTCGCGCCAGCGATGATGACGGATGGCCTCCAGCAGGCTGCTGTCGTCCGACACCAGCACCAGCCCGTCTTCATCGAACTGGGTCAGCGCATCGCGTACGGGGCCGCGCGTCCCCGCCCCGTCTGCCGCATGCAGGAGATGCCTGACATGGCACTGGTTCATCGCCGCCTTCGTCAGCGGAAACGTCAGCCACACAAGCGCATTGAAGGTGTCATGCCAGTTGTGATCCCGCGTCGACACGCAGCCGGTACCGGCGATTCGCGCCTCGTACGACTGATCGTCGGGTGGCGATGTGCAGAAAGTCAGCGCTTGTCCGGTGCCCGTTCGCGGGCGGCCGATGCGTTCTGCCTGCGCGTCCAGCCAGGCGGCGGCGGGTGCCGTCAGATCGGGCAGCAGCGCATCCAGCAGCGGTCGCACGCCGGCGTGCAGCGGACCGACCGGCCACGCAGCAGAAAGGCTCAGCGCTGCTCCGCCTCGGCCGTCGTGCTCTTGACGAAGGTGAGCACGTCATCCTTGCGGCGGAACACACCGATCGCCCCCGGCACTTCAGCCGGCTTTTCCACCACCGCGAAAGCGCAGTCGGTGGTGTTCACGGCATACCAGCGGCTGCCCTGACGCAGCAGGTAGCGGTTCGGCTCGCCACCGTCGAACACGCTGACATTGGCGGCGGTCAATCGCGCCGGCTTCATCACGTAACGACGCTGGCAGGTCGGCATGCGCGACACGATGATGGCCAGCTTGTATTCGCCACTCCAGAAATAGGGCTTCTCACGATTGAGCGTCAGGGCGTGATCCTTGTTCTCGATCATGAAGGCGGCGTTCTCGATATCGCATCCGGCCAGCAGGACGGCGAGCGGCAGCATCAGCAAGGTCAGTCGTGTCATGGGATCACTCATTCAACCTTTTCAGGTTCGATGCGCCACGCGACGCGCTCTCCCGCGCGCAGTGGCACCAGCACATCACCATCGGCAAATTCCTGCTCCGCCTTGACCTCCCAAGACTCGCGCAGCAGTGTGATGCGCGACGTATTGCGCGGCAGACCGTACCAGTCCGGGCCATTGAAGCTGGAGAAGGCCTCAAGCCGGTCCAGCGCGCCCGCGGCATCGAAGGCCTCGGCATACAGTTCGATGCCGGCATGCGAGGTGTAGCAGCCGGCACAGCCGCATGCCGTCTCCTTCGTGCCTTTCGCATGCGGCGCCGAGTCGGTGCCGAGAAAGAAGCGCCGGTTGCCGGACGTCGCGGCGGCCACCAGCGCAACGCGATGCACCTCGCGCTTCAATACCGGCAGGCAGTAGTGATGCGGCCGCACGCCGCCGGCAAAGATCGCATTGCGGTTCATCAGCAGATGATGGGCCGTGATGGTGGCGGCGATGTTGTCGCCGGCCGCCGCCACGAACGCTGCGGCGTCCCTGGTCGTGATGTGCTCGAACACCACGCGCAGCGTCGGGTGGCGCGACAACAGCGGGCGCAGCACGCGCTCGATGAACACCGCCTCGCGATCGAACACGTCCACCTCGGCGTCGGTCACCTCGCCGTGGATCAACAGTGGCAGGCCGCGTTCGGCCATGCGCGCCAACGCCACGTCGCAACGCGCCACGTCGGTCACGCCGGAGTCGGAATTGGTGGTGGCCCCGGCCGGGTAGAGTTTCACCGCGTGCACGAAGCTGCTGTCGCAGGCGCGGTCGATTTCGTCGGCCGGCGTGTTGTCGGTCAGGTACAGCACCATCAACGGCTCGAAGGGCGGCAGGCCGGGCGTGGCCGCATGCGCCGCCATGATGCGGTCGCGGTAGGCGGCCGCCAGCGCCACCGTGGTGACCGGCGGTCGGAGGTTGGGCATGACGATGGCGCGCCCGAAACGGCGCGCCGTATCGGGCAGCACCGCCTTGAGCGCAGCGCCGTCGCGCAGGTGCAGATGCCAGTCGTCGGGGCGGGTGAGCGTCAGTCTGTTCAAGAGCGTTCCTGTTCTTTCTGCGATAGGGGTCGAGATACGCGGTCAATCCGTCATGCCGGCTTGCCCTGCCCACGGACGCTTCATCGGCAGGGCAACGCCTGTGGGTAGCTCACCTGTCCCACAGGCCTCCACAGGGGCCACGTGCACACGCGGGCCCGTCCTTGTCGTCGGATTATCCCGCATCCTCGTCCTGCGGCACATCCGTGCCGTGCGCCATCGCATGGTCGTACAGCAGCTTGCGCGGCGCACCGGTGATGGCCTGGGCCACCTTCACTGCGCGGCTCGGCGGCAGTTCATCCAGCAGCAGGTCCAGCGTGCGGCGCGCCGTCGCGTCCAGCCCTTCTTCCGGCTGCGCGGCCGCGAGCAGCAGCACGAATTCGCCGCGCTGGCGGTTGGAGTCTGCCGCCAGCCAGGCGACAGCCTGCGATACCGGCAGGCGCACGATCTGCTCGAACAGCTTGGTCAGTTCGCGGGCGATCACCAGTTCGCGCTCCGGCTGGATCACCGCGGCGATATCGTCGACGCATTCGACGATGCGGTGCGGCGCTTCGTAGAACGCCAGCACGCAGTCCTGTTCGCGCAGCGATTCCAGCACCTTGCGGCGCGCCGCCGATTTGACCGGCAGGAAACCGACGAAACGGAACTGTGCGTCGAGCAGACCGCTCGCCGACAGTGCCACCACAGCGGCACTCGGGCCGCTGATCGGTATCACGCGGAAGCCCGCGTCCTGCACCGCGCGCACCACGCGCGCGCCGGGGTCGGACACCGCCGGCGTGCCCGCATCGGACACCAGCGCCACGCGCCGGCCGTCGCGCAGCGCTGCAATCAGCCGCTCGGCACCACTGCGCTCGTTGTGTTCATGCACCGCCACCAATTGCGCGTTCAGGCCGAGGTGACGGGCGAGGCGCGACGTTTCCCGCGTGTCCTCGCAGGCGATCAGGTCGGCGGCACGCAGCGCCGCGATGGCGCGCGCCGACAGTTCGCCCAGATGGCCGATCGGCGTGCCGACGACATACAATGCCAAAGTCGTAAATTCTCGCACGAGGTCATCATGGGGTGTCACGGCATCGGTCATCGGGTGCTTTCCTGCGGGCGGGCCGCCATTCTGAGCGTGGCAGCGGTCCGCCACAAGCCGGCATGACGCTGCGCGCCGCGCACGGCGCAGCAGCCGAGGCGCTGGCGGCACGTCATCTCGAAGCGCACGGCCTGCGGGTGATCGGCCGCAACCTGCGCTGGCCGGACGGCGAACTCGATCTGGTGTGCGAACACGGCGACAGCCTCGTGTTCGTCGAAGTGCGCCTGCGTCGCGATGCGCGCTTCGGCGGCGCAGCGGCCAGTGTCGGCCCGACCAAGCAGGCGCGGCTGATCCGCGCCGCCCAGCACTACCTCGCCGAACAGGGCCGGCGCGCGCGCCAGCGCCCGGCACGCTTCGACGTGGTGGCGCTGTCCGGGCTGGACGGCAGGCAGATCGAATGGATACGCGATGCGTTCGGCCTGTAGCGCACTGGCCCTGCTCGCCTGGCTCGCCGCTGACCTCGCATCTGCCCAGAGCCTGCGCCTGCTGGCGCAGCGTTCGCCACTGGCCGGCGCACAGTTCCACCAGCTGCACGCGGTGCGCCAGGGCCTGCGCGAAGGCGATGCGCTGACACTTGAACGCGAACCCGGCAACCGCCATGACCGGCGCGCCATCCGCGTGCTGTGGCGCGGCCACATGCTGGGCTATCTGCCGCGCGCCGCCAATTTCGAGGCGGCCGCCGAAATGGACGCCGGACAGCGGCTGAGTGCGCGCATCGGCCGGCTGACCGACGACCCGGACCCGTGGCGGCGCGTGCGCATCGACGTCTATGTCGAACTGGCGCCCGCACGATGAAGGGCGGCTTCGTTTCCGGCTGTAAGAAAACGGGGCAACACGGGGGATGTTGATAAACTCCGCGCTTCACCCTGCCCTGTGTCCTCATGAACCTGGTTTCACGCATTTCCGAGCATTTCTTCGACAGCGCGCAAACCAAGCTTTCGTCGGTCGAGTTGCTGGCGGCACCGATCGGCGACGCCATCGAACTGATGGTGTCCAGCCTGATGGCCACCGGCAAGATTCTGGCCTGCGGCAACGGCGGGTCGGCGGCAGACGCACAGCACTTCGCCGCCGAACTGGTGGGCCGCTATGAACGCGAACGGCCCGAGCTGGCTGCCATCGCGCTGACCGTCGACACCTCCATCCTGACCGCCATAGCAAACGATTACGGCTATGAACAGGTGTTCGCCAAACAGGTGCGTGCGCTCGGCCAGCCGAACGACGTGCTGCTCGCACTGTCCACCTCGGGCAATTCGGGCAACGTGATCGAGGCCATCCGCGCCGCGCACGAACGCGAAATGCGCGTAGTCGCACTGACCGGCCGCGGCGGCGGACGCATCGCCGAAATGCTGACCGAACGCGACATCCACCTCTGCGTGCCGGCCGAGCGTACGGCACGCATCCAGGAAGTTCACCTGCTCACCCTGCATTGCCTGTGTGACGGCATTGATTGCATGCTTCTAGGAACCGAATGATGACTCACACACCGATCAAGACCACCCGCACGAAAATTGCGCGCCCGCTGCTGATTGCCGCGCTCGCCGCGGCCTGCGTACCGATGCTCCAGGGCTGCTTCCCGGTCGTTGCGGCCGGTGCCGGCGGCGCTGTGCTGTCGGCACTCGACCGGCGCACCAGCGGCACCCAGGTCGAAGACGAAGGCATCGAATTGCGTGCCGATTCGCGCCTGCGCGAAAAGCTCGGCAATCGCGCCAACATCAGCGTCACCAGCTACAACCGCAATGTGCTGCTGACCGGCCAGGTGGCCGACGAAGCCACGCGCGCCGAAGCGGGCGCCATCGCCGGCAGCGTGCCGAACGTGCGCGGCATCAGCAACGAGACCGAAATCGCCGGCGTGTCGTCGCTGACCCAGCGTTCGAGCGATGCGGTCATCACCTCAAAGGTGAAGGCGCGCATTCTCGATTCGCAGCGCGTATCGGCCAACCACGTCAAGGTGGTGACCGAAGGCAGCAAGGTCTACCTGATGGGCCTGCTGACCGAAGCCGAAGCGAACGCCGCCAAGCAGGTCGCTGCCGCCACTGGTGGCGTCGCCAAGGTGGTCGCGATCATCGAGATCGTCAGCCCGGAAGAAGCACGCCGGCTGGATCAGGCAGGCGCCCGCAAGTAGGCGCACCGCCGATCGCCGGGCGCCGTCAGAGGCCCGGCACCGCAAGCCTGCGGCGCAGCCAGCGCATCGCGCCGCCGATCACCGGCAGCTTTTCGTACAGCTCCTGCGCGGCATCCCAGTAATCGCGATGCTCGACGACGCACCCCGCGTCGTCGAAGCGCAACCGCGTCGCGCCCACGATCTGCAGCGCCTGCCCGCGCAACATGAAGTGCATCGTCCAGTCCAGCCACGCGGCATCGCCTTCGCTCATCGCCGAGTGCACCTCGAAGCGCGGCGCGCCGACCTGCTCGAACATGTGACTGAAGATGCGCGCCACGGCAGCCCGACCGCGCACGTCATTGAACGGATCGCGGAAGCGCGCGTCGGCCGCATACAGCGCAGCGAGCACGTCCACGGTGTCCGGCGTCAAGGATTCGAACGCCGCGATCAGCGTGCGCAGTCGCAGGCGCAGGTCGGTGTCAGCAGACATGTTGTGTCATCCCGGAGTCTTTTCCATCAGCCATTCTTGCAGAGCGTGACCGTGGGGTGCGTTTGCGGGAGCGGGCGGCAGGCCGGTCAGGCCCGCGCACGGGACTCCCATATCTTCTGCAGCCGCTTCACCGACACCGGCACCGGGGTGCGCAGTTCCTGGGCGAACAGGTTCACGCGCAGCTCTTCGAGCAGCCAGCGGAATTCATCGATGAACGGATCTGCGACGCCGGCGCGGGCACGCACGATGCGTTCGCGGTCCCACAGTGTGTCCAGTGACTGCCAGTCGGCCAGCGCACGGGCGTCGCGTTCCGGGTCGGTGCGCAGCTTTTCGATGCGCAGGGCGATCGCCTTCAGATAGCGCGGGTAGTGGGTCAGCCGCTCGAACGGCGTACGTTCGATGAAGAACTTGCCGACCAGCGCATCGAGCTGGGCGCGCATGTCGGCACCGGCGTCCGGATGCGCCTTCAGCGCGGCGAGCTTCTTGCTCAGTGCGGCGTACTCGGTCAGCACGCTGCCGGCGAGGCGGCCGATTTCCTGCGCCACCAGCGAAATGCGCGGCCTGGCTTCGTCGCGGCGCGCGGCGAAGCTCGCGGCATCCTGCGGCCAGGGTTCCATCATGCAGCAGCGTTCCATGGTGGCGGCCACCAGCTGGGCGCGCAGTTCCGGTTCGGTGCCCAGGTTCATGTACTGCATCGCCATGTCGCGCAGGCCGGGCAGGCTCTTTTCGATGTACTTCACCTGATCGCGCAGCTCGAGCGCGAACAGCCGGCGCAGGCCGCGCCGGTGCACCTCGAGTGCGGCCTCCGGCGTGTCGAGCACGCGCAGGCTGACCGACTCGCCTTCGTCCTGCAGCGCCGGAAACCCGATCACCCGGCGACCGGCCACTTCGACTTCCATCAGTTCGGGCAGCGGCCCGAAGGTCCATGCGCGGTAGCGTTCGTCGCCGGCGGTCTGCTCGGCGACCGCCGGGGCGGCCGGTTCGGCTGCAGCGCGGCCCTTCCTCGTCGGCTGCGGTACCGGCGCCTTGGCCACGACGTCGCGCGCGCCCAGCGCAGACAATGCGTCGGCCATGCTGCCGCGCGCCGTCGCCGCCTTCGCGGTCACCGCGTCGTTGTGCGCCGCGGCCGGTGCGCTTGCCTGCGCACTGGCAAGCTCACTGGCCAACACTCGCGACGCATCGGCCACGGATGCGGCCGGCGGCAGCGCGATGCGTGCCGACTCGAAGCGACGCGCCACCTCGTCCTTCAGCCGAGTGCGCAGTTCGGCCAGATTGCGCGACTGGCCGAGCACCCGGCCGTGCTCGTCGACCACGCGCACATTCATCATCAGATGCGCCGGCAGGTTTTCAGCGCGGATGGCATCGGACGGCAGCTTCAGGCTCACCTTCAGTTCGATCGCGCGCGCCAGCGCCTTCACCAGCGGTTCGGCCTGATCGTGTTCCTGCGCGATGAAATCGGCGACGAAACCAGCCACCGGCTGCAACCGGTGGCGCAGCTTCGGCGGAATGGTCTTGGCCAGCTGCAGCACCTTCTCTTCGATCAGACCGGGTACCAGCCAGTCGAGCCTGGCGGCCGGAATCTGGTTCAGCAGCGTCAGCGGCACGGTCAGCGTGACGCCGTCGTCGGCGGCATTCGGCTCGTGCCGGTATTCGAGTTTCAGGCGCTGACCCAGCAGATCCATCTTGGCCGGGAAGCGCTCACTGCTGACGCCGGCCGCCTCGTGGCGCATCAGCTGTTCGCGCGTCAGGTAAAGCAGCTTCGGGTTTTCGCGTTCGGCGTCGCGCCGCCAGCGCTCGAAGCCGCGCAGGTCGATCACGTCCGCGGGCACGATGGAATCGTAGAAGGCGTGGATCAGCGATTCGTCCACCAGCAGGTCCTGCCGCCGCTGCTTCTCTTCCAGCCGCTCGATCTGCGCGATCAGGTCGAGGTTGTGCTGCAGGAATTTCATCTGCTTCAGCGCGATGTCGGTCACGTCGCCATTGACCAGTCCTTCGCGGATCAGCAGTTCGCGCGCCAGCACCGGGTCAGTCTTGCCGTACTGCACCGCCCGCTTGGCATACAGCGTGATGCCGTGGATGACGCTGCGCTCCCAGGCGACCGTCTCGCCGCGGCTTTTCGACCAGTGCGGCTCGTAGGTCGAGCGGCGCAACAGATGGGCGCCCACCTCCTCCACCCACTCCGGTTCGATGCGCGCGATGCAGCGCGCGAACAGCCGCGTGGTTTCGACCAGTTCGGCGGTCATGATCCACTTGCCGCCCTTCTTCGCCAGCGCCGAGCCCGGATGCGGCCAGAACTTGATGCCGCGTGCGCCCAGATACGGCGGTTCGCCAGCGCGCGCGTCCTCGATGCGCAGTCCGAGATTGCCGAGCAGGCCGGTCAGCAGCGCGCGGTGCAGCGCGTCGAATTCGGCCGGCCGCTCGTTCTCCTTCCATTCGTGTTCGGCACACAAGGTGTGCAGCTGGGTGTGCACGTCGCGCCACTCGCGCATGCGCATCCAGTTCAGGAAGTTGGCGCGGCACCATTCGCGCTGCTTCGATTGCGACTGGTGATGCCACACCGCGTCGAACGCCGCCCAGGCCTTCAGGTACCACAGGAATTCGCTGCGTTCGTCGGCGAACTTCGCGTGCGCCTGATCGGCGGCGCCGGCCCGTTCTTCGGGCCGGTCGCGCGGGTCCTGCACCGACAGGCCGGCGGTGATCACCAGCACTTCCTTCAGGGCGCCGTGATCGCGCGCCGCCAGAATCATCCGCGCCACGCGCGGGTCGACCGGCAGCTTGGCCAGTTCGCGGCCGAGCGGCGTCAGGTCGCGCGCCTCGTCCACCGCGCCCAGTTCCTGCAGCAGTTGATAGCCGTCGGCGATGGCGCGCGGCGCCGGGCGGTCGATGAAGGGGAATTCCTCGACGTCGGCCAGACTCAGCGACTTCATGCGCAGGATGACGCCGGCCAGCGACGAGCGCAGGATTTCCGGGTCGGTGTGCGCCGGCCGCTGGTTGAAATCCTCTTCGTCGTACAGCCGGAAGCACACGCCGCTCGACACCCGGCCGCAGCGGCCGGCGCGCTGCTTGGCCGCCGACTGCGCGATCGGCTCGACCTGCAGCTGCTCGACCTTGTTGCGGTAGCTGTAGCGCTTGACGCGCGCCAGACCGGTGTCGATGACGTAGCGGATGCCCGGCACAGTAAGCGAGGTTTCCGCCACATTGGTCGCGAGAATGACGCGCCGGCCGTTCGAGCCCTGGAACACGCGCGCCTGTTCCTGCGCCGACTGGCGCGCATACAGCGCCAGCACTTCCGGCTTCACGCCGGCCAGCCGCGTGTGGTGCTTGCGCAGCGCCTCGGTGCCTTCGCGGATCTCGCGCTCGCCCGGCATGAACACCAGCACATCGCCCGGACCGGTCGAAAAAGCCTCGTCCACCGCGTCGCATACGGCGTCATAGAGGTCGCGATCCTTCTGCGCCTCGAACGGCCGCCAGCGCATTTCGATCGGGTACAGCCGGCCGCTGACCTCGATCACAGGCGCCGGCGTGTCGCCCTGCGCGAAGTGATTGGCGAAGCGTTCGGCGTCCAATGTGGCCGAGGTGACGATCACCTTCAGGTCGGGTCGGCGCGGCAGCACCTCGCGCAGATAGCCGAGCAGGAAGTCGATGTTCAGGCTGCGCTCGTGCGCCTCGTCGATGATCAGCGTGTCGTAGGCGGCGAGCCAGCGGTCGCGCTGGGTTTCGGCCAGCAGGATGCCGTCGGTCATCAGCTTGATGCGGCTGTCTTCCGACGTGCGGTCGGTGAAGCGGATCGCGAAACCGACTTCGCGGCCGAGCGACACGTTCAGTTCCTTGGCAACGCGATCGGCGGTGGCGCGCGCCGCGATGCGGCGCGGCTGCGTGTGGCCGATCAGCCCGCGCGCGCCGCGACCCAGTTCGAGACACAGTTTGGGCAACTGGGTCGTCTTGCCGGAACCGGTTTCGCCGCACACGATGATGACCTGATGCGCCTGCAGCGCGGCGGCGATCTCGTCGCGCCGCGCCGACACCGGCAATTCTTCCGGGTATTCGATCTTCGGCGCCGACGCGCGGCGCGCCGCGACCTTCGCCTGCGACGCCGCGACGCGTTCAGCCAGCTTTGCCGGCCACTTGTCGGGTGTGCGCTGCCCCGGCGGCAGTTCGCGCAACGCACGGCCGATCGCCGCCGCGTCACGGCTCATGCAGCTTTCAAGGAGGGCGTTCAGATCGGGGCGCGGCACAGTCATCGGTCGGGACAGCGATCCGCCAGCAGCGGAAAGGGCGACATTGTCGTTGAAAGGTGCACCGGGCGGGCGGTTCGGATCGGTGGGGTTTGGAATCGCTGCGCTGACTTCAACGAACGGGGCGGCTGCGNTGCACCGGGCGGGCGGTTCGGATCGGTGGGGTTTGGAATCGCTGCGCTGACTTCAACGAACGGGGCGGCTGCGGTGGATGGGTGTTGGGCATCGCTGCGCTCACCCCAACCTACGGACGCCTCACGCCGTTGTAGTTGCAGGTTGGGGTGAGCCAAAGGCGATGCCCAACATCCACACCCTCCGCCCCGCACCCACGTAGGTTGGGGTGAGCGCAGCGATGCCCAACAGCGGCCTGTCACCCTCGACATACCCATCCCCGACGACCACCCGGCGCATGGCTAGCCCACCACGTTCTTCCAAATCCACCAACCGAGCGCGGTCATGGCGAGCGAACCGATCACGTGCGCGGCCACGGCGACGAAGGCCCACATCGTGTCGCCACGCTGGAAGAGCGAAAATACTTCGCCGGAAAAGCTCGAAAAGGTGGTCAGTCCGCCGAGAAACCCCGTTGTACACAGCAGTTTCACGTGCGGCGGCACATCCGGCACCGCCTGAAACACGGCGAGTGCCACGCCCATCAGAAAGCCGCCGACCATGTTGGCCACCCAGGTGCCGAGCGGGAAACCGGCAAACAGTGGATTCAGCGTCAGGCCCAGCCCCCAGCGCAGCCAGGCACCGAGCGCCGCACCGCCGCCCACGGCAAGGAAATTCTGCATGTCGCGCCGCCGGAATCATCGAAGGCGCCCATTGTAAGAGACGGGCGGGATGAGCGCGCTGGCGGAGCGGCGCCGCTCCCACACAGGCCGTGCCGCCTGAAACACGATGTAAGGTTGCGCACTCTGCACGGGTCTGTAGGCTTGTCAGCTCATCCCCGGACGACGTCGTGATACTCGGATTCAGCAAACGCAAAAGCTTCGAACAGGCGGTGCGGGCCTTCAGCCCGGATCTTTACCGGTTCGCCTGGTGGCTGTGCCGCGACAAGTTCGTGGCCGAAGATCTGGTGCAGGAAACGTTTGTCCGCGCCTGGAAGGCGTGGGACGACATCAAGGATTCCAACGCCACGAAGAGCTGGCTGATCACCATCGTGCGACGCGAGCACGCCCGGCTGTACGAGCGCAAGCAGTTCGATTACGTCGATGTCGAGCTGGAAGACCTGCAGATCGCCGCCGATCACGAACCGATGGAACTGTTTGAAATGGAAAACCTGCTGGGCAGCCTGCCGCTGACCTTGCGCGAGCCGCTGGTGCTGCAGGCACTGGGCGGATTTTCATGTGCCGAGATCGCCACCATGCTCGATACCACCGAAGGCGCCATCATGACCCGCCTGACCCGCGCCCGGCAGGCGCTGCGCAGCACGCTCACCGCCCAACCGGGCACCGCCAGCCGGAGGGCCGAATCATGAACGCCGACGGCTTCAACTGCATCGACTTCCGGCGCGAAAAGATGGCCGATCCGCGCCGTCTGACCGAAGCGGCGGAAGAGCACCTGATCGCCTGCGCCGGCTGCCAGAGCTTTTCGCGCCGGGTCAATGCGCAGGAGCGCGCGCTGCAGCAGGCGGTGAGCATCGACGTTCCCGACGGTCTGGCCGAACGCGTCATCGTGGCCAGCCGCAGCCAGACCCGCGCGCCGCTCAAGCTGTGGGCACTGGCGGCCAGCCTCGTACTGAGCGTGAGCATGGGCGTGCAGTACTGGCACGCCGCGCCCGACCGCGACCGCATCGCGCTGGCGGTCGATCACGTGATGCACGAGCCGGAGGCGCTGATGAGCACGCGGCTGATTGAACCGGAACGAGTGGCGCAGGTGTTCGAGAGCTTCGGCGCCGAAGTGCGGGTGCCGCTGTCGTCAGTGCGCTACGTGAAGCTGTGCCCGGTGCCCGGCGGCACCGGCTGGCACATCGTGTTCGACACCGACAAGGGCCCGGCCACCCTGCTGCTGCTGCCGCAGAACACGGCAAAGAAGGCGCGCGTACTGACTGCCTCGTACGGCGGCATGGGTGTGCATGTCGAGCCGGGCGGCCAGGGCATGTTTGCCGTGGTGGCCGGCGACGAGGAACAGGCCCGCGCCGCGGCCGGCATGCTGCACCGGCACGTCAGCTGGGTGCGCGCCGACACGCTGACCCAGCGCGAAGGCGCCGAGCGGCCGCGCACCTGAACCCAACTGTAATGCGAGCGGCGGACGCAGGGCTTACAATCCTGCGTCCGTTTTTTTTCGCCTTGTGCGCGCCGTTTCGCAATGGAATTGACCCGCCTGCTTTCGCAGCTCGACGACCGCATGCTCGGCGAGCTGTTCTCGGAAGAGACCATCATCCGCGGCAGCGGCTATGTGTCGCGGGTGGGCGACATCGAGGTCAATGGCCCGACGCTGCGCGCGCTGGTGCGCGGCTCGCGGCCGCAGCCGTATCAGGTGTCGGTGCGGCTGGAACGGCGCGAATACTTCGGCGAACGCACGCTTGAAGTGGCGTCGCGCTGCAGTTGCCCGGTCGGCAACCGCTGCAAGCACGCGGTCGGCCTGCTGCTGGCGGCGAAACAGCAGGGCGAGTTGATCGAAAAGCCGCGCGCCGAAATCCTGCGCTGGGCGCAAACCCTGGGTCAGCGCCTGGCCCGGGACACCGGCTCCGCCACGAAGAAGCGCAGCAACCCGGTGCGCGACGCCATCATCTTTCTGGTCGCGCTGCGCGGCGCGCAGGCGCCCGAGTTCCGGCTGCTCAAGGCGCGCCTGACGCGCGACGGCGCCTTCAGCGGCGACGGCCAGCCCTGGTTCAACTACGAGCAGGCGCTGCTCAAGCCGCCCTCTTTCGTGCACGAAAGCGATCTGCCGGTGTTCCGCGTGCTGCGCGACGCCATCCGAAAGCGCCACAGCAGCACCTTCGTGCCGTTCGAACTGCGTGGCAGCGACGGGCTCGGCGTGCTGCGCAGCGCGCTCGAAACCGGCCGCACCTATGTGCTGGACAGCGGCGCCGAGGGCACCGCCCATCTGCTGGCGGCCGGCGAACCGCGCCCCGGCCAGCTCGAATGGCAGACCGAAAAGCTCGGCGTGCGCGCCCTGCTCGCCTGTACACCGCCGGCCGACACGGTGGTGCCGACCGAACCGCCCTGGTATGTCGACGCCGCCCGAGGTCAGGCCGGCGAAGTGCTGCACGCGGACCGCGCCGCGCTGATGGCGGTGCTGGAACTGCCGCTGCTGTCGCCGGCCGAACTGCCGCTGATCGCTGGTGCGCTGGCCGAAGTGGCGCCCGCGCTGCCGTCGCCGCTCGGTCGCGACGCCGCCAATCTGCCGCTGCTGACCGAGCCACTGCGCCCGGTGCTGCAGCTGCAGAGCCTCGCCGTGTGGCATGTGAAACCGCATCGCCGCTACGACAAGGCGCTCGGCCACACGCTGTACGACCTCGCCACCGTTTCGCTGCACTACGGCCAGGCGCGCTTCGCCGCCACCGACTCGTCCGATCTCGCCACCCTGCCGAGCGGGCGCGCGGTGCGCGTCAAGCGCGACCTGGCGGCCGAAGTCCGCGCGCTCGCGCTGCTGAGCGAGGTCGGCTTCGCGCCGCTGCAGGCGCGCTGGCTGCAGATGTTCGACCCGCTGCCGGTCGGGGCACTCGGGCTGGAAAGCGAAGCCGCCTGGGCGCGCTTCTTTTCCGCCGAAGCTGGCGTGTTGACCCGCGCTGGCTGGCAGATCGAATGCCCGCCCGACTTCCGCCACCGCGTGCTGGTGGTCGACGCGTGGTACGCGGATCTCGACGAGAACGAAAACGGCTGGCTCGAACTGTCGCTCGGCATCGACGTCGGCGGCCGCCGGCTCGATCTGGCGCCGCTGCTGTACGCCCTGTTCAAGCGCGACGGCCGCTGGCTCGACCCGGTCGCGCTCGACCGCATGCGCGACGAAGACACGACCGAACTCAGTACGCCGGAAGGCGAGCGCATCGTCGTGCCGGCCGGGCGCATCAAGCCGCTCGCGCGCACCCTGGTCGACCTGTTCGACAGCCCGACCGACGGCGCGCTGCGCGTGTCGCGCATGGACGCCCCGCGCCTGACCGAGGCGCTCGATGCGAAGTGGGCGCGCGCCGGCTTCCAGTCGCTGGAGAAATGGGTCGAGCGGCTGCGCGGCATGAAGGGCATCGCGCCGGTCGCCGAGCCAGCGGGTTTCGGCATCGAACTTCGCCCCTACCAGCGCGAAGGGCTGGCCTGGCTGCAGCATCTGCGGGCGCACGATCTGGGCGGCATCCTGGCCGATGACATGGGGCTGGGCAAGACCGCCCAGGCGCTGGCCCACCTGCTGACCGAAAAGCTCGCCGGCCGGCTCGACCGCCCGGCGCTGGTCGTGCTCCCGACTTCGCTGGTGTTCAACTGGCAGCGCGAAGCCGAGCGCTTCGCGCCTGCGCTTCGCGTGCTCAAGCTGCACGGCGCCGACCGCAGCACGCTGTTCGAGCAGATCCCGCAGCACGACGTGTGCCTCACCACCTACCCGCTGCTGTGGCGCGACCACGAAAAGCTGGCCGCGCACGACTACCACCTGCTCATCCTCGACGAGGCGCAGACCGTGAAGAACACCGGCAGCCAGGCGGCAAAGGCGGTGCGCCTGCTGCGCGCACGTCACCGGCTGTGCCTCACCGGCACGCCGATGGAAAACCATCTGGGCGAGCTGTGGGCGCAGTTCGACTTCCTGCTGCCCGGCTTTCTCGGCGAATCGAAGGATTTCACGCGCAGCTGGCGCACGCCGATCGAGAAGCACGGCGACCTGATCCGGCGCGAACTGCTGGCCCGGCGCGTGGCGCCCTTCATCCTGCGGCGGCGCAAGGACGATGTCGCGAAGGAACTGCCGCCCAAGACCGAAGTGCTGCGCACGGTCGAACTGACCGGCCGCCAGCGCGACCTGTACGAAACCGTGCGCGTCGCGATGGACAAGCGGGTGCGCGAAGAAGTCGCCAGCCGCGGCTTCGCGCGCAGCCGCATCGTCATCCTCGACGCGCTGCTCAAGCTGCGTCAGGTGTGCTGCGACCCGCGCCTGCTGAAGACCGACGCCGCGCTGCGCGTGAAGGAACGCGCCAAGCTCGACCTCCTGATGGACATGCTGGAAAACCTGCTGGCCGAAGGCCGCAAGGTGCTGGTGTTTTCGCAATTCACCGCCATGCTCGACCTGATCAAGACCGAACTGGACGACGCCGGCATCGGCTCGGTCATGCTGACCGGCGACACCACCCACCGCGAAGCCGTCGTGCGCCGCTTCCAGGAAG
Source organism: Methyloversatilis sp. XJ19-13 (assembly GCF_024580155.1). Lineage (NCBI taxonomy): Bacteria > Pseudomonadati > Pseudomonadota > Betaproteobacteria > Nitrosomonadales > Sterolibacteriaceae > Methyloversatilis > Methyloversatilis sp. XJ19-13. The sequence continues at coordinate 429,547 of NZ_JANINH010000001.1, read as the reverse complement.
GCACCGTGCCGGTATTCCTGATTAGCCTGAAAGCCGGCGGCGTCGGTCTCAACCTCACGCACGCCGACACCGTCATCCACTACGACCCCTGGTGGAACCCGGCCGCCGAAAACCAGGCCAGCGACCGCGCCCACCGCATCGGCCAGGACAAGCCGGTGTTCGTCTACAAGCTCATCGTCGCCGGCAGCATCGAAGAACGCATCGTCGCCCTGCAGGAAAAGAAGGCCGCCCTGGCCGAAGGCATACTCGGCAACGACGAAGCCGCGCTGGAGAAGTTCGGGGAGACGGATCTGGCGGCGCTGTTTGAGCCGTTGGCGGAGTGAGCGCGACCTAGATAGCGCCTGGGGAATAAACGAAGTCCGGCGGGACAACGGACTGAGCCATGAAAGTCTGTACCAAGCCGTGAGCGAAACCGGCAACCCGGGCAGCGCCACCGTACTCAAGATGGCGCGGGCGCTAGGGGTTAAGCTGCGCGCGCAGGCAACGTGACTCTTGTGCTTCCAGGGGAAACCACGCGCCGTCAGCAGCAGCTCATACGGAAATTTCATGGTTGAAGTTGGGGAAGACCTTGTCAGAATGCAGGCGGCGTGAGGTGAGGTTTTTCGCGCCAGTTTTAAGGACTGAACATTCAGCAGCGCTCCACGCAAAGCGTTGCTATGGAAGCGCATCCCGAAAATGTTAGACGTTGCCCATGCACGAAGTGATCACTCGCTTTGACAGAGTTTTTGATGTAGTTCGTATCGAGGCTGGTGATGGAACTCATCGGCATACACTCTTTGGATTCCAGAATTCGAAGATGCGTCAATGTGGTGTAAAGGTTCCTGGCTGGCCCGCAATAGCGCCGGACACGTCTTATGCAATCGTCTTGAACAGCCAAGACAATTGGCAAAGCATTGAGGGGTGGATAAATTTAGAAACGGGTGAGGTTGCAAGAAATCATGCATCAGCCTCAGCGGCCATTACAGTATTTTCAATCTTCGTCCTTGTGATGCTCTTCCTTAACGACGTGAGCTCGTGGCCAACCACCATGTTTCTACTGTTGACTGGTGGGATTGCCACCTTTCACCTCCGGAAAGAGATGACGGTCAGCCGTGTGTTAAAGCGTCTGTGCAAGAAGCATTACATACCGGGGCTTCCATAGCCGACTGCATGCGTCGGAAAGCGGCTCGGCCGGATGGGGCGACCGCGCGCCACCTCCTCGCCCTGCCCGAGGTGGTCCTGATGAGACAGGACAGAGCACACTCCCGTCGACTCGCGGCGACCGGCCACCCACGCGAACTGCCATCGGAGACCACCGCCATGCGCCTCTTGTGCCTCACCGCTGTTTGCCTTTCCCTGCTGACCGCCTGCGCTTCGCCTTTCTTCGACGTGGGTCGAAGCGAAACCGTGCTGCCGGTCAGCCGGGCATGGGTCGATGGCAGGATCGTCGAGTACATCGTGACCGACGTGTCCGATCTGACCATGGCCAGAATGACGGGCACGAACTACGTGCCCAGTCTGGCTTTTGCGCTCGACTCCGCACCGGGGCAGTCGCTGATCGAGCGCGTCTACAAGTTCCCCGACGAGGAACAGATCAGCATCTTCCAGTCGGCCCCCGATCCGGTGGGCCCGGAAAGCCAGGATAGAAGCTACAGCCCTTTGTGGCGGGTCGTCCTGGTGCGGTGGAACACGGCGGCGCCGAAACGCGAACTCAAGTCGGAAGAGGCTCTTCTGGCCGCCGAAGAAAGGCTGGAGGTTTCGCTCGAAGTCACCGACATCGTCGTCAACTGCCCGGTCACGCGCAGCGGCGACGGTCAGTCCCTAAAGGGCGTGCGCTAACGCCCGACCTGTCGCTGGACGGGCGCCCTGCTCCGCGGCGAGTCCATCCATCCGGCTTCGGTCGGGCGCTCATCCCGTTCGATTGCGCACCTCGAGTGTGATCCGCCCGGCTTCTGCAACCCGTCAAAAGGCTGATTCCGGAGTGAACGGATGCGTGGTGAACTACGCGCAGCCCGATGCAATCATCCACCCGCAAGACATGCGCGCGAGCATTTCAGGGAGCGTTTGGCCGGTCCGTCACGCTGGCCGGACGTCCGGCATCGATCCCCGGCACACCAGGCGCCCGTCCATGCCCGAGACATCATGTCGCGCAAAGCCGAATTCTTCCCGAGAACGCTGCTCATCCTGTGCGTCCTGCTGTCGATCATCTATCTGTATGAATTCGTGCGGAATCCGACCGTGAGCGCATCGTGCGCGGCCTTGATCAACTTCGGCGCGCTGTATCTGGTTCTGACTGGAAACCGGATAGCCACGTACGTATCCGCCGCGGCCTTTGGCGCCTTGAGCACGGTAGGCGTGTTTGCCTGCATCGATTCACCGAGGAACCTTGCGCTCTTGTTCACCGCGCTTGTCTATGCGGCCTCAGGCATCTATTTCCTCTCCCCTTCGATGCAGAGGTTCATGCAAGAAAGGGACAAAAGGCCTTGACCGAATAACGATTTTTTACCAAAGGGGAGTTTGATGAAAAAAACAGTCGGCACGACAGGAAATAAAGCAGCAGGCTTCGCACGTATCCTTGCCTCGGCCCTCCTTGCATCGACACTCGTCGGCTGCGCAAGCGCGCCCATACCGATCAACTATGCGCCAAGCTCTGTCAAGTCGGCGAATGGTTCGCTGTCGGTATCCGATTTCAGATATCTGCCATCCGAGCCGTCAACCACAAAGCCCATTCCGCCGAATCTCATCAGAAACACGGCAATGGGCGAAGTGCTCATAGACCGTGACGTCAAGACGCTTGTTCGGGATGCCGTGTTTTCCGAATTGCGATTTGTCGGAATCAAGACCAACGACCCGAAGAAGGTCCTGTCCGGTGAGATCGAAGAATTTCTCATCGACGATCTCGGATACAGCGTCGACTGGACGCTCCGAATCAAGTACGTCGTCGCGGATGCAAGTACTCAACAAGTGCTGTTCGAGTCGGTCAAGAACACGCAGCGAAAGACCGCAAAGTTCGCCAATGCATTCGGCGCCCTGAACGAAACGATCAAGCTCAACGTGGAAAGCCTGCTCGACGATCCTGCCTTCACAGCAGCGATCGACTGAGTCGTCCGCGGCCTGTCGCAGGACGGGCCACTTCGGGGATCGGGATGCGCCGGCCCTGCAAGCATCCGGCGACGGGCGCTCACAGGCGCCCCCCCCCGCGAGGGGCGTGGAGAGCGCGGCCAGCGCGGTGGACATGAGCAGGCTGCTGGCAACGGAGCCGTACATGGCGTTGAACTGGCTCGACATTCCATTGGCGCCGACCGACAGCGAGGACAGCACCACCACGGCCTGCGTTTCGGTCGGCGGCAGGTCGAGCAGCCGCGCCAGCGCCCACACTGCCCGAAGTGAACAATAGTGAAGCAGCTACGTTTCCCCGCTCCGGCCGAGCCGCCGTCAACACGAACAAGGGCCAGCCGGCCCTTGCCGGGCATCTGCCCGGCTGCGTCGCGCGCTCAGATGCGGCGACGGCGCACGACGAGTGCGGTCAGCATCAGGCCGGACAACAAGAGAACGGCACGATCGGCTTCCGGAACCGGCGCCAGCACGAGGTTCATGCGGTAGCGAAACGCGCCGTTCGACGTTTCCTGTATCCACAAGGTATAGCTGCCGGCGGCAAGCGGCGCGCTGAAACCGACCGTTCCGATGGCGGCTGCCATGTCGTCGAGAATATCCTGGCCCCGATCGGCGCTGCCGTAGATGTGATAGCCGAGCAAAGCCGATGCATCGGGCGTGCGTTCCGGATCGGTCATCACAGCTCCCGCTGCCAGGCCGATGAACGAGCCCTGGTTGCCGAAAGTGGTCTGCTGTCCCACTTTCAGCTCCTTGAGTACGTATCCGTCGGGCACGATGAAGTTGAGGTAGTCGCGGTCGATCACGCCGTTCGCCCGACCGATACGGCCGGTTACCACATTGCTGCCCGCAACGGCATGAGAACCGTCGGGTCCGAGCATCAACACCGTCGGTGCCAGATGGTCGTTCGACAGGTCACCCAGCACGTCTTCGTCGAAATCGCTTGCCAGCACACTGCCGGACGTCGCGATGCATGCAGCGGCAAACAGCGCCCGGACGCGCCGCACGCGGCGGAGATTGAACCTGTTCATGGCGGACTCCCGAAGAAAGTTTGAAGGTGGATGCCCGGACCGGAAAGCCGGGCGCCTGCCGAACGCTAGCGCCGATATATGACGCTTTCAGCGTCTCCGGTCGCAAAGCGGCTTCGGGTTGAACCGCGGACAAGATGGCACACGCGCAAGGCAGGACATGCAATCGCAATGACCGCCCGCGAGCCCGGCACCGTCTCCGCGCCGCGGGTCGATCAGCCGAAGTGAACAACAGGGGACGTAGCAACATTTCCTCGCCGCGCTCCTTGGCGCCATCTTTTTTCGGAAGGGACGGCGGTATGGATCACCGGTACGTTTTCAGCTCTGCTCGCCAAACAACCCGGAAGAAATCCATTCCAGGAACCAAGGCTGCCTGCGGTTTCGACGTGACTGGCGTCGGTCGCTCTCCTGCTTTCGTGCTGTAGGGACTTACTACAGCACGGCAGTCGAATCGAACGATTCGTCTGTTATGATCGTTCGTCGATTTGTCCAGATCGGGATTTTCCCCATGGAAACATTCACCGCCAACCAGGCCAAGACGCACTTCGGCGAGTTCATCGACCGTGCCCAGAAGGCGCCGGTACGGGTGATGCGGCGCGATCGTGTGGTCGGCGTGATGGTGTCGGCCGAAGACTATGAGGCCATGCGCGCGTTCTACGCCGACCGTCTTCAGCACACACTGCAGCGCAGCGCGGACACCGCGGCTGCGGCCGGCCTGACCCCGGAAAAGCTGGCCGACCTGCTTGCCGATGAAAGTTAGGCGGGTCGTGATCGACACGAATGTGTTGATCAGCGCAGCGTTGTCGGCCAGCACCCCGCCTGTGACGGCGGTCCGTCTCGTGCTTTCGCGCGGCCGCCTTCTGTTTTCTCCAGCGACTTTTACCGAGTTCGAAACCCGGCTGTGGCGCCCGAAGTTCGACCGCTACCTGAGCATCGAAGCCCGTAAAGCCTTGCTGCACGATTTCGATGCCGTCGCCGACTGGGTCGACATCAGCCAGATTGGCCACTACAGCCGCGACCCGGATGACGACAAGTTCGTGCAGACCGCGCTTGATGGCGACGCTGAACTGCTGGTCAGCGGTGACCGCGACCTGCTGGACATGGGCACCGTGGTCGGGCTGACCATAATGACGCCCGCAGACGCGGTCGAAGCACTGCTGAACTGGGCGCCGTGACCAACCGTCCCTCCCGGGCGACGGCATCAAGAGCAGAGGTCAGACCTTTTTCTTGCGTCACTCAAGTCGATCTCGGTCGTACGCTGCGCGGCCAGCCTCACCCCTTGCATGACCTCGCCGCTCTTTTCACCTGATGTTCGCCAACCGCGCGTGGCGAACGTCGCCCGAACTCGAACTCGAACTCGAACTCCCACTCACTACACCATGACCTTCAGCCCGATCAGAATCATGTGGAACGACTGGCCCGCGCTGGCGTCATGGGTGGCGATGCCGATCACCTGGGCCATCCATTTCGGCTTCCCGTACCTGTACGGTGGCGCCGCGGCCTTGCCGCTGGTGCTTCCGGTCGGGGTGTCCGTCGCGCTCATCGCCGTGCTCCTCTGGCGCATCAAGCGTGTGGCCGATCTGTTCGCGCGCGGGGCGACGGTGAGCGGCACGGTGACCGACCTGATGATTGCAAAGGATCGCGGGCAGTTGGTGTTCGAATTCGAAGCCCTAGGCACGCGGGTTCGAACATGGATGCCGATACACAAGACGCGTGATGTGCTGTCGCTGGCCCGTGGCGACCGGGTGGACGTGCTTTACGACGCGAAGAAGCCGCGCCGGGCCATCGTCAAGTGCCTGTTCGTTGCGAGATGAAGGAACGATATGCGGGGCGTTGCACCATTCGCTCCCGCGACCATACCCGGCGGCGGCCTCAGACGCATTATTGAAGGGCCAGCGCGAGGCCGGCGATCGGGAATGACGCCTTTCAGACCGGCTGCCTGCAACGCGCCTCGGGCGCACATCGACGGTGTCGCCGGCCTGCCCGGTTGATGCCGGAATCAGCGGGCCTTCAACCGGAGATTCCGGCACATGCCCCGCCTGCGCCACAACGAGTCCTCGCCGCGCAAGCAGCGGTCTGCCTCCATCGAAGTCGCCCGCGCCTTCATCGACGGCTGGCAGGCGGCTCACCCTGACGGCGCGGTGGATGTGCCGGGCGTGTGGTTCGAGCCGATGCCCGAATTCGATGGCGCGGTGCTGGACGCGAAGTACGCGGGCACTGCCAGCACGCCGCCGAGCGATGGGCAGGCGGAGAGACTGCTGATCAGCGCGCCGATGTGTGTCTCTTCTGCCATTCGTCAAAGCACAGCCACAGCGGACGCAACACGATTGATCGAAGCCCTTCTAAGACGTCGGGTACGTCTCGGCGGATCCGACCTTCGAAGCCCGAGATTGACGCCGGGGCTTCGCCGGGAAGCGAGTCATCTGCTTCGGTCTGCGCGATGAACCTCCTGTCGTGGTGGGCGGCACGCCGCGTGGCACGGATCGCCATGGTTTCAGGACGAGGGAAGAAACGACCGCGAGCAGGCGCGCAGCAGGCCACAGAGCCTGGGGCAGATCCGCATGGCAGACTGCCGCAGCAGGTTCGCGCCGAACGAAGGCGGGGTGGATACCGGGGGACAGGCGCAGACGCGGGACAGTCCGCGCGGGGTCATGACGATTTCGAACGCATTTCCAGCCGCCAGTGGGGCGTTGCCTGGCCGGAGGGTGCATCGATTCGCGCCGTGGCGTCCGCCGCCGCGTCTTTTCGGGTCGCGGCCACATGTCCGGTGCCATCGTCCACGAGCTGTTCGCACGCTGACCGGGCGGCACGCTGCCTTCATCATCATGCAGGACCAATCATCGGCTTCCATTCCATGAGCACCCGCATCCGCCCGGCGACGACGTCCGATCGCGAACATGTCCGCGACATCCATCTGCGCGCGTTTCCCGACAGCGAGAACCGGCGGGTGGCGAAGCTGGCCGTCGAGCTGCTCGACGAACAGGGTGATCCGCCGACGATTTCGCAGGTGGCCGAACTGGATGGCCGCGTGGTCGGCCACATCGCCTTCAGCCCGGTGAAGTCGGAAGACGCGCCGGACTGGCTGGGTTACATCCTCGCGCCGCTGGCGGTTCTGCCTGAATGCCGGAACGCCGGCATCGGCTCGGCGCTGGTCGAGCACGGCATCGAGTTGCTCCTGGAGCAGCCGGCTGATCGGGTGTTCGTCTATGGCGATCCTGCGTATTACGGCCGCTTCGGTTTCGGCGCCGAAGCGGCCGCGCACTTTGTGCCGCCCTTCGCACTGGAACACCCCTTCGGCTGGCAGGCGAGGGGACTGCGCGAGCATGGCGCGACGGGTCGGACACTCCGGCTGGCGTGCGTGAAGGCGCTGTGCGACCCGGCGCTGTGGTGAGGGACTGCCGTGCGCTGCACGGCTGGCGGCGCCACCCTGCCGCGTCCTCGCGCCTTGCCGACCACTCCGCCAACCGTGCCCGGAGCGTCGATCAACCGAGGCTTTCAGGTTGAAAGGAGCCACCGCTGGACGCGTCTTCATCGCGCGCCGCGTCGGAACAATCAGAGCTTGAGGTTCAGCGACAGGTAGGCGGCACGGCCAGGGCCGGGCGAGAAGGACGGCTGGTGGCTGCCAGCCGGGAAAAAGAAGTTGTCGTACCAGACGTATTCGAAGTCGCGATCGGCGATGTTCCGGACCTGCAGATCGAGGCTGGCGGTCCTGGACATCGTGTAGCGTACGTTGGCGTCGAACAGCACGAATCCCCCGAACTTACCCTGGGCGTTCAGATCGTCGATGTAGTAATCGCCCTGGGCCCGACCCTGCAGGCCGAAACGCCAGACCTCCGAAAGCCGGTATTCGGCGCCGACGTTGCTGATGAAGCGCGGCGTCGAGAACACTTCCTTGCCGGCCAGCGACGTACCGGTCGAGGTGAAGGCGCTGATCACCTTGGCTTCCTGCACCGAGTGCGACAACCAGACCTCCAGCCGGTCGGTGAGGCGTCCGGAGAACTGCAGATCCACGCCTCGCCGGCGCGTTTCTCCGAGACCGACCGTGGTGCCCGTACTCGGCATGTTTGCCACTTCGTCGGTGGCATCCTGCTGCCAGACGGCGACCCGCATGTCGATGCCGGCCGTCGGGGCGAGCTTGACGCCCACTTCCCTGCCGGTATTGATCGATGGCCTGAATTCGCTCTGCCCCGGCGTAAGGTAGGCCGGCGCCCGCGATCCGGTCAGCACCTGGAAGGTACGGCCCCAATTGGCATACACGCTGAGGTTCGGTGTCAGGCTGTAGACCACGCTCAACTTGGGCTGGTCGATCCAGCCAGTGTCCTGCAGGTCTGCACTGACGCCGGAAGTCCTGATCAGCGTGTCGCCGGAAAACCGGTCCAGCCGGTAGCCCGGAATGATCTTCAGTGACTCGGTCGGCGTGATGATGGTCTGTACGTACGCACCCACATTGTTCAGCGAGTAGACGTCGTAGTTCTGCACGAAGGTGGGCGTGCTGAAGTCGGTGGGTACCGCGAAGGGGTAGCGGAAGCGGCGGTATTCGTTCTTCTGGCGCTCGACGTTGAGGCCGCCGTCGACCGTGATCAGTTCGTTGGCTCGCCAGGTCAGCGTGCTCATCAGGCCGAACTGGTGCTCGTCCCAGATACGCCGCTGCCGCGGTGCGGTACCGACCGGGTTGCCGCTGAAGGTGACCTGCCGGTCGTCCTTGTAGGTGTTGAAGTAGAGTTTGTTGCTGAGGAAGGCGGTGGGCGTAATGGCCCAGTCCAGATGGGCGCTGATCTGGCTCATGTCACGATCATCGCGGTCGTTGGCATTCTTGGCCGACGACTGCCTGCGGCTTGCCGCGAGTTCGGCGGCGGTCAGAAAACCCGGTTCCTCGGCCTGATGGTTGTAGGCGCGTACGATCAGGCCGGTCTTCACCGCTCCATCGGCTGAAGTGACGAACCACTTGGCTCCGAAAGTGTATTTCTCCGATTCGGAATGATCGCGGTAACCATCCGAATCCTGTTTGGCGAAGAAGTAGTTCTGCGAGAAACCATTCGATTCCCGTCCCACGGCGAGTTGCGCCTCGCGCGTGTTGAAGCTGCCGTAGGTGAGGCGGCCGTCAAGATAATTTCCGCCCTGGCGGGTCGCGATGTTGATGTTGCCGCCGATGTTGTGCAGGCCATAGCGCGGATCATTGGTGCCGCGCACCACTTCGATGTAGTCGATCTCCAGCGGGAAGATCATGTCGATGAAGCGCTGGTTGCCGCTGTTTACGTTACTCGGAATGCCGTCGATCAGCACCTTGATGCCATTGATGTAGCCTTCGCCATTGAAGGCGCGGAAGGTGACCTTGCCGGACTCGGCGCCCATGCGGGTTTCGGTGAGCTGCATGCCGGGCATCTGGCCAAGCAGTTCCCAACTGTTCATGACGGTCTTGTCCTGCACTTTGTCGCTGCCGAGAATGTCGACCGAACTGAGTACCTGCGTGCTCAACAGCGGACCGTGCTTCGGGGCGCGGATGGTGACCTCGCCGATCACGATGGCCGGGTCGGCGGCCTGCAGGCCGAGGCTGATGGATGAAAGGGCCGATGCGACGGCCAGAGAGAGGGCGGTGCGTGTCATGGTCGAACTGTCCTTGCGGATACCGATATCCGATAGCGGGTGATCCGGCGCCGCGCAGCGGCGGCCGGAAGACATGCGGCGCGCGGATCCGGTCTGCCGGTTGGCCGCTGCGTCACATCTGACGTGAAGGGGTCAGCCGATCCGGACGGGTGGTGCGCGGGTAGCCGGTCGCAGCCATGCAAATGGCGCCCGGAGGTCTGACTGAGCAGCCGAGGACGGGTGGTCGCCGCCAGCCGGGTCCGCGCTGCCGCGCCATGCGTGCGTCGGTGGCAGACTGAGGCAGGCGTGCATGCAGAACGGGCAGTGGTCTGCATCGGCCCCCTTGTCAGCCGATGAAGCACCTTCCGCAAACCTGGGTACAACAGCCAGTTTCACGCCGTACTGCGCACATGCGAGCAGCGATGTCGCGTCTGCGCCATGCTCGTGCAGGCGTGCGTGAACGATCGGCGGCAGGACTGCTGCCGCAAAGGAGACCAGCACCAGCAACCAGGCGACCGCCAGGTAACGGCTTCGGGTCATGACCGCCACCTCAAAGGTACCTCAGCCATGCGATATCCCGACGCTGCGCCTTGAAGCGGCCGAAGGCCCGTACCGGCTGGTAAAGCAGCAGCGCCAGCAAGACAGCACCAGCCCAGACCTGGAGCACGTTGTCAAAGCCGAACAGGCTGCCCTTGTTCGGTCCGAATACGGCTTCGGCGGCCAGATAGAGCGCCTTGAGCAGGAACAGATGGAGGATGTAGGCGAACATCGGTGCTGCGCCGAATACGGCCATCGGGCGCAGCCAGGCTGCTTCCCGACCGATACCGAAGCCGCGCAGCAGCAGCAGTCCGATTCCCATCGTAAGTGCGCAGAACAGCAGCGACGGCGGGTATTTGGTGACATTGAAAGCAGCCATGACAGTGCGGGCCACGGTAGCGCCTGCGGTCCAGGGGTGATCGCCATACAGGTCGAGCATGCGCAGCAGCACGAAGCCGGTCAGCAGTCCGACACCCCAGACAAGCAGGCGACGGGCGCGCAGTGTCGGGGCGACATGCGGGCCGAACCATGGGCCGACCGCAAAACCGAGCGCAATCAGGCCTATCCAGGGCAGCAGCGGATACGAGGTGCGCACCTGCAGCGATTCACCGACTGCAATCCATCCCCGGTCATGCAACACGGCCCAGACTACGTGAAAGGGGTGATCGGGACCGAAGTGAAGACCGTCCAGCAGATTGTGGCCGGCGACCAGCGCCAGTCCGGTCGCCACCAGCATGCGGCGCGGCAGCCAGAGCAGCGCGGCCAGCGCGAGCATGCTCAGGCCAAGCGCCCAGATCACCTGCAGATAGATCCGTGTCGGCGGTAGTTCTCCCGTCCACGCGAAGTTGATGACGGTGATTTCGAGCAGGACCAGAAACAAGCCACGCCGCCAAAGGAAGGACGAGGCCGCTGCACGGAGGCCTGCGCCGTGACGTGCCGCATTCAGCCAGGCCGAAAGACCAGTCAAGAAGACGAAAACCGGCGCACACAGATGCGCCAGCAGACGGCTTGCGAACAGCGCCGGATCGATATCCGCGATCACCATCGGATCAGGCACCTGCAGATGAAGGTAGAAGGTTTCGCGCACGTGATCGACCAGCATGATCAGCACCGCCAGTCCACGCAGGGCGTCGATGCAGATCAGCCGGGAGTGTGCGGGCGAAGACGTGGCAAGCGCGATCGAAGGAGTCATGGCGGTTGCACGGTCAACATGTCGAACGGCGAGGCAAAAGGAGTTGGTCGGACTCCCCCGAAATGCCGGCGCACTTCAGGGTGCCGTGGCGGACGGGCCCCCGCGTTGTGGAACGGCTGGACCCGAGCCGGAGAAGCGCGCGGAGAGTAGCATGCGAAGTTTTAACGCCTGCTGTCACAACCGCGATTTTCTGACGCCGCCTGCGCAGCGACTTCGCCCGGCGCATGCGTATTCAGTGTTCGTCTGGACGCTGATTGTCGCCGGCAGCATCGAAGAGCGCATCGTCGCGCTGCAGAAAAGTGGCCGCTCTGGACGAAGGCATCCCCGGCAACGACGAGGCGGCGCCGGAGAAATTCGGTCAGACGGGTCAAACGGCGTTGTTCTAACCGCCGGTGGAACGACGGCCGGCTTGCCGAGCGCAGCCCCTCTCCAGATGACTGCGGTTACCGCTTCAGGCGTCGGCTACGTCGGCTTCGCCATCGCTGCGCTGCAGCCTGTAGCTCAACTTGGGCCGTGACATGCCGAGCCGCCGCGCCGCGCGGGCGATATTGCCTCCTTCCTGGTCGACACAGGTTTTCATCAGCAGCTGTTCGAGTTCCTCCAGCGGAATGCCTGCGCTCAATATCTGTTCACACAGACGGAGGCGGGTTTCATCGCCCCCCCCTTCTTCGAGTTTCCCGCATGCCGAGATGCCCGATTCGCGTGCGAGTACGGCCTCCAGCGACAGGAAGAGGTGATGCGCCTCGATCCAGCCCTGCTGCGGCGCCAGCAAGACGCCGCGCTCAATCACGTTTTCCAGTTCGCGCACATTGCCCGGCCAGTGGTGGGCGTGCAGGGCCTGGAATCCCTTGTCCGACACGCCCTGCACGTGCTTGCCGTGCTGGCGGTTGAACCTGGCGACCAGTGAATCGACCAGTTTGCGCAGATCGGCCAGACGATCGCGCAGCGGCGGAATGTGGATGGGATAGACGTGCACGCGGTAATAGAGGTCGGGCCGGAAGCGCCCCTCCTTCACCGCCTGCGCCAGATCGACGTTGGTGGCGGCGACCACCCGCACATTCACCTTGCGCGTGCGTTCGTCGCCCAGGCGTTCGATCTCGCCTTCCTGCAGCGCGCGCAGCAGTTTGGCCTGGGCGGCCAGCGGCATCTCTCCGATCTCGTCGAGGAACAGCGTACCGCCCTCGGCGCGCTCGAACTTGCCGGCACGCGAGGCGTGGGCACCGGTGAAGGCGCCCTTCTCGACGCCGAACAGTTCCGATTCGATCAGGTCGTGCGGGATCGCCGCGCAGTTCACGGCGACGAAGGGCGCGTCCTTGCGCGGGCTCATCTGGTGCAGCGCGCGGGCGAAGCGCTCCTTGCCGACGCCGGTCTCGCCCAGCAGCAGCACGGTCACCGTGGTGCCGGCCGCGCGCAGCACCAGCTCGTAGGCGCGACGGAAACTGGCTGAACTGCCGATCAGGTCGGTCGGCGCTGGCGTCACCTGCGCACTGTCGGTCTGCGAGACACCCGCCCAGACGGCGGAAGGCAGGTGGGCGATGCGGCTGTCCGGCTCGAAATAGCGCGCGTACTGCTCGCCGTCCTCCCATTCCTCGACCGGCTTGCCGATGATGCGGCAGCTGTTGGCGCCGCAACAGGCACATTCGACTTCCTTGAACAGCACCATGCGGCCCATGAACGCCGAGGTGTAGCCGGAGGCGTAGCCGATCTGCATCCAGCACACCGGGTCGGCAGACTGGCCGAACTCGCGCAGGTGGAATTCGGCTTCCCACGAGTGTTCCCACAGGAACTCGCCATCGAATTCGCCGCTGCGCAAATCTATGTGGATATGCATCGGCGTCACCTGCACGCTGCCCTCGAGCATGTGCAGCTGCGGACCGACGAAGAAGGATTCGATCGGGTTCTGGCCCGGCCGTATCGTGCGCGCCAGTTCGGCGTCGCGCATGCCGGATTCGTAACCCATGCGGGTCAGGATGCGGCGCGCCGATTCCGGCCCGACCGACTTGATGAGCTGCGTGCGCAGCGCCGACATGGCGGCGCAGTGCATCAGCAGCATGCGGTTTTCCGCCAGCCAGATCAGTCCGTCGTCGGCCGAGAACCTGACCAGCCGACGCAGATCGCTGTTGTGCGGGTACTTGAACGTACTCATTGCCCGTGCCTCCTCCAGACCGGTGCTTCATGTTGCGCTGCACAGCGGCTCGGCCTCCGTCGGGTGCAGTGGAGCGCGTGCGCGATTCCAGCTGCATGGCGTGGCCGGTCTTCTTCCGGTCGACTCTTTCATCACTTGGTGAACACCGCTTCGGGCGCTTCACGAAATCATCAACCGGTGGACGCGACGACTGTACATCGCACCACTTAAAACCGCCAAATATCGAGATTTTTATCGATTATCGAGTATGGCACGCTTCTTGGATAGGAGAGGGTGCGGCTGACGGCTGCATCCCGCACTCCGGCAAGGGCGCTCCGGCGTTTCCTTCATCCGGATGGGCTGATGCGCCGCAGCACGCACCACATATAAGGAGGAGGACACGATGACCATGACCGGCGTGCTGCGCCCGGGTCATGTCGCCCTGAGGGTGACGGATCTGGAAGCGGCAATGAAACACTATGGGCAGGTACTGGGCCTGCTGGAGACCGGGCGCGACGCACAAGGCCGCGTGTATTTCAAGGCCTGGGACGAACACGACCACCACAGCGTGGTGCTGCGCAAGGCCGATGCGCCAGGTATGGACTACATGGGCTTCCGCGTGGACAGCGAAGGCACGCTGGACCGACTCGCAGCGGCCGTCGAAGGCAGCCGTCTGGCGACCGACCTGCAATGGATCCCCGCCGGCGAACATCTGCACACCGGGCGGCGCTTCCGCTTCACGGTGCCGACCGGGCATGCGATCGAACTGTTCGCCGCCAAGGACAAGGTGGGCAACGGGCTGCCGGACGTGAATCCGGACCCGTGGCCGGATGGTCTGGTGGGCATGCAGCCGAGCCGCTTCGACCACTGCCTGCTGTACGGCGACGACGTCGACGGCGTGGTGAAGCTGTTTACCGAAGTGCTCGGCTTCACGATTGCCGAACAGGTGATGGCAGGCGATGTGATGGTGGGCGTGTTCCTGACGTGCTCGACCAAACCGCACGACATCGCCTTCATCCGCAACCCGGAGAAGGGCAAGTTCCACCACTGCTCCTTCATCCTCGACACCTGGAACGACGTACTGCGCGCGGCCGACCTGATTTCGAAGCACGACGTATCGCTGGACATCGGGCCGACGCGGCATGGCATCACGCGCGGCGCGACCATCTACTTCTTCGATCCGTCGGGCAACCGCAACGAGGTGTTTTCGGGCGGCTACATCTACTACCCCGACAAGCCGGTCATCACGTGGACCGTCGAGGACCTCGGGCGCGCGATCTTCTATCACGACCGCAAGCTCAACGACGCCTTCCTCAATGTGTACACCTGAGGCGGGCGCCATGGCGTCGCCATTCGACCCCTTCCGCAAGTACGTGCGCATCACCGGCGAGCGCGACGACGGCTTCGTCGAATTCGACTTTGCGCTCGGCGAGCCGGCGCTGTTCGCCGAAATGATGCTCACGCGCGCCGCCTTCGAGGAGTTCTGCGCGACGCAGCGCGTGGTGCTGCTCGACGGCGACGGCGGTCCGCTCGGCGGCGACGCCGGCCCGCACTCGCCGCTGTCGGCACGGCTCGACGAAGTCCTGAACCGCGGCTCGCGCTGAGCGCGGGCCGCGGTCACAAGAACACATCAGAGGAGACTGCCATGCAGATCGATCTTCGTACCGTATCAATCAAGCCGCAGCGACAGACCTACGGGCACATCGCGCGGCGCTTCGGCGACAAACCCGCATCGCGCTATCAGGAGGGCACGTTCGACCTGCAGCCGACCGCCAACTTCCACTACCGCCCGACCTGGGACCCCGAACGCGAAATCTTCGACACCTCGCGCACCCGGTTGCAGATGAAGGACTGGTACGCGTTCAAGGACCCGCGCCAGTACTACTACGGCGCCTGGACATTGGCGCGCGCCCGCCAGCAGGACACGGCCGAGTCGAACTTCGATTTCGTCGAGACGCGCAACCTCGGTGCCCTGCTCGCCGACGACGTGCGCCAGCAGGCGCTCGACCTGCTGCTGCCGCTGCGCCACGCCGCCTGGGGCGCGAACCTGAACAATTCGGCCCTCTGCGCCTATGGCTACGGCACGGCGATCACCCAGCCCTGCATGTTCCACGCGATGGACAACCTGGCCATCGCGCAGTACCTCACCCGCATCGGCCTGCTGCTCGGCGACACCGGGTCGCTGGCGGCTGCGAAGGAGCGCTGGCTGTACGCCGCCGACTGGCAGGGACTGCGCCGCTATGTCGAGGACAGTTTCGTGGTGCAGGACTGGTTCGAGCTGTTCGCCGCGCAGAACCTGGTGCTCGACGGTCTGGTGTACCCGCTTTTCTACAAGACCGTGGTCGAGGACGAACTGTCGCTGCGCGGCGGCACCGCGGTCGCGATGCTCACCCAGTTCATGACCGAGTGGTACGCCGAAACCACGAGGTGGGTCGATGCGCAGATCAAGACCGCCTGCGCCGAGTCGCCGGACAACGCCGTCATGGTCCGTGACTGGATCACTGCCTGGCAGGCGCGCGCACTGGAGGCGCTCAAACCGCTCGCGCAGCGCGCGCTGGGTGAGCGCGCCGGTGCCACGCTCGACGATCTTGCAACGCAGTTCGCCGCCCGCGTCGCCAAGTGCGGCGTACCGGTCTGAGGTCGCGCCATGTCAAAGGTATTCATTGCGCTGCAGACCAACGACGACACGCGACCGATCATCGAATCCATCCTGGCCGACAACCCGCACGCCGTACCGGTCGAGTCGCCGGCCATGATCAAGATCGATGCCGAAGGTCACCTGACGGTGAAGCGCGCGTCGATCTCCGAACTGATCGGCCGCGACTTCGACCTGCAGGAACTGCACACGCACCTGATATCGCTGTCCGGCCACATCGACGAGAGCGACGACGAGTTCACGCTGCACTGGGACAACTGATCGATCACAGAGGGAGCACGCGGGACACAGACGGCTGCCCGAACGGCCGCACCCGCTCCGTCATTGAGGAGAAGCACAGATGGACATGCAGGTACCGAAGAAGAAGCTGGGCCTGAAGGAACGCTACACGCTGATGACCCGTGATCTGGCGTGGGACACCACCTATCAGCCGAAGGAGAAGGTGTATCCGTACGCCGATTACGAGGGCATCAAGATCCACGACTGGGACAAGTGGGAAGACCCGTTCCGGCTGACCATGGACGCCTACTGGAAATACCAGGCGGAGAAGGAGCGCAAGCTGTACGCCATCATCGACGCCTACAGCCAGAGCAACGGCCATCTCGGCGTGACCGACGCGCGCTACCTGAACGCGATCAAGATCTTCCTGACCGCGGTGACGCCGCTCGAACACATGGCCCACCGCGGTTTCGCCCACGCCGGTCGCGCTTTCCCGGGCGCCGGTGCACGCGTGGCCTGCCAGATGCAGGCGATCGACGAGATGCGCCACGCGCAGACGCAGATCCACTCGCTGTCGAACTACAACAAGTACTACAACGGCTTCCACGATTTCACGCACATGTACGACCGGGTCTGGTACCTGTCGGTGCCGAAGAGCTTCTTCGACGACGCGATCACCGCCGGCCCGTTCGAATTCATGGTGGCGGTCGGCTTCTCGTTCGAATACGTGCTGACCAATCTGCTGTTCGTGCCCTTCGTGTCGGGCGCAGCCTACAACGGCGACATGGGCACCATGACCTTCGGCTTCTCGGCGCAATCCGACGAGGCGCGTCACATGACGCTGGGCCTGGAGTGCATCAAGTTCATCCTGGAACAGGATCCGGCCAACCTGCCCATCGTGCAGCGCTGGATAGACAAGTGGTGCTGGCGCGGCGTGCGGCTGCTTTCCATCGTCGCGATGATGATGGACTACATGCTGCCCAAGCGCGTGATGAGCTGGAAGGAAGCCTGGGAAATCTATTTCGAGGAAAACGGCGGCGCGCTGTTCAAGGACCTCGCGCGGTACGGCATCAAGATGCCGGCCTGCGCGGAACAGATCCGCCAGGAGAAGGACCACCTGTCGCATCAGGTATGGGCCACCTTCTACAACTACGGCGGCGCCACCGACTTCCACACCTGGATGCCGACCGAAGACGAAATGCAGTGGCTGTCACAGAAGTATCCGGACACCTTCGACACGTACTACCGGCCGCGCTTCGAGTTCTGGCGCGAACAACAGGAAAAGGGCAACCGCTTCTACAACCAGACGCTGCCCATGCTGTGCCAGACCTGCCAGATCCCGATGCTGTTCACCGAGCCCGGCGACCCGACGAAGATCTGCTATCGCGAGCGGACCTACAAGGGCAACAAGTACCACTTCTGCTCCGACCACTGCCAGCACATCTTCGACAACGAGCCGGAGAAGTATGTGCAGGCCTGGCTGCCGGTGCACCAGATCTACCAGGGCAACTGCTTCCCCGAGGGGGCTGACCCGAGCGCCCCCGGCTTCGATCCGCTGGCCGCGGTGCTGGAGTACTACCGGCTCAACGTCGGTCGCGACAACGGCGAGTTCGAAGGTTCGGAAGACCATCGCAACTTCGAAGCATGGCGCGGCATGGCCAAGCGCAACGACTGAAGGGGACGACGACATGCAAGTCGCAGCAGTGAAGGACTACGTCGGCGTGCCGCGCGACGTGGTCGACAACTTCCATGGCAACCAGCTCGTCTTCATCGGCTGGGACGATCACCTGATGTTCTGCGCGCCGCTGGCCTTCCCCTTCCCGCCGACCCTGCGCTTCGGCGACATCGTCGAGAAGGTGCTGCCCGGCGCCTACGGCTACCACCCGGACTGGGCGAAGATCGACTGGTCGAAGGTGGAGTGGATGAAGTCAGGCGAGCCATGGACGCCGCACTTCAACCGCTCGCTGGCGGAGAACGGCATCGGTCACAAGGACGCCATCCGCTTCCGCACGCCCGGCCTGACCGGCATTCAGGGCTCGTGCAGCTGATGGGCTACGCGCTGACCATAGAACCCCTGGGCCAGACGCTGGAGGTCGAGGACGGCCAGACCGTGCTGGATGCCTGCCTGCGCGCGGGCATCTGGCTGCCGCACGCCTGCTGTCACGGTCTGTGCGCCACCTGCAAGGTGCAGGTGGCCGAAGGCGAGGTGGACCACGGCGAGGCATCCGACTTCGCGCTGATGGATTTCGAGCGCGACGAGGGCAAGACGCTGGCCTGCTGCGCGCGGCTGCAGAGCGACGTGACCATCGAGGCGGACATCGACGAGGAGCCGGACGCGCGCAACATTCCGGTCGAGGACTTCCACGGCACGGTCAGCCGCATCGAACAGCTCACGCCGACGATCAAGGGCCTGTTCATCACGCTCGACCGGCCGCTCGATTTCCAGGCCGGGCAGTACATCAACCTCGACATCGGCGCCGAGCCCGGCATGTCGCGCGCGTTCTCGCTTGCCAACGCACCCTCGTACGGCGACGAAGTCGAGCTGAACATCCGCATCGTGCCCGGCGGCCGCGGCACCACCTGGATACACGAGTCGCTGAAGGCGGGTGACCGGGTGAAGCTGTCGGGCCCCTACGGCCGCTTCTTCGTGCGCGCGTCGGCTGCCAGGCCGCTCATCTTCATGGCCGGCGGCTCGGGGCTGTCGAGTCCGCGCTCGATGATCCTCGACCTGCTGGCCAAGGGCTATGCACAACCGATCACGCTGGTCTATGGCGCGCGCAACCGGGCCGAGCTTTACTACCACGACGATTTCGTCGCACTGGCGGCGTCACACCCGAACTTCAGCTATGTGCCGGCGCTGTCCGACGAGCCGGCGGACAGCGCCTGGGCCGGCTTCCGCGGCTACGCACACGAGGCGGCGCTGGCCCATTTCCGCGAGGACTTCCGCGGTCACCAGGCCTATCTGTGCGGGCCGCCGGTCATGATCGACTCCTGCATCAACGCGCTGATGCAGGGCCGGCTGTTCGAGCGCGACATCCATACCGAAAAGTTCTTCTCGGCGGCCGACGCGCAGCAGGTGCGCAGCCCGCTGTTCCGGAAGATCTGACCATGACGCGCACCTACCGCATCGTGCTCGACGGCATCGGCCGCGAATACCTCTGCGCGGAAACGCAGAACGCGCTGCGCGGCATGGAGGCGCTGGGCGGCCGCGGCATCCCGGTCGGCTGCCGCCGCGGCGGCTGCGGTGTCTGCAAGGTGGAGGTGCTGTCCGGCACCTACTGCGCCGGTATCATGAGCCGCAGCCAGATCAGCGAGGAAGACGAGCGCTGCAACTGCGTGCTTGCCTGCCGCATCTACCCGACCAGCGACCTGCGGCTGAAGGTGGTCGGCAGGATGGTGCGCAGCGTGGAGGCGCTCAAGCAGGAAGCCTTGAAGACGGGCTGATGTCGCGCCCGCCGCCTGCGCCCGAGCCCCCCCCGCAGGCGGATCGGCGCGGGGTCGCGCTCCGGCCGCTCACCGGCCGTTGGCCGCCTTCCTCACCGGCTCCTGCGCGAACTGCGGCACGTTGGCCACCGTCTGGAATGTGCGCCAGATGTGACCCGACAGCACGCGCGTCGCCTCGTCTGCGTCGCGTGCGATCGTGGCTTTGAAAATCTGTTCGTGTTCCTCGTGCACATCCTGCGGCACCGGCCGGTTCAGCACCGATATGCGGCGGTAGCGTTCGGACTGGCGGTAGAGGATGGCCAGGAAGTGACGTATCCAGCGCGAGGCGCAGGCGCCGATCAGCGTTTCGTGAAACATGCGGTTGCGCTCTTCCCACTCATTCACGCTGCCATCGACGTCGCTGGCCAGCTTCTCTTCCGCCCGTGTGAGCAGATGGAAAGCGCTGACCAGATTGCCTTCCCAGGTCTCGTCGCCGTTGGCGATGCTCTGCCGCAGCGCCTCGCATTCGAGCATGACGCGCGTGCGCGTGATGTCCTCGATGTCGGCCAGTGAAATCGGCGCCACGCGGAAGCCGCGCTGTCCCTGTGCCACCACCAGCGAATCGCTCACCAGCAGTGCCAGCGCCTCGCGCAGCGTGCCGGCGCCAACCTCGTACTCGTCCTTCAGGTGCTCGACGCGCAGCTTGGTGCCAGGCGGATGACGCCCTTCGATGATGTCCCTGCGCAGCTGGCGATAGGCGCCATCCACCAGTGTCTTCGGCTCACAGGCTTCGCCATTGACCGAGAAATCACCGGTAATCAATTGTTCCATATCGACTTTCAATAAGCCCCCCGCACGGAGTGCCGGAGCATGCGCTCATTCTAGTTCCGAACTTTATCCGTGAAAAGCCTAAAATCTCGATAAAACATGTTGACGTCGAGATTCTTAATTTATATCGTTAACTCCATCGAATATCGACGGAAGAAGGCCCCCATACAGGTGGCCCCGCGGAGGAGACGACATGGACGTAGCGGCACGGCAATCGACGGTGGGCTGGCAGGCGGCATCCGCAGCGGTGCATGCGGCGGTGGCGCACGCAGCGACCATCGGCGCCTGCGTCAATGCGGCGGTGGTCGACCGCGCCGGTCAGCTGGTGTCCTTCCTGCGCATGCCGGGCGCGCCGTTGCATTCGGTCGACATCGCGATCGACAAGGCCTACACCGCCGCCAGCTTCGGTCTTCCGACCGGCGATTGGGCAGCCGCCCTTTCGTCCCACTCCGAAGCGGTCCGCCAGGGGCTGCCGCTGCGTCCGCGCATGGTCATGTTCGGCGGCGGGCTGCCGCTGGTGGTGGCCGGTGAGCGCATCGGCGGCGTCGGCATCTCCGGCGGTTCGGAAGCGCAGGACGAGGACTGCGCGCAGGCCGGACTCGCAGCGCTCGGTCTCGACACCGCTCGCTGAAGCGCCGGCAAACCCAACAAGAAAGAGTTCGATGAAACAGATCAGCCACTTCATCAACGGCGAGTTCGTGACGGGGCGCGAAGGCCGTCGTTTCGACAAGCGTTCGCCGCTGGACAACCGCGTCATCGCCTCGGTGTCCGAGGCGGGGCGCGACGAGGTGAATGCCGCGGTCGCGTCCGCGCGGGCCGCGCTGGAAGGATCCTGGGGTCGTATGGCGATGACGGAACGCACCGGATTGCTGTACGCGGTGGCCGATGAAATCACCCGCCGCTTCGACGATTTCGTAGCCGCCGAAGTGGCGGATACCGGCAAGCCGGTCAGCCTGGCCAGCCACCTCGACATCCCGCGCGGTGCGGCCAACTTCAAGATTTTCGCCGATGTCGTCAAGAACGCGCCGGGCGAGTTCTTCGAGATGGCCACACCGGACGGCCGTGGCGCGATCAACTACGCGCTGCGCCGCCCGGTGGGCGTGGTCGGCGTCGTGTGTCCGTGGAACCTGCCGTTGCTGCTGATGACCTGGAAGGTAGGACCGGCGCTGGCCTGCGGCAACACGGTGGTGGTGAAGCCCTCGGAAGAGACGCCGCAGACCGCGGCGCTGCTTGGCGAAGTGATGAACGCGGTGGGCATGCCGGCCGGCGTCTACAACGTGGTGCATGGTTTCGGGCCGGATTCGGCCGGCGAATTCCTGACCACGCATCCGGGGGTCAACGCCATCACCTTCACCGGCGAGACGCGTACCGGCGAAGCCATCATGAAGGCGGCCGCCAGCGGCGCACGCCCGGTGTCGCTGGAAATGGGTGGCAAAAATCCGGCCATCGTGTTCGCTGACTGCGACTTCGACGCCGCCATCGCCGGCACGCTGCGCTCGGCTTTCGCAAACTGTGGTCAGGTCTGTCTGGGCACCGAGCGCGTGTATGTCGAGCGGCCGATCTTCGAGCGCTTCGTCGCCGCGCTCAAGCACGGCGCCGAAGCGCTGGTGCTGGGCCGTCCGGAAGATGACGCCACCGGCATGGGGCCGCTCATTTCGGCCGGGCACAAGCAGAAGGTGCTGTCCTACTACCGCGATGCGGTGGAAGAAGGTGCCAACGTCGTCACCGGTGGGGGCGAACCCGCCATGCCGGAGGAACTGGCGCATGGCGCCTGGGTGCAGCCGACGATCTGGACCGGCCTGCCGGAGACGGCCGCCGCCGTGCGCGAGGAAATATTCGGACCGTGCTGCCACATCGCGCCCTTCGATAACGAAGAGGACGCAATCCGCATGGCCAACGACACTCAGTACGGATTGGCCGCCTCGGTGTGGACCACCGACATGACGCGCGGTCATCGCGTCGCCGCGGCACTCGAAACCGGTCTGGTGTGGGTGAACTCGTGGTTCCTGCGCGACCTGCGCACGCCCTTCGGCGGCGCCAAGCAGTCGGGCATCGGCCGCGAAGGCGGCGTGCATTCGCTCGAGTTCTACACCGAGCTGAAGAACGTGTGCGTGAAGCTGTGAGGTCCGCCGACATGAACGCGCCACTCAATCCGGAAATCGCCCAAAGCATCGTCGCCGCCGGTATCAAGACCAACTATCACGACCTCGGCAACGGCTTCCCGGTGCTCATGCTGCATGGATCCGGCCCGGGTGTCAGCGCCTGGGCAAACTGGCGCCTGGTCATGCCGTCGCTTGCCGAACACGCTCGCGTGATCGCGCCGGACATGGCCGGTTTCGGCTACACCGAGCGTCGTCTGGACCTCCGGTACGACATGGACACCTGGGTCGCCCAGGCCGTCGGCATGCTGGACGCGCTGGGTATCGAGCGCGCCGATCTGGTCGGCAACAGCTTCGGCGGCGGTCTGGCGCTGCAGATGGCGATCCGCCACCCGCATCGCATCCGCCGTCTGGTGCTGATGGGCAGCGTCGGCGTGCGCTTCGACATCACGCCCGCCCTCGATGCAGTGTGGGGTTACACGCCGTCGATCGAAGCCATGCGCGGCCTGCTCGACCTGTTCGCCTGGGATCGATCGCTGGCCAATGACGACCTCGCGAAGCTGCGCTACGAGGCGTCGATCCGCCCCGGCTTCCAGGAATCCTTCGCCGCCATGTTCCCGGCGCCGCGTCAGCGCTGGGTGAATGCGATGGCCAGCAGCGTCGAAGACATCAAGTCGCTGCCACACGAAACGCTGGTGATCCACGGGCGCGAAGACAAGGTCATCCCGCTCGACACGTCGCTCACGCTGGCGCAGTGGATACCGAACGCGCAACTGCACGTGTACGGCAAGTGCGGCCACTGGACGCAGATCGAGCATTCGGCGCGTTTCGCTCGCCTGGTGGGCGACTTCCTAAACGAATCCAATTGAACAGGCCCCGGACATGATGCAAGCCGACAAGATCCAGCGTTACGGCGACGAGCTGTACGCCGCGCTCACCACCCGCGAAACCGTGGCGCCGCTGACCAGCCGCGAGCCGGACATCACGATCGAGGATGCCTACCACATCCAGCAGCGCATGATTTCGCGCCGGCTGGATGCCGGCGAGCGCATCGTCGGCAAGAAGATAGGCGTCACCTCGAAGGTGGTGCAGAACATGCTGAACGTGCACCAGCCGGACTTCGGCTACCTGCTCGACGGCATGATCTACAACGAGGGCGAATCGATCGCCGCCGACTCGCTGATCCAGCCGCGCGCCGAAGGCGAAATCGCCTTCATCCTGAAGCACGACATCATCGGCCCGGGCGTCACCGGCGCCGACGTGCTGCGCGCCACCGAGTGCGTGATGCCCTGCTTCGAGATCGTCGATTCGCGCATCACCGACTGGAAGATCCGCATCCAGGACACGGTGGCCGACAACGCCTCGTGCGGCGTGTTCGTGCTCGGCGACCGCGCGGTGTCTCCGCGCAATCTGGACCTCGGCCTGTGCGGAATGGTGCTGGAGCTCAATGGCGACATTGTCGGCACCGGTGCCGGCGCGGCCGCGCTCGGCCATCCGGTCAACGCTGTCGTCTGGCTCGCCAACACGCTGGGCCGTCTCGGCATTCCGCTCAAGGCGGGTGAGGTAATCCTGTCCGGTTCGCTCGCCGCCCTCATTCCGGTCAAGGCGGGCGACAGCCTGCGCATCGCCATCGGTGGCCTCGGCGGCTGCTCGGTGCGCTTCGTCTAGGACCGACGCCATGGCACGCATCGCGCCCCTCTCCATCGAGTCCACGCCGGACATGGCGGCCGACTTCGCCTTCTTCGAGCGCACGCTGGGCTTCGTGCCGAACAGCCTGCGCACGATGGCCTACCGGCCGGCACTGGCGAAGGGGCTGATCGCGCTGAGCCGCGGCGTGTATGACCCGGCGGGCGAGGTCGATCTGGGCTTCAAGCGCCTGATCGGTCACGTCGCCAGCATGGCGGCCGGCTGCCTGTACTGCCGTGCGCATACCGCCACCAGCGCGCTGCGCCACGGTGTGGCCGCGGAAAAGATGGCGGCCATCGCCGACTACCACAGCAGCCCGCTGTTCACCGACGCCGAACGCGTGGCGCTCGATTTCGCGCTGGCCGCAGCCAGCCAGCCGAACGACGTGAGCGACGAACTGTTCGCCCGCCTGCGTGCGCACTGGAACGAGGGCCAGATCGTCGAGCTGCTCGGCGTGATCGCGCTGTTCGGCTTCTTCAACCGCTGGAACGATTCACTGGCAACGACGCTTGAGTCCGAGCCCCTTCAAACCGCCGGCAGCGTGCTCGCGAACACCGGCTGGACCGCCGGCAAGCATGCCGCCGGAGACGAGGACATCCCTGCATGAACAAGATCAAGTGTGCATTGATCGGGCCGGGCAACATCGGCACCGACCTGCTGTACAAGCTGAAGCGCAGCCCGGTGCTGGAGCCGGTCTGGATGGTCGGCATCGACCCGGCGTCGGAAGGCCTGGCGCGCGCCCGCGACATGGGCATCAAGACGACCAGTGACGGCGTCGACGGCCTGCTGCCGCACGTCAAGGCGGACGGCATACAGATCGCCTTCGACGCCACCAGCGCCTACGTGCATGCCGAGAACTCGCGCAAGCTCAATGCGCTGGGCGTGATGATGATAGACCTCACGCCCGCCGCCATCGGCCCCTTCTGCGTGCCGCCGGTGAACCTGAAGGAACACGTCGGCAAGCGCGAGATGAACGTGAACATGGTCACCTGCGGTGGCCAGGCCACAATCCCCATGGTGGCGGCGGTGTCGCGCGTACAGACGGTGAGCTACGGCGAGATCGTCGCCACGGTATCCAGTCGCTCGGTCGGCCCGGGCACGCGCAAGAACATCGACGAGTTCACCCGCACCACGGCCGGCGCCATCGAGCGCGTCGGCGGCGCGGCGAAGGGCAAGGCCATCATCGTGATCAACCCGGCCGAGCCGCCGCTGATCATGCGCGACACCATCCACTGCATCACCGAGTCGGCGCCGCGCGCGGCCGAGATCGAGGAATCGGTGCACGACATGATCCGCCAGGTGCAGGCCTATGTGCCGGGGTACCGCCTGGTCAATGGCCCGGTGATCGACCTCGACACCCACCGCGTATCCATCTTCATGGAAGTCGCCGGCCTCGGCGACTACCTGCCGAAGTACGCCGGCAACCTCGACATCATGACCGCCGCCGCCGCGCGCACGGCCGAGATGTTCGCCGAAGAAATCCTGAACGGCTCGCTCTCGCTCGAGCCCGTCCCCGCTTGAAATGAAACCCCCACGCTCACTCCGTTCGCTGCCCCCCGAGGGGGCTGCGCTCGCCCTTGGGGCGGCCCGGCGGGCGGCGCGTCGCCCTCTCGTCTGTCGAGGAATGGGCAGCGCAATGGAGCAACTGACCAGAAGGACATCACCATGAATCTCAAGGGCAAGAAAGTCACGCTGCACGACAACACGCTGCGCGACGGCATGCATCCGAAGCGTCACCAGATCACGCTGGACCAGATGCTGGCGGTGGCGCGCGGCCTCGACGAGGCGGGCATGCCGCTGATCGAGGTCACCCACGGCGACGGCCTGGGCGGCGCCTCGGTGAACTACGGCTTCCCGCTGCACAGCGACGAGGAATATCTCGGCGCGGTGATTCCGGCTATGAAGAACACCAAGGTGTCGGCGCTGCTGCTGCCCGGCATCGGCACCGTCGAGCACCTGCGCATGGCGCACGAACTGGGCGTGCATACGATACGCGTGGCCACCCACTGCACCGAAGCCGACGTGTCGGAACAGCACATCGGTCTGGCGCGCAAGCTGGAGATGGACACCGTGGGCTTCCTGATGATGGCCCACATGATCGAGCCGGAGCAGCTGGTCGCGCAGGCCCGGCTGATGGAAAGCTACGGCGCAAACTGTGTGTACGTGACCGATTCCGCCGGCTACATGCTGCCGGACGATGTGACGGCGCGCGTCACCGCGGTGCGCCAGGCCTTGCGCCCGGAAACCGAGATCGGCTTCCACGGCCACCACAACATGTCGATGGGCGTGGCCAATTCGCTGGCCGCGATCGAGGCGGGCGCCAGCCGCATCGACGGCTCGACCAACGGCCTGGGCGCAGGCGCCGGCAACACGCCGCTGGAGGTGTTCGTCGCGGTGGCCAACCGCATGGGCATCGAAACCGGCGTCGATCTGTACAAGATCATGGACGTGGCCGAAGACCTGGTGCTGCCGATGATGGAGCACCTGGTGCGCATCGACCGCGACTCGCTGACGCTGGGCTACGCCGGCGTCTATTCCTCCTTCCTGCTGTTCGCCAAGCGGGCCGGTGCCAAGTACGGCATCGCGTCGCGCGACATCCTGGTGGAACTGGGCCGCCGCGGCATGGTGGGCGGGCAGGAGGACATGATCGAGGACACCGCGATCACCATGGCGCGCGAGCGGGCGACCGCAGCGGTGGAGGGCTGAGCGATGAACCTCGACCGGACCACCATCGCGCTGCTCGCCGAGCGCCTCGAAAACTGCGAACTGCAAGCGCGCGACACGACCAAGGTGACCGACGACTACCCGGACATGGACTGGGAAGACGCCTACGCGGTGCAGGACGCGATCCGCGCCCGCAAGCTGGCGCGCGGGGCGCGCATCGTCGGCCTAAAGGCCGGACTCACCTCGCGCGCCAAGATGAAGCAGATGGGCGTCGAAGACCCGGTGTTCGGCTTCCTGGTCGATGACTTCGCGGTCGCCGACGGCGGCGACATCGATACGAAGAAGCTCATCCACCCCAAGGTCGAGCCGGAAATCGCCTTCGTCACCAAGGCGCCGCTGAGGGGCCCGGGCTGCCACATCGCCGCCGTGCTCGCCGCCACCGACTTCGTCGTTCCGGCGATCGAAATCATCGATTCGCGCTACCGCGACTTCAAGTTCGACCTGAAGAGCGTGGTCGCCGACAACTGCTCGTCCACCCGCTTCGTCACCGGCGGCACCGCCACGCCGGTCGAGGGGCTGGACCTGCGCACGCTGGGCGTGGTGCTGGAGAAGAACGGGCAGCCGGTGGCGCTCGGTGCCGGTGCCGCGGTGCTTGGCCACCCGGCGGCGGCGATCGCCATGCTGGCCAACATGCTGGGCCGGCGCGGCGAAGAGATCCCCGCGGGCACGCTCATCCTGTCCGGCGGCATCACCGAGGCGGTCGCGGTGGCCGCCGGCGACCGCGTGAGCCTGCGCATCCAGTCGCTCGGTTCGACCAGTGTCCGATTCGTCTGACCGCCCTTCGCTATCCCTGGAGAAATGAACGATGCCATTCGCACAGATCAACCTGATCGAAGGCCGGACCGAGGACCAGAAGCGCGCCGTCATCGAGAAGGTGACGCAGGCGCTGGTCGAGGCGGTCGGCGCACCGCGTGAAGCGGTGCGCGTAATGATCGTCGAGGTGCCGAAGTCCCACTGGGGCATAGGCGGCGTCAGCGCCAAGGACCTCGGGCGCTAGCCCCGCAGCCTCAAGCGACATACCCCATCGACGACCCGGCCGCAGAGCCGGGCAAGGAGGAGAAATACATGAACCATCACGGATTCAGGGCGCTGGCCGTCTGCGCTGCGCTCGCCACAGGCTGCACCCAGGCACCCGACCTGTCGGCCGCGCGCGCCGAGGCGCAGAAGCCGGTACAGCGTTACGACGCCATCCAGGCGCTGGCCGCGCACGGCGAAAAGGTCGCTGCCGGCACCCGCAGCGGCGCGGTGCTGGTGTCGGCCGACGGCGGCCGCAGCTGGCATCGCCAGCCCCTCGCCGGCCCGTCGTCGATCACCGGCATGGATGTGTGCCCGGACGGTCGCTTCATCGCCATCGATTTCTACCGGAAAGTGTGGACGGCCGATGCGCAGCTGTCCGGCTGGACCGCGCAGCCGCTGGAGGCACCGCACACCGCCCTGGCCGTGCACTGCGACCGCCAGGGCCGCTGGTGGGTCGCCGGTACCGGTGCGCTCATCGTGCGCAGCGACGACCAGGGCAAGAGCTGGGTCAAGACCGACCTGCAGGAAGACCTGCAGATCACCACGGTACAGATGGTCGATGAACTGAACGGCTTTGCCACCGGCGAGTTCGGCACCGTCGTCGTCACCACCGACGGCGGTCAGAGCTGGGCAAAGCGTGGTGCGCTGCCGGAAGAGTTCTACCCGTATGCGGCGCTGTTCGTGTCGGCCAGCGAAGGCTGGGTGACCGGCCTGGCCGGGCAGGTGTTGAAGACCATCGATGGCGGCGTCTCCTGGACGCCGCAGGTGAATCGCTCCGGTGCGCCGCTGTACCGCGTGTTCATGCACGCCGGCACGCCACACGCGGTGGGCGCTGGCGGCGCCGTGGTACGGCTGCAGGGCGACGAGTGGGTCAGCATCGCCTATGCCGACGCGCGCCCGGTACCGCTCTCGGCGGGCGCGTCCGTCCTTGCGCACAACACCCTTCTGATCGGCGGGCCGGGCGGCCTGCTGCGTGCCGTCGGCGACGGTAGTTCATCCAGACACGGAGCAGCGAAATGATCGCCCCGATCCGCAAGTCCATCACCCATGCGCTGCACAAGGCCGAAGAGTGGATCTTCGCCAACCCGAAGAGGGTGCTCGGCATGATCTTCCTGGTCACGCTGGCCTTCGCCGCCGCACTGCCCAAGCTGCGCATCTATTCGGACTTTTCCGACCTGCTGCCGCAGGAACACAGCTACATCCAGACCTACAACCGCATCAAGGAGAACTTCGGCGGCGCCAACATGATCGTGATGGCGATCGAAGTCGAGCAGGGCACGATCTTCAACAACGACACGCTGAAGCTGGTGCATGAAGCGACCCAGGGCGTGGACAACCTGCCCAGCGTGAACCACAACCTGGTGTCCTCGCTGACCCACCGCACCGCGCGCAAGGTGTTCCTGTCGCCCGAGGGCAGCTTCGTGTCGCAGCCCTACTACGACCCGGCGAAGACCTATTCGGCCGACGAACTCGCGCAGATGCAGCGCGACGTGATCGCCAACCCCAACCTCTACGGCCTGATGGTGTCGCCGGACTTCAAGGCGGCGCTGATCAAGGCGCAGCTCAACGAGAGCGATCTCGACTACGTCGAAACCTTCGCCGCGCTGCAGACCGTGCGCGACACGCTGGCGCGCGACGGCCACAAGGTGCACGTGACCGGCAATCCGGTGCTGACCGGCTGGGTCTACACCTACCTCGACCAGATCGTGCAGATCCTCGCTTGGACGCTGGCGTTGCTGGCGACGCTGCTCATCGTCTACTTCCGTCGCCTGTACGGCATTGCGCTGCCGCTGCTGGGCATCGCGCTGTCGTCGATCTGGGGTCTGGGCTTCATGGCGCTGGCCGGCATCAACCTCGAACCGCTGTCGCTGCCCATACCCTTCCTGATCGCCGCCCGTGCCACCTCGCACGGCGTGCAGCTGGTGGTGCGCTACTACGAGGAACTGGCGGTCGTGAAGAACGGCCGGCAGGCGGCACGCAACGCGCTCGATGCGCTGTTCCGCCCCGGTTCGCTGGCCATCATCGTCGACGCGGTGGGCATTGCGGTGCTGATGCTCGGTGCCGCACCCTTCAACTACAAGCTCGGTCTGGCTGCGGGCTTCTGGGGCTTCTCGGTCATCTTCACGGTGCACTTCATGGTGCCGCTGGCGCTGACCGTGCTGCCGCAGCCGAAGACGATGGAGAACGCCAACGAGGGCGTGCGCAACTTCCTCGGCAACGCGATGGCGCGCACCGGCGGCACCGACGGCGGCGCGCGCGCCATCCTGTTCGCGTCGCTGGCCTGCGTCATCGTCGGCAGCTGGTACGTGGCCAAGGTGCAGCTCGGCGAATCCGAACCCGGCAGCCCGCTGCTGAACCGCGACCACGACTACAACGTATCGACGGCAGCAATCAACACGCTGTTCCCGGGCTCGGAAGAGCTGCACATCGTCGCCCGCACCGAAGAGAAGGGCGGCATCAAGCGGCCCGAGGTGATGCACGCGATCGAGCGCTTCCAGGCGCACATGCTGTCCGACCCGACACTGGGCGGCGCGCGTGCGCTGCCGGGGGTGGTGCGCGTGGTGAACCAGCTCACCCACAACGACGACCCGCGCTGGGCACAGATACCGGACAACGCCGACGAGGTGGGCGGCCTGATGTTCGCCTACATGGCGTCCAGCCCGATCCCGGGCGCGCTGAAGGAGTACATCAGCCCGGACGAGAACGAAGCCAACATGGTGTTCTTCTACAAGGACCACCAGGCGGAGACGATCAACCGGGTGGTCGCACTCGCCGAAGAGGGCAAGGCGCGCATCGAAGCCGAAGTGCCCGGCCTGAAGATAGAACCGGGCGGCGGCATCATCGGTGTCACCGCGGCGGCCAATCAGGCGCTGCACACCGACCACATGATCATCATTCCGGCGGTGATGCTGCTGGCCTTCTTGCTGGTGATGGCCTACTACCAGTCGCTGCACGCCGGCTGGCTCATGGTGCTGCCCATGCTGTTCGCCACCGTCATGACCTATGCCTACATGGGCTGGGCCGACATCGGCATCAGCGTGAACACGGTGCCGGTGATCGCGGTCGGCGTCGGTGTCGGCATCGACTACGCGGTGTACTTCATGGACCGCATCCGGGAGGAAATGGCGGTCACCCGCAGCATCCACCGTGCGGTCGTCAATGCGGTCGCCACCACGGGCTATGCGGTCTCCTTCACCGCCGCGACGCTGATCGCCGGCGTCGTCATGTGGATCTTCATGTCCGACCTGCGCTTCCAGTCGGATGCCGCTGTCCTGCTGTCTTTCATGCTGGTCGTCAATGCGCTGGCCGCGATGCTCATCGTTCCCGCCTGGTGCGTGGTGTTCCGCCCGCACTTCGTGGTGGCCACCCACTACGACGAGGACGGCGTGCTGGAAGAGGACGACGCATCGTGTGACATGGCCCGCGCCGCGGCTTGACCGGACCGCTTCGAATCCGCCGGACCGGCAACCGGCCTGGCACATCAGAGAGAGTCGGCAGTGCGATAGCAGTACAAACAGGAGGAGGACATGGTGGATACATACAAGACGAGACACCATCTCATGGCCCGTGCCGGGCTGGGAGGTGCGCTGTGCGCATTCGTCACGCTGAATGCGCTCGCCCAGAACAACCTGCCCGACCTGGGCAGCAGCACCCCGAAGTGGAAGGTTGATGTCTATTACGAGAATGACACCCGCTTTCGTGGAAAGGACAACACCAACCGTACCGTCGGGTTGTCGAAATTCCGCAATACGGTGCAAGTCGAGCTCGACCGCGAGTTGAACAACGGCTGGGAATTCCACGGCGTGCTGCGCGGCACGTGGGATGGCGTCTATCGCATCAACGATGACCAGTACGGAAAGGAGGCGGGTGGTGCAATCAATCTCGACACCACTGATCCATCGGGCGCCTTCGGCGGCACGCGCGCGACGCCCCATGGCCAGGGCGTGGTCGGCGACAACGGGCTGATCGATACTCCGTTCCTCGGCTTCGACACCAACGTCAATCCGAACGATGGCCTGCGCGTGCTGGGCGACCGGTGGCACGACGTCGAGGGCGGCGCTGCCTTCGGTGTGCCCGTCCGCCCCTGTGATTATGACAGTCGCGGATGTACCGACTTCGGTGGGTATGGCGACAAGAAGCGCTCGGAACTGGAGTCGCCCGAGTTCAATTCCCGGCTGGACTTCATCCGCGAAGCGTATGTCAAGAAGACCTTCACGCTGGACGATCAGCGTTCCATCTTCCTGAAGATCGGCAAGCAGCAGGTGGTGTGGGGTCGTACCGACCTGTTCCGGGTGCTCGACGTGATCAACCCGGTGGACTACTCGCGCAACAACATCTACGACGAGCTGGAAGACATCCGCATTCCGATGTGGATGGTGCAGGCCGAGTACCGCATGGGCGGCAGCGAGTCGATGCAGGAGCGCAATCTGCAGGTGGTGTGGAACTTCGACCAGTTCCGCGCCAATAACCTGGGCCAGTGCGGCACGGCCAACGTCATCCTCGACGCCGGCTGCTTCTTTCGTGGCATGAAGAACCTGTGGGACAACGGCGGCACGGTGGCCAACTTTGCCAACCTGCCCGGCGTCCCCGATGCGTTCCTGGCGACCGACTTCGGTCCGGGTCAGATCGGCCTGAACGAAGTTCACCTGCCGAGCTGGAAATTGAAGAACACGCAGCTCGGCATCAAGTACGAGGGCGTCACGAAGGGCGGACTGTCGTTCTCGCTGAACGCGCTGACCTATCGCTCGCAACTGCCCAGCCTGCGTGGCGCAAGGCGAGGCACGAACGGCTTCACCGGCGAGTTCCGTGAATCCTGGCCCTACCTGATCTCGTTCGACATGCACTTTCCGCGGGTAAACCTGATCGGCGGATCGATGGACTTCGAATGGGAAGCCGCAGACGCCGCGGTGCGCGTCGAGGCTGCACTGACTGACGGCGAGGAATTCGCCAACACCTCCAAGGCCGAACTGTATTCGGAGAACAACGTGCTCCGGGCAGTGATCGGCATCGACCGGCCCACCTTCATACCCTTCATCAACCCGCGTCGCACGACCCTCATCTCCGGCCAGCTCTTCTTCCAGCACATCTTCAACCATGACGACCGTCGGGGTCCGATGGGCGGCCGCATCGGCATCCCGGACTGGGAGGACAACGTGATTGGCACGCTGCTCGTCAAGGCATTCCTGAAGAACGACCGGCTGAGTCCGCAAATCATCTTCGCGCATGACTTCCGCGCGCAGGCGACCGTCGCCGCGCCGCAGGTCGAGTGGCTGCTCAGCGACAACCTGAAGTTTGCCATCGGCGCCAACGTGAAGCTGGGCAGCGACAACGACCGCTACAAGTACGACGACTGCCGTGCCTGCAACCCGTGGCCGCCCTTCACCTCGGGCAACTACGGCGGCGATCCGACCCAGGCCTTCTCGCGTGGCCTGGCCGGCCTCGAACCGCTCGGCCGCTTCCGCGCCGGCCCGATCGGCGCCGCGTGGGCCGAAGACGAGATCTACGCAACCCTCCGCTACAAGTTCTGACCATCCACCGCAGTGCCGGGGCGTGCGCCCCGGCTTCACAGGAGACGCACGCAATGAACAAGCTGATTGCCGCCGGATTGCTCGCAGCCGGACTGTGCTCACAGGGCTTCGCCGCTGGCGAAGCCGACGTCGAAACCGCCTTCGAGCCCTACAAGAAGGGCTTTCCGACCTTCGCCGGCCTGAGTGCCGGCATGACGATCAACAAGGACAACGTCGACCAGTTCAAGGACGCACTGGACGCCGGCATGTACATGGTGATCAAGAACGGCTGGTACCAGATCAAGGTCGGCGAAACACTGAGTTTCCCGAACCCCAAGGGCTATGTCGAGGCGACGAAGCGCAATCTGGGAAAGACGAAGCTGGGCGAGAATGTGGGCCAGATCGAAGGCTTCTCCGGTGGCCGTCCGTTCCCGGAGGAGCCCAGCACTTCGGACCCGCGCGCCGGCGAAAAGGTGGCGTGGAACTTCAAGTACGGTGCGAACTGGGGCGACAACGCCGCCATCCATCCGTTCTACTGGAAGTACCGCAACATGACGACCGGTCAGCTTGAGCGGACGCTGAAGTTCAACTTCTTCTTCCTGAACTTCAAGCACCGCACCGATCACGCACCGACGCCCGAAGTGACGCCGAATTCCGCCAACCTCTACCGCGCCA
This sequence comes from Methyloversatilis sp. XJ19-13, assembly GCF_024580155.1. Classification (NCBI taxonomy): domain Bacteria; kingdom Pseudomonadati; phylum Pseudomonadota; class Betaproteobacteria; order Nitrosomonadales; family Sterolibacteriaceae; genus Methyloversatilis; species Methyloversatilis sp. XJ19-13. Next base: position 395,158 of record NZ_JANINH010000001.1, on the reverse strand, counting down.
TCTACGCCCAGGTGCTGGAGCCACAGGATCTGAAGAACACGCAGTTGCTGATCCAGAAGTACGAAGACGACACCAAGTTCGACGATGCCTACCTCTACCTCGGCTTTCAGCGCCGCGTACGCCGTCTCGCGGCCGGACAGGTGACCGATGCCTTTCTCGGCTCCGACCTGATGATCGAGGACTTCGAAGGGTATGAAAGCCGGGTGTCGGATATGCAGTGGAAGTTCGTCGGCACGAAGAACCTGCTGATGCCCTACTACAAGCACAACGACATGAAGCTGTCGGACGAATTCAAGGAAGAGGACGGCTACAAGTACGTGAGCTTCACTGGCCAGGGCGAGTGCTTCCCCGACATCACCTGGCAACTGCGCAAGGTGCACATCGTCGAGTCCGTTCCGGTCAACAGCAACCACCCGGTCGGCAAGCGCGTCATGCATTTCGACGCCCAGGTCTACGGCGCCTCGCGCACCCTGGTGTACGACCGCAAGGGCGAGCTGTGGAAGACCTGGACCATCGGCAAGGCGCACCCGGACTTTCACCTTCCGGTCAACAAGGGCACCGGCGTCGCACTCGACGATTCGTTCTCGATGGTGGACGTGCAGGCCAAGCACTGCACGACCGGCCAGTTCAAGGGCAAGGTCGATCCCAAGCTGAGCCCGGCCAACCTGTTCCAGGTGCAGAACATGCGCAGCGGCAACTGACACCCGGTACGGGCCCCGGGCCCGTACAACGCTCCTCGTTCCCGGCCCTCCGGGTTCATACCCCGTCCAGGCTTTTGCCCGGGACGGGTTTTTTTTCACCGGTACCGTGCCGGCCACGTAGCTGTTGGGCATCGCTGCGCTCACCCCAACCTACGAGGGAATCAGTGGCCGACCTGCCGTAGGTTGGGGTGAGCGCAGCGATGCCCGACAGCGCGGGGCGATCCCGCAATTTCCTCATTTGACGACCTCGATTCACTCAAATGAGAAAACGATGGTCGCCTCCTTGTCATGGCGCGTTTGTCAGCAAAAATTCGCTTAAAAAACAATTGCCTGAAATCCACCCTTCCCTGGCACGCTCGTTGCAATCCTCCATTTTGCGCAGGCACGGACTGCGCATCACAAGAATCGGGAGGAAAGATGCAGAACAGGCGAAACGGCGCATGCGTGCCCGGTGGGACGCGCGACGCGCGTCGGGAGGGCGAGCGGTGAGGGACGCCCTGTTTCAGGTCCGCATTGCACGACGCGTGCAGGCCGCAGAAGACGTCATCGCGCTTGAACTGGTGTCCACGGGCGGCGAGCCTTTGCCGACCTTCAGCGCGGGTGCCCACATCGACGTCGAACTGCCCAACGGGCTGGTGCGCCAGTACTCGCTGCTCGGCGACGCGACGCAGCGCGCGCGCTACGAGATCGGCATCCTGCTGGATGCGGCGAGCCGGGGTGGTTCAGCCAGCGCGCATGCCGACCTCCACGAAGGCATGCAGATCCGCATCGGCGCTCCGCGCAACTTGTTCGCGCTGGTGGCGGCGCGTCATTCGCTGCTGTTCGCCGGCGGCATCGGCATCACGCCCCTGCTGGCGATGGCGCAGCAGCTGGCGCACGGCGGCCGCGACTTCACGCTGCACTATTGCAGCCGCACGCCGGCGCGCACCGCCTTCCTCGACCGGCTGCGCGACGCGGCCTGGGCCGATCGAGTGCGCCTGCATTTCGACGACGGCGACGCAGGGCAGCGGCTGGATGCCGCCGCCGTGCTGGCCGCCCCCGCGGCCGACACCCATCTCTACGTGTGCGGGCCGAAGGGCTTCATGAACCACGTAATCGACAGCGCTCGCGCGGCCGGCTGGGCCGACGCCACTATCCACGCCGAGTCCTTCGCCGCCGAGGTGGCGCGCAACGGCGACGAAGCCTTCGAGATCAAACTCGCGCGCAGCGGCCGCCTCGTGCCGGTCGCCACCGGCCAGACGGCGGCGGCCGCGCTGGCGGCACACGGCATCGAAGTGCCGCTGTCCTGCGAACAGGGCATCTGCGGAACCTGCATCACGCCGGTGCTCGACGGCGTGCCGGATCACCGCGACCTGTATTTCAGCGATGCAGAGAAGGCGGCGAACGACCGCTTCACGCCCTGCTGCTCGCGCTCGAAATCCGCCGTGCTGGTGCTCGATCTCTGATCGGCGGCCGACGGCACATCCCGACGCCCGGTGTTCGCCGGGCGCATCACCACAAGACGGAGGAGACAACGCAATGGAAGCAAAGGCACTGGAGAAGAAGGTCGAGTTCATGACGGACTGCTGGTACGTCGCCGCGCTGTCCAGCGAGGTGCCGGCCGAAGGCATGTTTCACCGCCGGATACTCGACACCTCGGTGCTCATCTACCGCAGGGCGGACGGCACGCCGGTGGCGCTGCACGACCGCTGCCCGCACCGCTTCGCGCCGCTGCACCTTGGCAAGCGCATCGGCGACGACGTCGTGTGCGCCTATCACGCGCTGCGCTTCGACTGCAGCGGCGCCTGCACGCACAACCCGCACGGCAACGGCCTGATCCCGAAGGCGGCGAAGGTGCGCAGCTTTCCGCTGCTGGAGAAGTACGGCTTCGTGTGGATCTGGATGGGCGACGCAGCACGGGCCGACCCGGCGAGACTGCCGGACTTCGGTCCGCTGGACGACGGGCACCCGAACGCGCTGGCGCACACCTACATGCGCATGGACGTGAATTACGAACTCATCATCGACAACGTGATGGACCTGAGCCACATCGACCATGTGCATAGCGAAATCATCAGCACCCGCGGCCAGCTGTCGCCGCAGGTGCCGGCGGTGAGCGAGGGCATTGCCAGCGTGAACGCGCGCTGGGAGTGGACGCAGACACCGGCCATGCTCATCTTCGCCGACTTTCTGCCGGAGCCAACCGCTCCGGCCCGCCACTTCTTCGACATCACCTGGACGCCGCCGGCCAACATCCAGCTGTCGGTCGGCGCCCTGCAGGGCGAGGGGTCGCTGGACCTCGATCACTGCACCGGCCAATACGACCTGCATACCTGCACGCCCGAGTCGGCGACGAAGACGCACTACTACTTCGCGACCCGCCGCAATCACGACGTCGACAACGCCGGATACAACGCAATGAAGATACGGGCCATGCATGCCGCCTTCGAAAACGAGGACGGACCGGTCATCCAGGCCACGCAGGACGAGATGGGCACGACCGACTTCTTCTCCCTGAATCCGGTGCTGATGAGCAACGACATCGCCGCTGTGCGCGTGCGCAAGCTGCTGCAGAAGCTGATCGACGCCGAGCGCCTCGGCGCGCTGCGCGCCGTAGGTTGAGCAGGCGCCCTCAGGTGTGCGAACCCGGCCCTCTCCCACCGATGTGGCCGAGGGGCGTAGCCGCGGAGGATTCTTCCCTCTCCCGCATCAGCGGGAGAGGGGGGCGCGAAGCGCCGGGTGAGGGCGAGCGGCCAGTGGTCGCGATGTGGCGGTTGATCAGATGCCGGTGGTTTCTCCAGACCGTATCGCGGGCAGGGCCCGCTCCTGCGAAAACCGTTTCCGTTCCAACCCGGGCTCGCGGCCGGCGCGAGTGTTGTGGTGGGGCCGGATCGGGGTGCCGGGCTCGCGGCCGCGCGGGTTGACGGGTGGCGTTGGGCATCGCTGCGCTCACCCCAACCTACGCATGGGCCACGCCGCCGTAGGTTGGGGTGAGCGCAGCGATGCCCAACACCCACCCTTTCCACTCCGCTAGCCCATGCAAACCCGGCACCTCGCATGCACGGCGACCCCGTCCATCGAGTCATCCGGAGCAGCCCCCGCCCGCCGGGTCGCGGCGGATCACGCCACTCCGGGCACCCGCTTCTTTGCCCGGTATTCGAACTGGCCGCGCCGTAACCCGAGCAGCCGGGCCGCCGCCGACAGGTTGCCGCCCGTGCGCGTCATCGCATGGTCGAGCAGGCGCTGTTCCAGTTCGTCGAAGCGCAGGCCGGCGTTGACCAGCGAAGCGATGTGCGCATCCAGATCGTCCTGCCGATGATCGGCATCCTGCGTCGCGGCGCCCGCTTCGCGCATGAGCCGGCCGCCGGCCGACAGATTGAACATGGGCTGGGTCAGCCGTTCGCCGCCCGAAAAGAGGTGCTGCACATCCAGATTGCCGCCGTCGTCGGCCAGTATCACCGCACGCTCGACGATGTTCTCCAGTTCGCGCACATTGCCCGGCCAGTCGTAGGCCCGGAGCGCCTCGGCGGCGCGCTGAGTGAGGCCGGCGATGCGCTTGCCGAAGCGTTTCGCGTAGCGCTCGACGAACACATTCACCATCAGCGGAATGTCTTCGCGTCGCTCGCGCAGCGGCGGTATCTCGATCGGGAACACGTTGAGGCGGAAGAACAGATCCTCGCGGAAGCGGCCGGCGGCGACCTCATTGCGCAAGTCGCGGTTGGCGGCGGCGACGATGCGTACATCCACCGGCCGCACGCGGGTGTCACCGACGCGCTCGACCTCGCCTTCCTGCAGCACACGCAGCAGCTTGCCCTGGGCCGGCATCGGCAGACTGCTGATTTCGTCGAGGAAGAGGGTGCCGCCGTGCGCGCGCTCGAACTTGCCCGGCCGCGATGCGTGCGCGCCGGTGAAGGCGCCGCGTTCGACGCCGAACAGTTCGGCTTCGACCAGTTCGGCCGGGATGGCGGCGCAATTGACGCCGACGAAAGGTCCTTTCGCGCGCGGTCCGATGGCGTGCAGGGTTTTCGAGAAGCGCTCCTTGCCGACGCCGCTTTCGCCCAGCAGCAGCACAGTGGCGTCGGTCGGGGCGACACGCCGTATCAGGTGGGCGACCGAGTTGAAGCCGGCAGAGGCGCCGACGAGGTCGGGCAGGCTCGCGGCGGCGGCCGCGGCCTCGCCCCCTGTCTGGCGGCCGCGCGGCGCCGACACGAAGTCCTCGATGCGCAAGAAGCCCAGATCGTCGGCGCTGTCCTCACACTCCTCCAGCGGCCGACCGATCACGCGGCAGCGTGCGTGACCCATCGCCACGCATTCCAGTTCGCGCCACAGGATGGGGCGGCCCATCATCGTCGTGGTGAAGCCGTTGGCGTAGCCGGTCATCATCCAGCAGGCGGGCGAGCCGCTGATGCCGAAGTGCTTGAGGTGGGCTTCAGCCTCCCATGAGGCCTGCCAGTAGTAGTCGCCCCAGAACTCGCCGCTGTCGGTGTTGAACTGCATGCGCTCGACCGCCTGATTGCGCACGAAGCCTTCGATCTCGCGCAGCCGCGGACCGAGCGCCAGCGTGCGCGTCAGATCGCTGCCTTCCGCCTCGCGCAGGCAGCGGGCGTCCTCAACGCCCTGCTGATAGCCCATGCGGGTGAACAGTTCGCGCGTCCGGTCCAGCCCCAGGCGTTCGACCAGTTCGTGGCGCAGCGCGGCGACCGAAAAGCCATGCATCAGGAGCATGCGCTGATCGAACAGCAGAATATGGCCGCTGTCCGGCACGAAATGGACGTTCTTCGCCAGCCCGCGATCGTCGATGGTGTCGGTGATGGCGGTCAGCGGGCCGCGTGGCGAGGAGCGTGACATTTCGGACTTGGCGACGATGTGAACATTGCCGGAAATGCGGCAAGGGGAGGACCGGTGCGATTCCGCAAATCATGAGATCACCGACCAATAATGTCGAGATTTTTGTCAAATCTTCGAATACGAAACCATGTGGAACTCGACCGTCCTCCGGTATGCCGATTGCCGATCCTCCCCGCCCGGCCACGAGCCGGGCCACGACAACACGGGGAATGGAGCAATGGCCATGACCGGGCTGCGGCGCCCTATGCCTTGCCCCCACCTGCACCGACGATCAGATTGAACACTTCGCGCGCCAGCAGCAGTTCCACCGGCGCGCCACCGCGGAGCGCGCTGATCGGCCGGAATACGCCGCCGTGTGGTTCGAGTGCGGCCTTGGGCGCCTCGAAGGTGGTGAAGCGCAGCAGATGCACCCTGACCGGGCCGGTTTCGGTGGACGCCCAGTGGTTGAAATCGCTGGCCCGCACCATCTCGGCCGGATTGAGTCCCAGCCGCTCGATGACCGCCGCCTTCACCGCCTCGCCATCATGCGCAGCGGCGAGCTCATCGGCCGCTGACGTCAGTTCGGCGGAAGCGGGAAGCGCTGCCGGCAGAAGCAAGGTGTCATTCCACTTCGCAAACACGAGCGCGGTGCTGTAGCTGTCGAAATGCACGAGCATCACGCGGTTGCTGATCAGCACGTCATCCTGAGTATCCATGGTTCATTCCCTTCCGGCGGGCAAGAATGTCGACCCGACGTCAGGCTCGCTGGCCGATCCGACGGCGTCGCACGATGTATCGATGATCCGATGCGCTGGCGTCAGCCGGGCCTGGATGGCGTGCGCACCGTTCGCTGGCGGACCCCGCTGCACACGCGGGGAGTATGCAGGCTCGCCGGAGCAGTGCAGCATCGGTCACGCCGGGACAGAGCGCTGCGTCGTCCCTCCATTCCAGGGCCTGTCATGACGTGGAAAGTGTCTATCGCGCAGTAATGAGTACCCGACGAGGAACGTCCCCTTCGCAAGGCTGTCCCGACCGAGGCGGTGCAATGCGCGATACTTGCGCGTGCAATGCGCCGTGCAAGCGGCAATTCACGCCTGTCACCCTCGATCCATCGTGGAAGGAAACCAGATGTCTTTTGCCTCACGCCTGCTGCTGCCGATTGCGCTGATCGTCGCCGCAGCGGGCATGCCGGCGTTTGCCGCCGAACCCCCGTCTCTGTTCCTCAACCTGACCTCCGACAATTCGCAGCGCTCGGAGACCGGGCTCATCTTCGCGCGGGACCAGATGGCGCGCGGCCACGCGCTGACCTTGCTGCTGAACGATCAGGCCGTGCGCATGGGCAGCAGCACCAATCTGCGCAACTTCGTCACCCAGCAGAAACTGCTGCGCGAACTGATGGGCAAGGGCGCCGTGGTACTCGTGTGCCGCGTGTGCATGCGCCATTACGGCGTGACCGAAGCCAGCCTGATGCAGGGCATGCTGCTCGACGACCCCGAGCGGGTCGGCGAGGCGCTGTTCCGCGACAACACGCGCACGCTCACCTGGTAGCCACCGCGGACACGCGCTGCGGATGAGCACGCCGGACAGACACTGCATATATATGACGACATCGCTGACCACCCTGCCCGACGACCTGCCGGCGCCGCTCGACGACGGGGCGGCTGCCCATCTCGACGGGATGCATCTGCCCGCGCTGGCGCTGCCACGCACCGACCGCGGCACGACCGATCTCGCGACGCTGCGCGGCCTGCAGGTGATCTATATCTATCCGATGACCGGCCGGCCGGATGCGCCGCTGCCCGACGGCTGGGACGCGATACCCGGTGCACGCGGCTGCACGCCGCAGTCGTGCGCCTTCCGCGACCACCATGCCGAACTGGCCACGCTGGGTGCCGGCGTGTTCGGGCTGAGCAGCCAGCGCAGCGACTACCAGCAGGAAGCGGCGGCGCGCCTGCACCTGCCCTTTCCGCTGCTGAGCGACGACAGCCTGCAGCTCAAGGCCGCGTTGCGCCTGCCCACCTTCACCGCCGCCGGCATGCAGCTCTACCGGCGGCTCACGCTGATCACCGAAGACGCACGCATCGTCAAGGTGTTCTACCCGGTGTTTCCGCCCGATCGCAATGCCGCCGACGTACTGGCGTGGCTCAAGGAGCACACCATGAAACCCCGCGCCACCGCGCTGGCCCTCGCTGCCTGCGCCGCCACCGCCCTCGCCGCCGATGCCGCCACGCGCATGCTGACCCCGTGCCCCGACTCGCCGAACTGCGTGTCGACCCAGTCGGACAGCGCGGCGAAGATGGCGCCGATTCCCTTCAGCGGCGACGCCGCCGCTGCGCAGGCCCGCCTGAAGCAGGTCATCCTCGCCCAGCCGCGCGCGACCATCACCCGCGAAGAGCCCGGCTTCATTGCGGCGGAATTCCGCTCACGCATCTTCCGCTTCGTCGATGCTGCGGAGTTCGCCATCGACGCCGGGGCATCGGTCATCCACTACCGCTCCGGTGCGCGGACCGGCTATTCGGATTTCGGCGTGAACCGGTCGCGCATGGAAGCGCTGGCGAAAGGCTTTGCCGAGGCGAAGTAGGCGCCCGAGGGAGCTGTCCCTGTGGGAGCTGTCCCTGTGGGAGCTGTCCCTGTGGGAGCGGCGGCCTCGCCGCGATAGGCGCGTTGACCAACGATCATCGCAGCATCAATCGCGGCGAGGCCGCCGCTCCCACAGGCCGCCGCTCCCACAAGCCCTTCGCAGCACCCAAAAGCCCGGCGCCGCTCCCGCAACCCCGCTCTTCAGGCCGGGGCAGGCTCGCTTTCCGCTTCCGGCGCCAGCACGAAGCGGACGCAGCCTTCGCGGTTGTGATCGAGTTGCAGGCGGAAGCCGCTGGCGCGGGCGAGCAGTGCCGACTGGTACAGCCCGACACCCAGACCGCTGGCGGAGGCGACCGGTGCCTGCAGCAGGTTTCCGGCCAGATCGTCGGCGATGGCACTGCCGCTGTCTTCGACCGACAGCCGGTCACCGCCGAGGCGCAGCACGATGGCGATGCCCGGTTCGGCAAGCCGCTTCTGCAGCGCGTTGCCGACCAGGTTTTCCGCCACGGTCGTGTACAGCGCGCCGGGCAGGCGCTGGTCGGGATCGGTCATGCCTTCGACCGTCACACCCTGACCGGCGAAATGGGCCGCGGTGGCCTGCAGCCATTCGGGGGCCGGCGTCCATTCGCCGTCGACCGGCTGCGGGCGACGCAGCTTGTCCAGCGTGGCTTCGAGCCGGGCGCTGATGACCGGCAGCTGACGCGCCAGCAGAGCGTTGGCGCGGGCGGCGCTGTCCGGGTCAGTGGCTTCGCGGGCGGCAAAACACAGGGTGTTGAGGGACTGCAGCAGGTTCTTCACGTCGTGCGTCAGACGCGCGCCGGTGTCGTGGATCGCCGACAGATAGGACAGGCGGCGCAGTTCTTCGGTGCGCAGCTGGGCCTGGTAGAACTGGCCGAGCAGTTGCACCAGAAGGTTGAAGTGCCACAGCAGGCCGCCGGACAGCGGGCGCGCGGTGTAGAGCGTCAGGTCGAGCAGCGGGTGTTCGAAATCCTGCCGGTGCGCGGCAACCTCGCCGAAGCGCCGCGGCGGCGCGGCGTTCGCACCGCTGCGGGTGTGCCACTCGCCACTGCGAGTCGTCCACTCGCCACCGCGAGTCGTCCACTCTCCGCCGCTGATCAGCGGCAGGGCGAGCAGGCGGTTGGCCGCGCGGGCGACGAATTCCTCCGGCCGGCTCTCTTCCTGCGACAGCGACGCCAGACTTTCCAGCCAGCGCTCATAGGGCAGTGCCAGCGACAGCACGTAGCGGGTGAAGGCGACGCTGACGCCGCCGAAGCCGGCGCGCGGATTCCACGCCCAGCCCATCACCATCAGCGCGGTGGCCAGCACGCCCAGCGTGGCGAGCAGCGCGCGCAGGTAGTCGACGCCGGCCAGCTGCATCGCCGCCAGCGTGCCCAGCACGAGTACCGCGAGCAGCAACAGCACGAAGGTGCCGGACACGAAGTCGAGCACTTCGCGGTCGCGGTCGACCCGCTCGCGACCGGGCACCAGCAGCATGACGGTCAAGGCGAGCGGCGCCAGCCACAGCCCGAGCGCATCGATGCTGGACGGCACCGGCAGGCCGGGCGGCAGCGCCCGCGGCAGAGCGATCGTCAGCAGCGCCGTGATCAGGTAGGCCAGTGCGCCGAGGTAGTAGATGCGCGGCCCGCGCGAGCGCGAAAAGAACACCTTGCCGCCGACCAGACCGGCCAGCAGCAGCAGCCACAGGCTGAGCGCCAGCGGCCCGTAGAACCACAGGAACACGCCGACCAGCACGCACAGCGCCGCCAGCACCGGCCACTCGATGCGGGACTGCGCGCGCAGCAGGGGTTGCCACAGCAGCAGCAGGCCGAGGTGGGGCAGCAGCAGTGCGCGGCCGAACAGCAGGTCGTCGTCCAGCCACAGCAGCAGATGCAGGCTGGTCAGCACGCCCAGCAGCAGCCAGGGCTGAGCCCGCGTCAGCCACCTGACACGCGTGCGGCGCGGCACGGCACGGCGTCTCATCAAGGTGTCGCCCTGCTTTCATCGGTCGGGGCGCGCCACCGCGAAAGGTGACCGGATCGTGACAGAACTGTCCGGATCCGGTCAGATTGCATGGCATTCACCCCGGAACACCCCGGTTGTGAACGGTCGTTCACCGTCGCCAATGAAAAAAATCGTTTCCAAATCAGCGCAATCAAGGAAACACTCCCGGTATCGTCCGTTCGGGCACGGAATCTGCATCGTCGGGACGCATACGGAGGATTCACATGAAAGCCAATCAACAAGGGTTCACGCTGGTCGAAATCGCCATCGTGCTCGTCATTATCGGTCTGCTGCTGGGCGGCGTGCTCAAGGGGCAGGAACTGATCAACAGCGCCAAGGCGAAAAGTCTGGTGAATGACTTCCGCACGATGTCGACCGCCGTGTACGCCTACCAGGACCGCTTCCGCTTCATGCCGGGCGACGATCCGGCCGTGGTGCAGCACGTGGCCGGCACGCTGGCGACCACCCCGGGCACGCCGGAAACCCAGGGCAACGGTCGCATCGGCGGCAACTGGAACTCGACCACCGCGACCGACGAATCGCGTCTGGTGTGGCAGCACCTGCGGCTGGCCAACCTGCTGACCGGCCCGACCGTCGAAAGCGACCCGGCCTACCTGCCGCGCAACGCCGACAACGGCACCATCGGCATCACCAGCACCTCGCCGATCACGCCGGCCACCGGTAGCGGTCCGGATTCGCGGCCGATGACCGGCGCCTTCTTCATCTGTTCGTCCGGCATCACGGCCCGCCTCGCGCGTCAGGTCGATTCGACCATGGACGACGGCGTGACGAACACCGGCAACGTGCGCGCGATGATCGACGTCAATGGCACGCCGTCGGCCACATCGACCGCGTCCAACATCGACGCCGCGGCCGAAACCGCGGCCGATCGCTATACGGTGTGCGTGGCGTTCTGACGTCGCGTTTTGACGTTGGATTCGCAGCAATGGCCGCTCAGCCCTTGAGCAGGCGCGATTCGGCCTGAGCCAGTTCGGCCGGCGCGCCCAGCAGCACCACCACATCGCCGCTTTCGAACGCCAGGTCGGAACTGGGCTCCAGCGCCCGGATGCCGCGCCGGCGGATCGCACTCACCTCGACGCGGATGTCGTTGAAGTGGAATTCGTCGATGCGGTGTCCGATCGCCCAGGCGCCGGGCGCCAGCGGCACCGAATGCAGACGCGTGTGCTGCTGATCGGACGCCGCCTCCTCCGACAGATGTTCGGCGCCGCGGTACAGCCCGCGCAGCAGGTGATAGCGGTCGCCGCGGAACTGGCGGATGCGCTTGAGCACGCGATGCAGCGGAATGCCCAGCAGCACCAGGGCGTGGGTGGCCAGCATCAGAGACGATTCGAGCGATTCCGGCACCACCTCGGTGGCCCCGGCGGCCGACAGCTTGTCGTAGTCGCGCTCGTCGAAGGTGCGCACGACCACCGGCACTTCGGCATGCAGCTCATTGACCAGATGGATCACGCGCAGCGCCGCCTCGGTGTCGACAAACGTGATGACGACGATGGACGCCCGCGTCAGCCCGGCCGCGATCAGCGTTTCGCGCTTGCCGGCATCACCGAACACCACCGTTTCACCGGCCGCCGCCGCCTCGCGCACCCGCTCCGGATCGAGGTCGAGCGCGATGAACGAAATGCCCTCGTTTTCCAGGAAACGCCCCAGGTACTGGCCGTTGCGGCCGTAGCCGCAGACGATGGCGTGACCATCGGTCGCCAGCGACTGGGCGGCGATCGACGTCAGCTGCATCGAGCGCATCAGCCATTCCGACGGCACCAGCCGCAGCACGATGCGGTCGGCGTAGTGGGCGAGGATGGGTGCGGTGAGCAGGCTCAGCAGCAGCGACGCGAGCACGATCTGCAGGATGCGGTCGGGCAGCAGGTTGGCGGCATCGGCCAGCGCCATCAGCACGAAGCCGAATTCGCCGCCGGCGCACAGCCACAGCCCGACACGCAGCGCCGTGCCGGGCGACGAGCCGAAAAAGCGCGACGCCGCCGCGGCGACCACGAACTTGCCGATCAGGATGAACAGCACCGTCACCAGCACGAAGAACAGCTCCGACAGCACCAGCGCCAGATTGAGCTTCATGCCGATGGTGACGAAGAACAGGCCGAGCAGCACGTCGCGGAACGGCTTGATGTCTTCTTCCACCTGATAGCGGTACTGCGTTTCCGAAATCAGCATGCCGGCCAGGAAGGCGCCAAGGGCCAGCGACAGCCCGGCGTGCTCGGTCGCGAACGCCATGCCCAGCGTCACCAGCAGCACGTTGAGCATGAACAGCTCGGGGGACTTGCGCTGCGCCACGACGAAGAACCAGCGCTGCATCAGGCGCGGGCCCAGATACAGGATGAGAGTCAGCGCCACGGCTGCCTTCACGCCGGCCAGCGCCAGCGCTTCCATGCTTTCCTCGGCGCCGAGCGACAGCACCGGAATCACCACCAGGAAGGGCACGACGGCCAGATCCTGGAACAGCAGCACGCCGATCACCTGGCGGCCGTGCGCGGAATCGAGTTCCAGCCGCTCGACCAGCAGCTTGATCAGCACCGCGGTAGACGACATGGCGATGGCCGCACCGACGGCGATCGCGCCCTTGATGCTCAGCCCGAACAGCCAGGCGAAGGTAATGACGCCCACCACCGACAGCGCAACCTGCATGCCGCCCAGGCCGAACACCACGCGCTTCATCGAAAACAGCTTGGGCAGCGAGAATTCGAGGCCGATCGAAAACATCAGGAACACGATTCCGTACTCGGCGAACTGGCGCGCCTCCTCCGTATCGGGGATGAACGCCAGCGCGTGCGGGCCGGCCAGTGCACCGACCAGCAGGTAACCCAGTATGGGCGGCAGTCCGATGCTGCGGAAAAGGCCGACCACCAGCACCGAAGCGGCGAGCAGCAGCAGGACCAGCTCAAGTGCGGACATGGTGGACAAGAAGGGGCGGCAGGGCCATGAGCGGATGGCCGGCCGCCTGCCGTGGGCAGGTTGTTATAATCCGCGTCGATCATAACCGATCCACCCGAACGCCCGCGCTGCGGGCACCTGCCGGATCAACCGGACTTTCCCCCGCCAGACGCATGACACACAGTCCCCCGCCGGTCACCGAAGACATCGTCGCCGCGGCCCGTCGCGTGCTAGACATCGAAGCCCGCGCGCTCGACGCGCTGTCCGGGCGCCTGGGCGAAGACTTCGCCCGTGCGGTGCGGCTGGTGCTCGACAGCACCGGCCGCGTCATCGTCAGCGGTCTGGGCAAGTCCGGCCACATCGCGCGCAAGATCGCCGCGACGATGGCCAGCACCGGCACGCCGGCCTATTTCGTCCATGCCGCCGAGGCGCTGCACGGCGATCTGGGCATGATCCATCGTGACGACGTGCTGATCGCGCTGTCCAACTCAGGTGAAACCGCCGAACTGCTGGCGGTGGTGCCGCTGGTGCGCCGACAGGGCGGCCGCACGATCGCGATGACCGGAAAGCCGGATTCGACGCTGGCCCGGCTGGCCGACGTGCATCTGGACGCAGGCGTTGCGATGGAAGCCTGCTCGCTGAATCTTGCCCCGACCGCCAGCACCACCTGCGCGCTGGCGCTCGGTGATGCGCTGGCGGTCGCGCTGCTCGACGCCCGCGGCTTCCGCGAGGACGACTTCGCACGCAGCCACCCGGGCGGCGCGCTCGGCCGGCGCCTGCTGACCCATGTGCGCGACGTGATGCGCGCGCGCGCCGACGTGCCGACGGTGGCGGTCGACAGCACGGTGACCGAGGCGCTGCTGCAGGTGACGCGTGGCGGCATGGGCATGACCGTGGTGCTGGATGCGGCCGGCGGCGTGGCCGGGGTGTTTACCGACGGTGACCTGCGGCGCGCGATCGACCGCCTGGGCGACGTGCGCACGGTGCCGGTGGCCGACGTGATGAGCCGTCAGCCGCGCTCGATCAGCGAGGCGAAGCTGGCCGCCGAAGCGGCCGAGGTGATGGAACGCAACCGGGTCAACCAGTTGCTGGTGACCGACGAACACGGCGCACTGGCCGGCGCGCTGACGATGCACGACCTGATGCTGGCCAAGGTGATCTGAACATGGACGGCAACGCAGTACGCGACGTGGCGGGCAAGGTCCGCCTGATGGGTTTCGATGTCGACGGCGTCATGACCGACGGCACGATCTGGTTCGGTCCGGACGGCGACCTGATGAAGGGCTTCAACACGCTGGACGGACACGGGCTGAAGATGCTGGCCGGCGCGGGCGTCGAAATCGTCATCATTTCCGGCCGCTCGTCGGCGGCGGTGCGCCACCGCGCGGCCAATCTCGGCATCACGACCGCGCTGCTCGGCGTCGAGAACAAGCGCGACGCGATGCGCGAACTGGCGGCCGAACGCGGCATTGCGCTGGAACACTGCGGCTACATGGGCGATGACGTCGTCGACCTGCCGGTGATGCGCGCCTGCGGCTTTTCGGCGGCGCCGGCCAACGCCCACTTCTTCGTGCGCCAGCACGCGCGCTGGATCGCCGAAGCCGACGGCGGCCGCGGCGCGGTGCGCGAGGTGTGCGAATACCTGCTCGACGCACGCGGCGCGCTCGACGTACTGCTGCAGGACTGCCTGCGTTGAACCGACGCATCCAGCAGGCGCTGCCGCTGCTCATCCTGATCGCGCTCGCAGGCATGACGATCTGGCTGGAGCGCACGACGCGCATCGACGACAAGCCGTCGAGCGGCAACCTGCGTCACGACCCCGATGTGATCATCGACAACTTCACGCTGTACCGCTACGACGAAACCGGCGCGATACAGCACACGCTGACCGCCCGGCAGATGCGTCACTACCCGGACGACGACTCGGCCGAACTCGACCACCCGACACTGCGCTACGAAGGCAAGCTGGCACCGACCCACATCAGCTCCGAACGCGCATTGCTAACCAAGGATGGCAAGGAAGCCATCCTGCGCGACAATGTGCGCGTGCTGCGCGAAACCAGTCCGGGCCGGGCCGAAATGACTTTGGCGACCACGCTGCTTTATGTGTATCCGGAAGAGGAAATCGCGCGCACCGATCAGCCGGTGCGCATGACGCAGGGCAAGTCGGTGGCGACCGGCGTAGGCATGGTCGCTGACCGCATCAAGGAACAGTACGTACTCGAATCGCGCGTCAAAGCCACCATAGAAAGAGCCCGCCGCCCATGATTTCGCGTCAGATCACTGCCGCATTGACCACCCTGGCCCTGCTGCTCGCAGCCGGCCTGCCCGCCACCGCCCGCGCCGAACGCGCCGACCGCGACAAGCCGGTCAATCTCGAAGCCGACAAGGTGACGGTGGACGACCGCACGAAAACCCATAACTTCGAAGGCAATGTCGTGTTCACGCAGGGCACGCTGACCATCAAGGCCAACAAGGTAGTGGTGACGCAGGACGGGACCGGCTACCAGAAGGGCGTGGCCACCAGTGGCGAAAACGGTCTGGCGCGCTTCCGGCAGAAGCGCGAAGGCCAGGACCTGTGGATGGAAGGCGAGGCGGAGCGCATCGAGCACGACGCCAAGACCGAAATCACCCGCTTCTACGTACGCGCTCACGTGAAGAGCGGCGGCGACGAGGTGCGCGGCCAGTACATCGAATACAACTCGATCAGCGAGAACTACACGGTCACCAACTCGGCCGACGCCAGGGCGGTGCCGTCGGGCGGCGACCAGTCGAAGCGGGTGCGCGCCATCATCCAGCCCAAGAGCGCGCCGGCCACCACGCCGGCGGGCGCACCGGCCGCGACGTCCGAGGCGGCACCCAGGCCCTGAGGTCGTGCGTCAGGCGGGGCCCGCCGTCGGTACATCGGTCCGCGCGTCCGTCCGCGCATTCGTGATTTCGCGCAGGCAGGCGAGACACAGGCAGCCGACGTAGCGTTCGCGCAGCTCGGCCAGCAGCCCGGGATCGAGCGTCAACGTGAAGCAGTCGCAGGGCGCCGGTCCGGCTGCGCCGCAGGTAAAGCGGCCTGCACAGCGCGGACAGCGGTCCGGATCGACGGCGACCGGCTCGTTCATCCGGCGAACAGCGCGCGATGCGCGTCGCGCAGCAGGTTCTTCTGCACCTTGCCCATCGTGTTGCGCGGCAGTTCGGACACGATGAACAGCCGCTTGGGCACCTTGAAGTTGGCGATCTGCGCCTTCAGCCGTGCCGTCATCGCGGCGGCGTCGAGCGTGCTGCCCGGCTTGGCGACCACGATGGCGACCACCGCCTCGCCGAAATCCGCGTGCGGCACACCGACCACCGCCGATTCGGCCACGCCCGGCATGTCGTTGATGACGCTTTCGATCTCGGCCGGATACACGTTGTAGCCGCCGCTGATGATCAGGTCCTTGCTGCGGCCGACGATGGTCACATAGCCGTCCGCACTCAGATGGCCGACGTCGCCGGTCATGAACCAGCCATCGGCGGTGAATTCGGCAGCGGTCTTTTCCGGCATGCGCCAGTAGCCCTTGAACACGTTCGGCCCGCGCACCTCGATGCCGCCGATGTCGCCTGCCGGCAGCGATTGCCCGCGGTCGTCGCGCACCCGAAGGCTCACGCCCGGCAACGCCGGCCCGACCGTGCCGCCGCGGCGCTGGTCTTCCGGCCGGTACGGGTTGGACGTGAGCATCGCGGTTTCGCTCATGCCGTAACGCTCCAGTATCGTGTGACCGGTGCGCTGGCGGAATCCGCGGAAGGTTTCGATCAGCAGCGGCGCCGAACCGCTGATGAACAGCCGCATGCCGCGGCAGGCATCCTTCGTGAAGCCGGGTTCGGCCAGCAGACGCACGTACAGCGTCGGCACGCCCATGAATACCGTGGCTTCGGACAGGCGCGCCGCCACCGCACGCGGATCGAACCGGCTGAACCAGATCATGCGGCTGCCATTGAGCAGCGCGCCGTGCGAGGCGACGAACAGGCCATGCACATGGAAGATCGGCAGCGCATGCAGCAGCACATCGCCCGCTTGCCAGCCCCACACCTCCTTCAGCACCTGGGCATTCGACAGCAGGTTGCCATGCGTCAGCATGGCGCCCTTGCTGCGGCCGGTCGTGCCGCTGGTATACAGGATTGCCGCCAGATCATCGGCGGCGCGCAGCGCCGGCGTGTGGCGGTCGCTGTGCGGCGCGGCGGCGTCGAGCAGACTGCCACTGCGGTCGTCTTCCAGCGTGAACACATACGGCGTACCCAGGCGCGCAGCGAGATCGCTCACCCATCGGACGTTCTTCTCGGTGCACACGACCACCGCCGGTTCCGCGTTGCCGATGAAGTATTCGACCTCACCCGCCTGATAGGCGGTGTTCAGCGGCAGATAGATATGGCCCGCGCGCAGCACGGCGAGGTAGAGCATCAACGCCTCGACGCTCTTTTCCGTCTGCACCGCGATGCGGCTTTCCGGCGGCAGCGCGAGCGAATCAATCAGGTTGGCCAGCATGGCCGTGCCGCGTTCGAGGTCGCGCCAGGTGTAGTACAGCGGATCGGGCGTGTCGGCGGTTTCGATGGCGATTGCATCGACATCGTCCGGGAAGGCTGCGCGCAGTGCGCAGAACAGGTTTTCCTGCGTCATGTTCGGGTGGTCCGTTATTTTGCGCGCGGAGTATGGCGGCCGGCCGGTGGCAGCGTCAATCGGCCGCGATCATGAAAATCATGGGCCTTCTTTCGTGTGCATCATCAGGTGCGCCGACGCAGCCGGGTCCATCATTCAATCCATGCATGGCAGACGCCGATGCAGCGCGAACGACCTGATGCAGTACGCAGCACTTACCAAGGAGACTGACATGAACTGGCAAACCCCGAAGGCGACCGATCTGCGTTTTGGCTTTGAAATCACGATGTACATCGCCAACCGCTGAACGGCGCGGCAGTACAGGCAGGAAAAAAACGGCGGGCACTCCCGCCGTTTTTCATGGGTGACGCCGCATACGAAGGTGACTGCAGTTACTGACGCGGCGCAGCAAGCGATATAAGGTGTTCCCATCCGATTCAAGGGAGCATTCATGTCCAGCAGTTCGATGCAGATCGAAGCCTTCTTCGATGAAGCAACCAGCACGGTGAGCTACATCGTGCTCGACCGCAGCACGCAAGCGTGCGCCATCGTCGACAGTGTGCTCGACTACGATCCCAAGGCAGGCCGCACCTCGACACAGTCGGCCGACCGCCTGATCGCGCGGGTGCGCGAGCTGGGCGCCCGGCTCGAATGGATACTGGAAACCCATGTGCACGCCGACCACCTGTCGGCTGCGCCGCATCTGCGCGCGCAGCTCGGCGGACAGTTGGGCATCGGTGCCCACATCGTCACTGTGCAGAAGGTGTTCGGAAGCCTGTTCAACGCCGGTGACGACTTCGCGCGCGACGGCCGCCAGTTCGACCGGCTGTTCGCTGACGGCGACAGTTTCACCATCGGCTCACTGACCGCGCGCGCGCTACACACGCCGGGTCACACGCCGGCCTGCATGAGCTATGTGATCGAGGACGCGGTGTTCGTCGGCGACACGCTGTTCATGCCCGACTACGGCACCGCGCGCTGCGACTTCCCCGGCGGCGACGCGCGCACGCTGTACCACTCGGTGCGCCGGCTGCTGTCGCTGCCGCCGGCCACGCGGCTGTTCATGTGCCACGACTACCCGCCGGGCGGCCGCGCCCCCGCGTGGGAAAGCACGGTGGCCGAACAACGCGCGCACAACATCCACGTGCATGACGGCATCGCCGAAGACGATTTCGTCGCCATGCGCACGGCGCGCGACGCCACGCTCGACATGCCGGTGCTGATCCTGCCGTCCGTACAGGTCAACATGCGCGCCGGCCACCTGCCCGAGCCGGAAGCCAACGGCACGCGTTACCTCAAGATTCCGCTCGACGTGCTGTGAGCCGGCCGACGCATCCGGTCTCGACGTCCGGCGCGTGGGCGCGCTGGCTGCCGGTGCTCGGCTGGGCGCCGCGCTATGACCGGCCGACCTTCGGCGCCGACCTGCTGGCCGCGCTCATCGTCACGCTGATGCTGATCCCGCAGAGCCTGGCCTACGCCCAGCTGGCCGGGCTGCCGCCGCAGGTCGGGCTGTATGCCAGCATTGCGCCGCTGTTCGCCTACGCTCTGTTCGGCAGCAGCCACGCGCTGTCGGTCGGACCGGTGGCCGTCGTGTCGCTGATGACCGCCGCTGCGGTCGGTTCGCTCGGCCTGGCGGATGAGGCGGCACGACTGCAGGCTGCGCTGACGCTGGCCTTCGTGTCCGGTGTCATGCTTACCGTGATGGGCGCACTCAGGCTGGGCTTTCTGGCCAGCTTCCTCAGCCACCCGGTGGTATCAGGCTTTGTCACCGCGTCGTCGCTGCTGATCGCGCTGAGCCAGCTCAAGCATCTGCTCGGCATACAGGCCAGTGGCGACACGCTGCCCGATCTGCTGCCCGGCCTGATCGCCCACCTGCCCGACACCCACCTGCCCACCGCGGCACTGGGCGCCGGCGTGCTGATCTTCCTGTACTGGACGCGCAGCCGGCTCAAGCCGCTGCTGATCCGGCTCGGCCTGTCGGCCCGCGCGGCCGACACCTGCGCCAAGGCCGGCCCGGTGGTGGCCGTGCTCGGCAGCACCGCGCTGGTGTGGGCCTTGCGCCTCGACCAGTTCGGCGTACGCAAGGTGGGCGACATTCCGGCCGGACTGCCGCCGCTGACGCTGCCCTCCTTCGACCCCGCGCTGCTGTCGCAACTGCTGCTGCCGGCGCTGCTGATCAGCGTCATCGGCTTCGTCGAGTCGGTATCGGTGGCGCAGACCTTCGCCGCCAAGCGCCGACTGCGCATCGAGCCGGACCAGGAACTGGTCGGTCTTGGCGCGTCCAACCTCGCGGCCGCCTTCACCGGCGGCTACCCGGTGACCGGCGGATTTTCGCGTTCGGTGGTGAATTTCGACGCCGGCGCCGCGACCCCCGCGGCCGGCGCCTTCACCGCGGTCGGCATCGCGCTGGCCGCGCTGGCGCTGACGCCACTGCTGCACTACCTGCCGCAGGCCACGCTGGCGGCGACCATCGTCGTGGCCATCATGACGCTCGTCGACACCGACACGCTGCGCCGTACCTGGCGCAGTTCGCGCACCGATTTCGCGGCAGTGGTCACCACGCTGGTCGTCACCTTGCTGGCAGGCGTCGAAACCGGGGTCGGTGCCGGCGTGCTGCTGACGCTGCTCACGCTGCTGTGGCGCGCCAGCCGGCCGCACATGGCGGTGGTCGGGCGCGTACCGGGTACCGAGCACTACCGCAACGTGGACCGTCATCGGGTCGAAACCGATCCGTCGCTGATCGGGCTGCGGGTGGATGAAGGCCTGAACTTCATGAATGCGCGTCAGGTCGAGGACCGCATGCTCGCGCTGGTCGCGGCGCAGCCCGCCGCGCAGCACGTGGTGCTGCAGTGTTCGGCGGTGAATGACATCGACGCCAGCGCGCTCGAAATGCTGGAAAGCGTGGCGCACCGGCTGCGCGACATGGGCGTGCTGCTGCACCTGTCGGAGGTGAAGGGGCCGGTGATGGACAAGCTCGAGCGCACCGACCTGCTGGCGCAGCTCGGCGGCCGGGTGTTCCTGTCACATCACGAAGCGGTCACGACGCTCACTGCGCGCGGATCTTCTCGACCGCCGCCCTGAAGCGCTTGCGCAGTTCCTCGGTCGGCTGACCGGCCGCCTGCGCCGCCTGGATGGCGCGCAGGATGTCCAGCGCACCGGCGTCGGCCGCAAGCGTCTGCGCCGCCGGCGTCGCGGCGCCGGACACCAGTTCGGCCCGCTCGGCGCCCGGCTTGCCCCGCTTTGCGGAAATGACCAGCGCCGACGGCGCGGCCTTCACCGTCTGCCGGGTCGCGCTGTTGCGATGGCTGTCGACCGCAGCGAGGAATTGCTTGCGCAGCGCGGCCGTGGGTTGGCCACGCGCCTCGGCTTCGCGCAGCTTCTTCAGCAGGGCGGCCACATCGGGCGGCGCCGGCACTGACGCCTGCGGCGGCGGTGGCGGTACGGCCTGCACCGGCTGCGCCTTGACGGCCGCCGCCACCTCTTCCGTGGGAGCGACCAGCCCGGCGATGCGCAACCGGTTGTAGCGCAGCGCCCAGGCCAGCGCATTTTCACCACGGTCGGACACCGCATTCGTGCTGGCGCCGGCCTCGACCAGCGCGCGCACGATGGTTTCGTGGCCTTCGCGCACCGCCATCATCAACGGCGTCGACAAATTGGGCGCGCGCGCGTCGAGTTTCGCGCCACGCGCGATCAGCAGGTCTGCGATGCGCCGGTGACCGGCGAACGCGGCGTAATGCAGCGCGCCCCAGGTCTTGTCCGGCGGGTCGAGCGACGCACCGCGCTCGATCAGCCATTCGACCGCCTTCTGATGGCCGCGCCACGCCGCCAGCGCGATCGCCTGTTCGCCGATGCGGCTGATGTAATCGATATGGGCGCCGCGTTCGAGAAACAGCTGCATCAGTTCGATGTTGCCGTCCCAGGCTGCGATCATCATGCCGCTGCCCACCGTGTCGGCTTCGAAATCCGGCGGCAGGCCTTCGTCCAGCCAGCGGGTCGCCGAGCGGATGTCGCCCATCTCCATCGCGCGACCGAAACGCGCCGGATCGGGCAGTTGCGCCCACGCGGGCGGGATCAGGCAGAGCGCCAGCAGCAGCGCGGCAAGACATCGGAAAGTCTGGATCAAGTGCGTCCCCGTCAAGGCAGCCCGGTGGGTCGGGCACAATACAGGTCGCCAGTCTAACGATCCCGTCCGCCGGTTTGTCCCGCCTGAAACTTCATTTCGCACTTGCACTGTCCGCGCTGACGCACGCCCTGTTCCTGCTGTGGCCCGAACGCACGGCCGAAGCGCCGCGCGCCGCGCCGGCGCCGGCATTGCAGGCCCGGCTGCAGACCGCGCCTGCGGCAGCCGCGCCGCGCGCAGCGGAGCCCGAGCCGGCTGAACCGCTGCTGAAGGACACGCGCAGCGAACAGGCTGAACCGGCACCGCGTCCGCCAGCGGTCGTCCGCGCGCCGCGGAGCACGACAACCACCGCCGAGGCGCGCGAGCAGGCGCAGCAGAAGCTGAACCGTCATGTGTTCTACCCGCCGGAGGCGATCGAGCGGGAACTGGAGGGGGAAGTGACGCTGCGCCTGCTGCTCGATGCGTCGGGCCGGGTCATCGACGCCGCCGTGCTGGCCGGCAGCGGTCACGCACTGCTGGACCGCGCGGCGCTCGACGCCGCACGCCAGATCGGCCGCATCAACGCGGGCGGCACTCGCGAATTGCTGCTGCCGGTCGTGTTCAGGCTCGACTGACGCCGCATCACGTCAACACGGCGAAGCCCCCGCGCCCGCCCAGGACAACAATAGAAGCAACAGCTCTGTGGGAGCTGGCCCTGTGGGAGCTGGCCCTGTGGGAGCTGGCCCTGTGGGAGCGGCGGCCTCGCCGCGATACGCACTCTGCACAACGATGGCCGCGGCACTGATCGCGGCGAGGCACCCGGATTCGTTCGGCCAGACCGACCTATGAAATATCTTCGTCCGGCGGCAGTTCGGGCGACGCATCGGGCACGCGGTACTCCTCGTTCGCCCAGGCGACGAAATCGGAATTCTTGCAGCGCGGGCTGCAGAACGGCCGTGCAGGGTTCGACGGCGCATAGACGGCGGGCTGGCCGCAGCGCGGACAGGTGACGATGCGACCGCCGGTGCCCGGAGTGCTCACAGGTTGCAGAAGGTCAGTTCGAAGCCGACGTCGGTTTCGGTCACGCGCGGGCGGGCGTGACCGCCGGGCGCGACGAAGCGGATGTTGAGCGCGTACTTGTTGGCACTGATTTCAGGTGTGACCGCTTCTTCCATCGACACGCGCAGACGCAGCATCTGGGCCGACTTGCCGCCCATCATCTGCTGGAACGCGCCGCTGCCTGCAACATGACGTTCCGGTCGGCCGCTGGCGCGCAGCAGGCGCAGCACGATGGTCAGGCCGTCGCGGATCGGCAGCATTGGCGTCAGCCAGCCGGCGAGGTCGGACTGGCGCAGCGACGGCGCGCGGTGACACCAGTAGTGATAGGACGGGAGGTCGAACTCGCACAGCCCGCCCGGAATCGCCGCGCGGCTCTTGATGCTCATCAGCCAGTCGTTCTCGCGCAGGTACTGGCCGATCTTGCCGGCCATCGACAGCAGCGCCGCGCTCGCCTGCTCTATCTCGTAGAGCGCGCCGGACAGGGCTTCTTCGGAAATGTCGGGGTTGTTGCGGAAGGACATCAGCGTCTGGCGCTGTCGTTCCAGTTCCTGCACAAGATCGACCTTCAGGTCGGCACGCGACGCGACTTCGAGAATCTCGAACAGGCTGACCAGCGCAACGTGATGTTCATGCGCGCCCTCGGCACGCATGAAATGCTGCGTGCGTTCGAACAGGTCCTCCAGGCGCAGCAGCGTGCGGATGCGCTCGTTCAGAGGATATTCGTATGTAATCACAGGGGCTTGTCCGGGACTTGTTCAAGCAAATTCTCATGATTCTGACGGAAAAGCCCCTGAGTCACAACGCTGACGCGGGTTTTTCACGTTCTGCGAACTTCATGTAGCGCGCATGGAGCACATCGACCTGTGGCACCAGCGCAGCACGCTCGCCTGCGTTGTCGATGACATCGTCGGCCACCGCAAGGCGGGCTTCGCGCGACGCCTGCGCGGCGATGATGCGGTCGATCTCCTGCTCCGGAAGGGCGCTGCGCGCACGCACCCGTTCGCGCTGCAGCCCGACCGGACAATCGACCACCAGCACCCGGTCGCAGCGGTTGTTCCAGTCGCCGGATTCGATCAGCAAGGGCACCGCCAGAACGACGTAGGGTGCGGCGCTGGCGGCGACCTCGTCGCGGGCCCGGGCGCGGATCAGCGGGTGCAGCAGGGCTTCGAGTTGGGCCCGGGCGGCCGGATCGGCGAACGCATGGGAACGCATGCGGGCGCGGTCGAGCGCGCCGTCGGCCGTGATGAAGGCATCGCCGAACGCCTCGCGCAGCGGCTCGATGGCAGCGCCGTGCGGTCCGGTGAGCTGGTGTGCGATGGCGTCGGTGTCGACCAGCGCAGCACCGCGCTGCACGAACAGCTCGGCCACCGCCGACTTGCCGCTGCCGATGCCGCCGGTCAGCCCGACCACGAAGGTCATTGGCAGTCGGTCCGCTGGGCCGTCTCGTCGAGCAGCGGGGATCTGTCGAACAAGGCAGCCAGTTCCGGCCCGGTGCCGCGCACCTCGACCCGGTAGCGTCCGGCGCGGCCTTCGCGCGGCGCGATGCGCGCGCTGCGCACGCCTTGCCCGTTCAGCGTGGCCAGCAATTCCTTCGCAGCCGCCTCGGTCTTGAACAGGCCGAGCGACACCGCCAGCTTCTGCGAATCGGCCGGATCGGCCATGACGATCATTTCACGCACGCCCAGCGCGCGCAGTTCGGCCTGCTTGCGTTCCGCCAACTGGCGCGTCTGCATGTCAGGGATGTGCACCCACCAGGCGGTGGTTTCGGTCTGTTCGGCTTCCGACAGCTGCAGCGCGAGCTGCTGCGTGGCGATGCGCGCGGTCAGCGCATCGACCTGCTCACGCGACAGGCCGTCGAACGCCCGGCAGAGCGCCGGCGCGTCGGCGTCGGCGTTTGCCACCTCCGGTTCGGCGGGGGCTGCGGCGACCGGTGGCTCGCTATCGGACGGCAGGATGCGGATGCTGTCCGGCTTCATCTGGCTGGCCATGCGCAGCGGCTCGCTGCCGTCGCCCTTGCCGGCGATCAGGCCGGACACGAAGGGGTAGAGCGCAACATTGATCAGCAGCAACAGAAAGAACGCGAGGCGCATCGTCAATGTCCGTGGCGCGGCGCAATGCCGTCGAAATGGGGGGTCATTCGGATCCGCATTTCATCACATCCTTGCCGTTGTCGGCTGACGCCAGGCGGGCCAGCCCGTGCAGCACCAGATCCTCCACCCTCCGGTGGGCGCAGCGCAGTCGCGGCGCAATCGCCGCGGCTGCACCGCCGGACAGCAGCACGGTCGCCTGCGCGCCCAGCTGTTCGCGCACGCGCTCGATCAGCGCCGCCTGAGCATCGGTGCACGCGTTGTGGATGGCATCGTCGGTGTTGCGTGGCCAGTCGACGGCGTGACCGTCGGCGTGTGGCAGACCGGCGGTGCGGCGCGCCAGCGATTCGAGCATCAGGCGCAGTCCGGGCAGGATGTAGCCGCCGATGAAGCGGTCGTCGGCGTCGAGTGCGTCGATGGTGGTGGCGGTGCCGGCGGTGGCGACGACGAGTGGCCCGGGCTGCAGCGCGCGTGCGCCGATCAGCGCGGCCCAGCGGTCGGCGCCCAGCTGGGCCGGCTGGTCGTACAGGTTCGCAATGCCGCAGGCTGTCGGCCCGGCGAACACGCGGTGCGCCGCACAGGCTGGCGGCAACGCGCGCCGGATGGCGGCATCGACGACGTCGCCCGCCACGCAGGTGTAGTGCGCGGTCGTGGCCGCCTGCCACGCGCGCGCCAGCACCGCCGCATCGAGCGCGGACACATCGAGCGCCGACACCTCGCCGGGATGACCGCGCTCGCACCAGGCCCACTTGATGCGGCTGTTGCCGGCGTCGATCAGCAGTTGCACGTCAGGATGCCGCACGCAGCGATACGTCACCGGCGAGCACACGCTCGATCCGGCCTTCGCAGTCGAGCCGCAGCGCGCCGTCGGGATCGGCGCCCAGGCACCGCCCGTCGAGCTGCGCGCCATCGCCGGACACGGTGACCGCGCGGCCGGCGTGCAGGTTGTAGTGGTTCCAGCGATCGGCGAAGGGTGCGAAACCGTGCGCCGCGAACTGCGGCAGCATGCGCGCCAGCGCGTCGGCCAGCGCTGCACCGACGTCCAGCCACACTTCGCGGCCGGGCGCATCAGGACAGAGCGCGGCCGGAGCATGGGCGTAGTCGCCTGTCGGCGGCAGCGCGAGATTGAGTCCGACGCCGATGACGGCGGTCGTGTCGCCGGCCGGCGGCGATGACAGTTCGATCAGCACGCCGCCCAGCTTGCGGTCGGCCCGCATCAGGTCGTTCGGCCACTTGAGTGCGATGTCGGTGACGCCGCGCGCGCGCAACGCATCGGCGAGTGCGACGCCGACCGCCAGACTCAGTCCGGACAGCGCGTCGGCACGCAGGGCAAAGGTGTGGCGCAGCGAAAAGGTGAGGCTGTCGCCCGGGCGGGCGGTCCATGCGCGCCCGCGCCGCCCGCGCCCGGCGGTCTGTTCGAGCGCGAACAGCAGGCGCGTGTCGCGTCCGGTCTGTTCGAGCAGCACGCTGTTGGTGCTGGTGCAGGCGGCGCACACCTCGACGATCCAGTTTTCGGGGACGGTGCGGGCGCGCTGGCGCAGCGCGTCTGCAAGAGCGGTGTCCGCAACGGCGGTTTCAGCGTGGGCAGTCATGCGGCGGATTGTAGCCGGGCGGCTGCCTGCAGCCAGCCGCCGTCGTGCAGGTCGGACTACTCGAGGTCTGTCTCGACTTCGCGGCCGCCTTCGATGTTCAGTTCCTGGATCTTGCGCGTGATCGTGTTGCGGCCGATGCCGAGCAACTGCGCGGATTCGATGCGCCGCCCGCCGGTGCTGGCCAGCGCGCGCCGGATCAGCGTGCGTTCGAATTCCTGCACCAGATGATCGAACAGCGCCGGCTGCTTGAGCGCGATCAGGCGATCGACCTCGGACGCCAGCGCAGCGCCCCAGTCACCCGCCGCTTCGCGCGCCGGCTGGCTGCGCAGTTCGGCCGGAAGATCCTTCACATCGACCACCTGCCCGGGCGCCATCACGGTGAGCCAGTGGCAGAGGTTTTCCAGCTGGCGCACATTGCCCGGAAATTCCAGCCCCTGCAAATAGCGGGTCGCCGGCTCGGACAGGCGCTTGGCATCGACGCCCAGCTCCTGCGCGCTCTTCGTCATGAAGTGCTGCGCCAGCAGCACGATGTCCTCGCGCCGCTCGCGCAGCGGCGGGATACGCAGCCGGATCACGTTCAGCCGGTGGAACAGGTCTTCGCGGAACAGCCCCTGCTTCACCCGGTCTTCCAGATTCTGGTGGGTGGCGGCGATCACCCGCACATTCGATTTGATCGGCGAATGGCCGCCGACGCGGTAGAAGTGGCCGTCGGACAGCACGCGCAGCAGGCGCGTCTGCAGCTCGGACGGCATGTCGCCGATTTCGTCGAGGAACAGTGTGCCGCCGTCCGCCTGTTCGAAGCGGCCGCGACGCATCGCGGTGGCGCCGGTGAAGGCGCCGCGTTCGTGGCCGAACAGTTCCGATTCCAGCAGGTCGCGCGGAATGGCCGCCGTATTGATCGCAATGAAAGGCGCGTCGCGGCGCGGGCTGTGGCGGTGCAGCGCACGCGCTACCAGTTCCTTGCCGGTGCCGGATTCGCCGTTGATCAGCACCGTGGCGTGGCTCTGCGCCAGGCGGCCGATGGCGCGGAACACGTCCTGCATCGACGCTGCCTTGCCGAGAATCTCGGGAGCCATGTCGGCTTCGGCCGGTGCACTGGCCTGGTGCATGCTCTCTTCGATGGCCCTGCGCACCAGTTCAATCGCGTGATCGACGTCGAACGGCTTGGGCAAGTATTCGAACGCGCCGCCCTGGAAGGCGGCGACCGCGCTGTCCAGATCCGAATAGGCGGTCATGATGATGACCGGCAGGCTGGGGTGGCGCGCCTTGACCTTTTCCAGCAGCGACAGACCGGATTCGCCCGGCATGCGGATGTCGGACACCAGCACCTGCGGCTGGCCGCCGGCATCGAGCGCGTCGAGCGCCTCTTGTGCGGTGGAAAAAGCGGAATACGGGATCGACTCGCGCGCCAGCGCCTTTTCGAGCACCCAGCGTATCGAGCGGTCATCATCGACTATCCAGACCGGATTCATGGTTTCTCCGAAGTGCCTTGCTTGAAGGGCAGCAGTATTGTGAAAACGGTGTAGCCCGGCCGGCTCTGCACCTCGATGGTGCCGTGGTGCTGATGCACGAAGCTCTGCGCCAGCGTGAGCCCGAGTCCGGTGCCGTCGTCGCGGCCGGACACGAGCGGATAGAAGATGCGATCGAGCAGGTCTTCCGGAATCCCCGGGCCGTTGTCGATCACTTGCAATTCGAGTGCCAGCTTGTGCCGTCGCTTCACCAGCGTCGCCTGCCGGTGGGCACGTGTGCGCAGCCGGATGCTGCCGTGGCCCTTCATCGCCTGCGCGGCGTTGCGCGCGATGTTCAGCACGACCTGGATCAGCTGTTCACGATCGGCGGTGAGGTCGGGCAGGCTGGTGTCGTAGTCGCGCTCGACCTCGACGTCCGGAAACTCCGAGGCGATCAGCAGGCGGACGCGCTCGAGCACTTCATGGATGCTCACCGTAGTCACCTGCATCGCGCGATGCGAATGCAGCAGGCGGTTCATCAGGTCCTGCAGCCGGTCCGATTCGTTGATGATGACCTGCGTGTATTCACGCAGTTCGGGCCGATCGAGTTCGCGTTCCAGCAGTTGGGCGGCGCCACGGATGCCGCCGAGCGGATTCTTGATTTCGTGCGCGAGGTTGCGGATCAGTTCGCGGTTGGCCTGTTGCTGCTGCAGCACCTGTTCTTCGCGTGCGATGCGCAGTTGCTGGTCGATCGGGCGGAACTCGAGCAGGATGCGGGCATTCTCCGTATGCACCGGCGACACCGTGCAGTCGAGCTGAAGCGATCCGCCGATCTGTCTATCCACCGACAGGTTGTGACCGGTATAGCTCCAGTTGTTGGCAAGCGCGTTGTCGAGCGCGGTATCCAGGCCGTGCATCGGGCCGATCAGCCGGTCGCAGTGCTTGCCGTGCAGTTTGGCGAGGCTGGCTGCGAACAGGTTTTCCGCTGCCGGGTTCAGGAAGACGATGTGCCGCTCGGCATCGAGCAGCGCCACCGCGCTCGCGAGCAGTTCCAGCCCGCTGAAGCGTTCGGACCATTCGCGGGAGGGTTGGCGGGACGACCTGCCTGGCTTGGATGCAATCATGACCGCGATCCACGCAAGAAGCGCGCCAGCATTGCCCGCCGGTCCATCGGCAGGCTCGCACATGCCCTGCGGTCAGGGCAGCTTGGACAGCTCCTTGCGCAGCGCATCGACATTGCGTTCATGCAGAGCCACATTGTCCTTGAGCCCCTGTATCCGGTCGAGATACTTCTGGTAATTGCGCTCATTGCCCAGACGGACCGCTTCGCCTTCGGTCAGCGCCTTGCGCGCTTCTTCAAGACTGCCGGTTTCGGTCGCAAGTTCGGCTTCGAGGATGCGCCTGCGCTCGGAATCGCGCGCCTTCTGCTGGTCGTTGCTGACGTTCGGAAAACCAGCCGGATTGGCGGCCGGCTTGGGCGTGGCGGCAGCCGGACCGGGTACCGAACTGACCGGCACGTCGCTGGCGAGCACCTTGCATCCGCTGGCGCGCGACTTTTCGTTCGTGTACGTGGTGTGGCCTTCGGCGTCGACGCACTTGTAGATTTCTGCCGTGGCGGGCGCTGCGACAAGCAGGCTTGCCGCGGCAATCAGGATACGGTTCAGACCTTGTAGCATGTGGATCACCTGGGCGTTTCGGGTCGAAGCAGCACGAGTGTAGGGCGCACACTTGCGCAGTGACAATGAAAAAGGACGGCTAATTGCCGTCCTTTTCCTCAACGCTTCACATGCCGCGCGGGCTGACGCCACGCCGGCATGTGCTGATCGGTGGCGATCAGAGGCTGTAGTACATCTCGAATTCGACCGGGTGGGTCGTCATGCGGGTGCGATTCACTTCGGTCATCTTCAGCTCGATGTAGGCCGCGATGAAGTCTTCCGAGAACACGCCACCCTTGGTCAGGAAGGCATGGTCTGCGGCGAGCGCATCGAGGGCTTCGTCGAGGCTGGCGCACACGGTCGGGATCAGCTTGTCCTCTTCCGGCGGCAGGTCGTACAGGTTCTTGTCGGCCGGCTCGCCCGGGTGGATCTTGTTCTGCACGCCGTCCAGGCCCGCCATCATCAGCGCGGCAAAACACAGGTAGGGATTGGCAAGCGGATCCGGGAAACGCGTTTCGATGCGGCGGGCCTTGTCCGACGCGACGTGTGGAATGCGGATCGAGGCCGAGCGGTTGCGGGCCGAGTAGGCCAGCTTGACCGGTGCTTCGTAATGCGGCACCAGACGCTTGTACGAATTCGTACCCGGGTTGGTGATCGCATTCAGCGCCTTGGCATGCTTGATGATGCCGCCGATGTAGTACAGCGCGAATTCCGACAGGCCGGCGTAGCCGTTGCCGGCGAACAGGTTCTTGCCGTCCTTCCAGATCGACTGGTGCACGTGCATGCCTGAACCGTTGTCGCCGACGATGGGCTTAGGCATGAAGGTCGCTGTCTTGCCGTAGCTGTGGGCGACGTTGTGCACGATGTACTTCAGCGTCTGCGTCCAGTCGGCGCGGCGCACCAGCGTGTTGAACTTGGTGCCGATTTCGTTCTGGCCGGCGGTCGCGACTTCGTGGTGATGCACTTCGACCGGGATGCCGACGGCTTCCAGCGCCAGCACCATGGCGGCACGGATGTCATTGTGCGAATCGACCGGCGGGACCGGGAAGTAGCCGCCCTTGACGCCCGGACGGTGACCGGTGTTGCCGCTTTCGAACTTCTCGCCCGACGACCATGCAGCCTCTTCCGAGAAGATCTGCACGCGGCAGCCCGACATGTCGATGTTCCACTCGACGCTGTCGAAGATGAAAAATTCGGGTTCCGGGCCGAAGTAGGCGGTATCGCCCAGGCCGGACGACTTCAGGAAGGCTTCGGCGCGCTTGGCGATCGAGCGCGGATCGCGGTCGTAACCCTTGCCATCCGACGGCTCGACGACGTCACAGCTGATGACCAGCGTGGTTTCGTCGAAGAATGGGTCGATGAAGGCGGTTTCCGGATCCGGCATCAGCAGCATGTCCGAAGCCTGGATACCCTTCCAGCCGGCAATCGACGAACCATCAAAAGCGTGGCCTTCGGTGAACTTGTCGGCGTCGAAGGCGCTGACCGGCACACCCACGTGCTGTTCCTTGCCACGGGTGTCGGTGAAACGGAAATCAACGAACTTGACCTCCTTCTCCTTGATGATGTCGAGTACCTGCTTCGCGGTCGTCATGATTTCTCCTACGATGGATGTATGGATGTTGCTCGGTCGGCTTGAACGGGGTGATTCCTGTTTTTTGGGCGAGTCTGAGGCACGTCTCAACAGTTCAGTTGCGGCGGCTGTCGCAGCGCTGAATAAAGCAGATCGCGTGCCACGCACCGGATTTCGCCCCGGGATTGTGCCACAGGCCGCGTTGACGTCGGCGGCGCGGGCAGCAGGCCCGAAAACTGCACCGATTTGATGCGCGCCTGTTTTTGTAAGCACTGATTTGGTGCGTGCGGGCGTCGACTGCAGCGGACGATATACTTCGACCACTTTTATTCGCCTGAACATCAGCCATGGCTACACTCGGACAGATACTCGGTCTCGCACGGGAACGTGCGCAACAGCTCCAGCTGCCTTACGCCGGTGCCGTGACGCCGGTCGAAGCGCACGAATTGCTCAGGCTCGCGCCGGGCGCGCGCATCGTCGATGTGCGCACATCGGCAGAGTGGCAGTGGGTCGGCGAGGTACCGGATTCTGTGCAGATCGAATGGAACCAGTCATCCGGCCAGCGCAACCCGGATTTCATCACACAGCTCAAGCACCAGGTCGATCCCGAAGCGCTGGTGATGTTCCTGTGCCGCAGCGGCGGACGCTCGCACGGCGCCGCGGCGGCCGCAGCGGAAGCGGGCTACAGCAACGCCTACAACATCCTCGAAGGGTTCGAGGGAGACATGGACGCCAACGGCCATCGCAACACCGTGGGTGGCTGGCGCAGGGCCGGCCTGCCGTGGAGCCAGACCTGAAGGACACCCGATGCAAGTTGCCAACATCACGTTTGACCGATTCAACGCGCTGGCCGACGATCAGGCGCAGTCGCGCATCCTTGCGGCGCGCGAAAAGCTCGGCCCGCGCGCGGTCATCCTCGGTCACCACTATCAGCGGGCAGATGTCTATCGCCACGCCGACCTGACCGGCGATTCGCTGAAGCTGGCACGGCTGGCCAGTCAGACCGATGCGGAATTCATCGTGTTCTGCGGCGTGCATTTCATGGCCGAAGTGGCCGACATCATGTCGCGCCCGGAGCAGATCGCCATCCTGCCCGACCTGGCGGCCGGCTGTTCGATGGCCGACATGGCCAGCCTGGCCAAAGTGGAACGCTGCTGGCGCGAACTGCGCGACATGACCGGCGACCCGGACGCGCTGATCACGCCCGTAACCTATATCAACTCGGCAGCCGACCTGAAGGCCTTCTGCGGCGAACACGGCGGCATCGTGTGCACCTCGTCGAACGCGGCCAGCATTCTCGAGTGGTCGCTGGCGCGACGCGAAAAGGTGCTGTTCTTCCCCGACCAGCACCTCGGACGCTGGACCGGCTACAAGATGGGCATCCCGCTGGATGACATGGTGGTGTGGGACCCGGACCTGGAAAACGGCGGCCTGACCCGCGAGCAGGTGGCGAAGGCGAAGATCCTGCTGTGGAAGGGCCACTGTTCGGTGCACCAGATGTTCCAGCCGGCGCACATCCTGCGCTGGCGCAACCAGCATCCGGATGGCCTCGTCATTTCGCATCCGGAAAGCGCACTTGAAGTGTGTCGCCAGTCGGATTACGTCGGTTCGACCGAATACATCCTCAAAACGGTGAAAGCAGGCGCGCCCGGCACGAAGTGGCTGGTCGGCACCGAACTGAACCTGGTGAATCGCCTCGCCGAAGAGGTGAAGCACGAGGGCAAGACCGTGCAGTTCATGGCGCCCACCGTGTGCATGTGCTCGACCATGCAGCGCATCGACCCGCAGCATCTTGCCTGGTGCCTGGAAAACCTCGCCGAAGGCCAGGTGGTGAACCGGATCAGCGTGCCGGAACACGAAGCAGTGCCGGCCAAACTCGCGCTCGACCGCATGCTGGCCGCCTCGCCTTGAGGGCGGCTTCCCCATGGACTGGATGCAGCGCTGGGAACTGGCCAGTTACGTCGTGACCGCGCTGGGCCTGCCGCTCGCCGTCGTCACCTTCATCTATCAGCAGCGGCGCGAGCGCGACAACGAAGACGAAGAGGCGTACCAGATGCTGTCGGACGCCTACATCGATTTCCTGAAGATCGTGCTGGCCAATCCGGACCTGCCGCTGCGCGAAACAGCAGCACCGCAGCACCTCAGCGAAGAGCAGGAACGGCGCATGCACATCATCTACCAGATGCTCATTTCGCTGTTCGAGCGCGCCTATCTGGTCGCCTGGACCGATGAAGCCGAAGGGCTGGCCGCGCGCCGCTGGGCGTCTTGGGACGACTACATGCGCGAGTGGCTGGCCTGCGACGCCTTCCGCAACCAGCTCATGACCCTGCTGCGCGGCGAAGACCCGGCGTTTGCGCGCCACATGATGAAGCTCGCCGAAGCCGGGCGCGGCCACCCGCTCGATCCATGACGACAGACCTGCGCATCTGCACCTGGAACATCCACAAGGGCTTCTCGCAGTTCAACCGCCGCATGGTGATCCACGAACTGCGCGACCGCCTGCGCTACCTGTCATCGGATCTGGTGTTCCTGCAGGAAGTGCAGGGTCAGCACCACGGACACGCGCTGCGCCACGCCGACTGGCCGATCGAGCCGCAGTACGAGTTCCTGGCCGATGAAATGTGGCCGGCGACGGCCTACGGCCGCAATGCGGTGTACGACCACGGCCATCATGGCAACGCCATCCTGTCGCGCCACCCGATCTCGCAGACCGACAACCACGACATGTCGGCACACCGCTTCGAACAGCGCGGCCTGTTGCATTGCGTGATCGAGCCGGCGCCCGGCCGGCGCGTGCATGCGCTGTGCGTGCATCTGGGCCTGACCGCACGCGGCCGGGCGCAGCAGTACGCCATGCTGGCCGAGCACGTTACTTCGACCATACCTGCCGCCGAAGCCTTGATCGTGGCTGGCGACTTCAATGACTGGCACAACCGCGCCGAAGGCCAGTGGGCCGACGCACTCGGCCTGCAGGAGGCGCACAGCCTGTTTCACGGCCGCCCGGCGCGCAGCTTTCCGGCAGCGTTTCCGCTGCTGCGACTGGACCGCATCTATGTGCGCGGCCTCGACGTGGGGGAAGTAAAGCTGCATGCCGGCCGACCCTGGTCGCGCATTTCCGATCATGCGGCGCTGACCGCCCGACTGTCGCTGACTGTCGCGTGACGACGCCGTGAGACCACAGTGAGCCTGGAATGAGTCGATTCCTGCCCGGCAACGACATCCGCCTGCTGGTGTGCGGCGAACAGTACTTTCCTGCGCTGGAAGCGGCGATCGACGGGGCGCGCCAGGAAATTTTTCTGGAAACCTACATCTTTGCAAATGACGGCATCGGCGAGCGCATCGCCGCCGCCCTGGCGAGAGCGGCGCAACGCGGTGTGCGTGTGCGCATTCTGGTCGATGGCTTCGGTGCACGCGAATTCGAAAGCACGCACCGGGTGGCGCTGGAGTCCGCCGGCGCGCATACGCTGATCTTCCGCCCCGACATCAGCTGGGTCACGCTGCGGCGCAACCGACTACGCCGCATGCACCGCAAGCTGGCCGTCATCGATGCCGGCACCGGATTTGCCGGTGGCATCAACATCATCGATGACATGCATACGCCCGGTCACACGCCGCCGCGCTTCGACTTCGCGGTGCAGGTGCGCGGCCCACTGGTGGCCCGCATGCATGCCGAATGCCAGAAGCTGTGGGAACGCGTGGCCTGGGCGACGCTGCAGTTCAGGCCACGGCTTCCGCGCCTGCGCGAATATGCCAACCGGCAAGCCGGACAGATCCGCGCCACGCTGCTGGTGCGCGACAACCTGCGTCACCGGCGAGACATCGAGGACGCCTATCTCGAGGCAATCAACGGGGCGCGCAGCGACATCATCATCGCCAACGCCTATTTCCTGCCGGGCCGGCGCTTTCGCCAGGCGCTCGTGCGTGCTGCGGAACGCGGCGTGACGGTGACGCTCATCCTGCAGGGGCGGGTCGAATACCTGCTGATGCACTACGCCTCGCAGGCGCTGTACGGCGCGCTGCTGTCGAAGGGCGTGCGCATCGTCGAGTACCGCCGAAGTTTCATGCACGCCAAGGCGGCCGTCGTAGATGACGAATGGGCCACGGTCGGCTCCAGCAACATCGATCCGTTCAGCCTCATGCTGGCACGCGAAGCCAATGTGGTGGTGAGCGACGCCGGTTTCACCCGGGAACTGCGGCAGAAGTTGCTGCAGGCGGCCAGCCATGGCGGCCGCGAGCTGCGGCATCGGCAGTGGAAGAACCGACCGATCCACGAACGCGTGCTGCGCTGGATGGCCTACGGCTTGGTGCGCGTGATGATCGGTCTGGCTGGTGACCTGTTGGCACGGCGCCGGGCAGGACGCGACACACGGCAAAACCTCTGAGCACCGGGCACGACGGCAGCGACACTTGCGCATCGGGATCGACTGTAAGGACGGTAGCCGTTTGGATGCTGCCCTGCGGCGGGACCTTCGCCCGGGCGTGACGCACAATATTGGATTCGACTGCCGCAACGGATGATCATGAATACACCCGACCACACCCTGCCCCACTGGATTGACGGCCGGCGTACGACGCTGGACAGCACCCGCCATACCGACGTGTTCGATCCGGCCCACGGCCGGGTTGCGCGGCGCGTGCTGCTGGCCTCCGCAGGCGACGTGTCGGCAGCGGTGGCCAGCGCTTCCGCCGCACAACCCGCATGGGGCGCGCTGCCGCCGCTGCGCCGTGCGCGCGTGCTGTTCCGCATGCAGGAGCTGGTCGGGCGCTACAGCACCGACCTTGCGCGCCTGATCACGCGCGAGCATGGCAAGACGCTGCCTGACGCACAGGGCGAGGTGCAGCGCGGGCTGGAGGTGATCGAATTCGCATGCGGCATTCCGCAACTGCTGAAGGGCCAGCATTCGGACAACGTCGGCGGCGGCATCGCCAACTGGAGCCAGCGCATGCCGCTGGGTGTCACGGCAGGTATCACGCCGTTCAACTTCCCGTTCATGGTGCCGATGTGGATGGCCCCGGTCGCCATCGCCTGCGGCAACAGCTTCATCCTGAAGCCGTCGGAACGCGATCCGTCACCGTCGCTGCTGACCGCCGAACTGTTCCGCGACGCGGGGCTGCCGGATGGCGTGTTCAACGTCGTTCAGGGTGACCGCGAGGCGGTCGACGCGCTGCTGGTGCATCCGGACGTGCGTGCCGTGAGCTTCGTCGGCTCGACGCCGATCGCGCGCCACATCTACGAAACCGCGGCACGTCACGGCAAGCGTGCACAGGCACTGGGTGGCGCGAAGAATCACATGGTGGTGATGCCGGACGCCGACATCGCCCAGGCGGCCGACGCGCTGATCGGCGCCGCCTACGGCTCGGCCGGCGAACGCTGCATGGCGATTTCGGTGGCCGTCGCGGTCGGCGACATCGCCGATGCGCTCGTCGAGGCGATCAAGGTGCGCGCGCAGACACTCAATATCGGCGACGGCGAAAGCGCGGGCGCCGACATGGGGCCGGTGGTCACCGCCGCGCACCGCGAACGCATCGTGTCGCTGATCGACAGCGGCATCGCGGAAGGTGCGACGCTGATGCTCGACGGGCGGCGACACACGGTGGCCGGACGGGAGAACGGCTACTTCCTGGGTGCGACGCTGTTCGACCATGTAACGCCCGGCATGCGCATCTGGCAGGAAGAAATCTTCGGCCCGGTGCTGTGCGTGGTGCGAGCGGCGAATTTCGCTGATGCCGTCGCGCTGGTGAATCGCCACGAATACGGCAACGGGGTATCGCTCTACACGCGGGACGGTCGCACCGCGCAGGAATTCGCGCAGCGCATCGAAGCCGGCATGGTGGGTATCAACGTGCCGATTCCGGTGCCGATGGCGTGGCACTCGTTCGGCGGCTGGAAACAGAGCCTGTTCGGCGATCTGCACGCCTATGGCGAAGAGGGCGTGCGCTTCTACACGCGCTACAAGAGCATCATGCAGCGCTGGCCTGACAGCAGCTCGAAAGGACCGGAATTCGGCATGCCGGTCAATCAGTAGGCCGAGCAGCCGCGTTCACTCGATGGTGAGCTGCGGCAGCCAGTGCGAGCGCTCGTCGGCGAGGGTCAGATCCTCGTCGCGCAGCGGCCGCTTGCGGCGTTCGAGCGGCACGCTGGTCGGTGCGATGAACGGATCCATGTCGACATCATGCTGCCGCCCGTCGATGCGCTCGCCATCGATCTTCATGCGGTAGTAGGCACCGTTGAATGGATTGACGTGCAGCGCGGCAGGCAGCGTATGCATGAACATCAGCGCGTATTCGAGCGGCGTCAGATCGGCCGGGCTGACCAGCGGTGCCTCGTTCTCGACCGGGAAATTGCACAGGCGCTGCTTCGGGCCGGTCAGGCAGCGGAACGGCCGCATCGCCAGAAAATACTCGCCCAGCTTTTCGTCCAGCACGATGCTGAAGCGTGACTTGCCGTCTGCTTCAGGCGTGAAGGTGATCTGACCGATCACAATCCGCTCGCCCTGCGCATTGCCGAGCGTGATCGTGCGCGTACCTGTCAGCACGTCGGCGTGCGCCGCCGTGCTGACTAGCAGGCTGAACCAGACTGCATTCATTGCTGCATTCATCCATCGCTTCATGCTGCGCTCCCCGATGTCCGTTGTTGTGCGGTCACCATGAAAACCATGGAACCCGAGCGATCTGACCGGTCGAAGCCTGCATACCTTACGCCGCAACCGAAAGCGATACTGCCATGAACCGTCGTCGTTTCACGTTCGCTGCCGGTGCGGCGCTGCTGGCCCCGGGACGGGCACATCCGGACGCACTGGCCCCTGCTTTGCTCGCGCTGCAAACCGGAGGCTGCGCCCTGCTGATGCGCCACGCGGCCACCGAGCCGGGCATCGGCGATCCGCCCGGCTACCGGCTAGACGCCTGCAGTTCGCAGCGCAACCTGTCACCGGCCGGACGCGAACAGGCGCGACGCGCGGGCGTATGGCTCGCACAGCGGGGCGTCGCATTCGATTCGGTGTTCAGCAGCCGCTGGTGCCGCTGCGTCGATACGGCATCGCTGATGTTTCCGGGGCAACCGGTCGAGGTGCTGGAGGCGCTGAATTCGTTCTTCGACGACGGCAGCCCGCGCGAACGCCAGACCGCTGCGCTGCGCAGCTGGCTCGGAACACTGGAAGGATCGCGTCGGGTGGCGCTGGTGACGCACCAGGTCAACATCCTGGCATTGACCGGTGACAACCTCGCCATGGGCGGGGCGGTGGTGGTGCAACCCGACCGGCGCGGCGGCGTGCGCAGCGTCGGCCGGATCGACCCGGGCGGCTGAGCGCCTGCCTACTTCACTGCCGCAAAGTGCTCGTCGTAGCGGAACACATAGTCCTTGGCCTTCAACGGCGTGTGACAGGTGCGACAGGTGTCGTACTTTGCTTCGCCGTTCAGTTCGCCGGTGCCCTTGAACGCGCTGTAGATCCAGTCGCCATTCTTCTGCGCTGCGGGTACGTCGGCGCCCCAGCCCGGGTTCTTGCCCATGACGAACACCGCGGCCAGCTTGTCCTTCACCAGCTTGCCATCCGCACCCTTGACCGGCTTGCCGGCGCCATCGAGCTTGACCGACCAGTTCTCCATGACGAAGGTCGATCCCTGCGGAAAAGCCTCGCCCGGCGCGGCCTTCTTCGCCTGCGCATTCATGTAGATGTCGCGGATCTGTTTCGCGTCATCGCGCTGCACCGCGCCGAGGAAGGTCGGCCAAGTCCGGTAGTCGGCCGGCAGCGGCAACTGACCGTCGTTCAACGCCGCCACCGGCGGCGGTGCGCTCATCTGACTGCAGCCGGCGATGATCAGTCCGGCGACAACGGCGCCAAGTATCTTCTTTTGCATGGATGGACTCCTGATTGGCTGTGGACACAACATCTGCGCGAGGCCCGGTCAGGCGCCCCACATGCGTCTACTACCCGCGCATCCATGATCCGGATGCAGCCGGCGCCGAAATCAGGCTGTCCGGCCGCGGCGCCATGCCTCGGCCGACAGCAGCAGAAGGCCGATGCCGATCAGCAGCATGCCTGCCAGCTCGCCGGTGCCGGGCCGCTCACCGAGCTGCCAGGCGGCCGACAGTACGCCGATGACCGGCGTCACCAGCGAAACCATGCTGGTGGTGCCGGCCGACAGACGGCGCAGCGCGTACAGCCACAGCAGCCACGCAATCACCGTTCCCGGCACGATGTTGTAGAGCAGCGCGCCAATCAGTGAAGGCGTCCAGTTGATCGGCTCGGCCGGCCACCACAGCGCCACGACAGCCAGCGGTACGGCACCGATCAGCGACTGCCAGGCGGCGATGGCCAGCACGTCGAGGTCGGGCTCCCGGGCTTGCAGCCTTTTCGCGACGATCACCGCCAGCGCCCAGCACACGCCGGCCAGCGTCGCCAGCACGCTGCTCAGCAGATCACCGGCCAGATGCAGCGGATCGAGAATGCACAGCAGGCCGACCAGCGTGGCGACAGCCGACGGCCATTGCCAGCCGTGCAGGCGATCGCCGAGCAGCGGCCAGGCCAGCAGCATCACCCAGAAGGGCATGGTGTAGGCGAGTACGGCCGTCTTGCCTGCACCGCCGCTGACCAGCGCAAGAATGATCAATCCGGTGAAGCCGGTGGTCTGCAGCAGACCCATCAAGGCCACCGCGCGCATTTCGACGATGCGCACCGGACGGCGCATCGCGAGCACCAGGCCGAACAGCACCAGCGCACCGAACAGCGTGCGCAGCGCGCCGAACTGGAAGGGGCCGATGTCGACCAGCGCGATCTTCATGACCACCCAGTTGTAGCCCCAGATCACGGCCAGCAGCATCAGCGCTGCCAGCGCGCGCGCGGACGGGCTGTGCAGCACGGACGCCTCAGTTCCAGATGTGGGTGATGAGGCGCCAGCTGCGGTCCGGCTGGCGACGGTAGACCATGGTCAGGTGGCCGCTGAACGTTTGCAGGCCGCCCTCGCCGTTGGCCTGTGCGCTCCAGCGGCCACGCTGCGTGGCCACTTCGCTGTCGCCGATCACCGCATGCTGTTCGATGCGGTGGTTGTGCAGTCCCTGATCGATGGCACCGGCGAACAGCGCCTCGATCTGCGCCGAACCCAGCGCGGCGTTGCCGCCGGCAGGCAGCACGGCGCCCTGCTCGTCGTACAGCGCGGCCAGTGCGGCGGCGTCGCCACGGTTGAAGGCCGCGTCCCAGCGCTGATTGAGGTCGGCAACGGCGGCTTGAAGGGCTTGCAGGGTCACGTGAATCTCCTTGGGGAAAGTCTTGAAAAAATGAGTCGGTGAAAAATGATCTGCCGGCAAAATTGAGCGGCGAAAAAATTCAGGCAAAGGCGCCCGTACCGGACTGCACGACACCGAGCATCGCCTGCAGCGCAACACGCTGTTCTTCATCGAGCCCGGCCATCAATGTGCGCACGCGGCGGTAGTAATCGGGCATGACCGCATCGAGCACGGCTTGCCCGGCCGGCAACAGGCGAACGGTCAGACGGCGCCGGTCAGCGGTATCGAACACGCGCTGCACCAGCCCGTCGCGCTCCAGCCCGTCCAGCAGGCCGGTCATCGTTGCGCGCGTGATGCCGGCCTTCTGCGCCAGCGCCGAGGGCGAAGATTCGAATGCCTCTTCGCGCATCAACAGGATGAGCACCCACCAGCGGCCCTGTAGCAGCCCGTGGCGGGCAAGAAATCCGTCGAGCGCCTGCGACAGTTCAGTCGCGACACGCAGCAGGGTCAGAAAGGACGCCACCGCGCTGACATCCGCTTCGGGATAGCGGGCGGCAAACTTGCGCAGGACGTCAGGGGTCGGGAGATCGCGGAGCTGAAGCATGATTAGTTGCATTATAGTTAGGCGCCTTATCTTGTCAACGGCGAACTGGAGCACGGGCCCGATGTTGGGCTAGGATTGAAGGGAAGGCATGCCGCGTACGTTAATCGTCTTTTGCGCGCAGTTGCCTTGCGACCCGGAAAGTGACCGCATGGACACCATCGACACGATAGCCGCTGCCGCAGGCCTTGCCTGGGCCAGTGGCCTGCGCCTGTATGCGGTGATCTTTCTCGCCGGACTGGCCGGTCGCCTGGGCTGGGTCGACTTGCCTGGCGACCTCGACACGCTCGAGCATCCGCTTGTGCTCGCAGCGGCCGGTCTGATGCTCTGTGTCGAGTTCTTCGCCGACAAGATTCCGGCGCTCGACAGCCTGTGGGACGGCGTGCACACCTTCATCCGCATTCCTGCCGGCGCCTTGCTCGCCGCATGGGCCCTCGCCGACCAGAGCACACCGGTCGTGCTGGCAGGCGCCCTGCTCGGCGGCTCGCTGACGGCAGGGACGCATCTGACCAAGGCGGGCAGCCGAATCGCCATCAATACCTCGCCGGAACCGGTCAGCAATCTGATCGCCTCCACCAGCGAAGACGGCGCTGCAGTCGGCGGCCTTTGGCTGGCGTTCGCCTACCCGATCGTGTTTCTCGGCTTCCTCGGCGTATTCCTGCTGTGCATGCTGTGGCTGCTGCCACGTGTCTGGCGCTTCCTGAGCGACCTGCTGTCCTGGGTGGCCGGCAAACAGGCACCGGGTTGACCTGAATCAGTCTGCCCCGATCGGCGCAGCAGTCCAATGATGCCAACCATCCACCGAGGTCTGCATCATGAAAGCGCTGACTGATCTGCTATCCACCGACTACGGACTGATGAGCCTGCTGGTCATTGCATTCACCCTCTTCATGAGCTTCTGGTTCGCGCGCTTCTTCAAGCGGCACATGGACGAGGATGAAGCGCGCGCCAAGCAAGCCGATCAGTCGGCGAAGCGGTAGGGGCCGCCACGTTCGCGCGCCCGCTGCCAGGCTGGGCGGCTGTGGATGCGGGCCAGAAAATCGGCCAGATGCGGATGTGTCGAGCCGAGGCCGGCCCCCTTTGCCGCCGCTTCGACCGGAAAACTCATCTGGATGTCGGCCGCGGTGAACGCGTCGCCGGCAAACCACGGCCGCGTCGTCAGTTCCGCTTCCATGAAGCACAACTGGTCGTCGATGTTCGGCTGCACGAAGGTTTTCAGCACGTGGTCGGCCAGACCGCGCGCCACCGGCTTGATGAAAAAAGGCACCGGCGCGTTGCGCACCTTCTGGAACACCAGATGCATCAACTGGTACGGCATGGCGGAGCCTTCCGCAAAATGCAGCCAGTACGTGTAGCGGCGCGCATCTGCACTGCCGGGCGCAGGCCTGAACCGACCTGCGCCATACACCTCGACCAGATATTCGATGATGGCGCCCGATTCGGCGATGACCTGATCGCCGTCCGTGATGACCGGCGACTTGCCCAGCGGATGCACGGCGCGCAGCGCCGGCGGCGCATAGGACGTGTCCGGGTCGCGCTCGTAGCACTTCACTTCGTAGTCGAGCCCGAGCTCTTCGAGCAGCCACAGCACGCGCTGCGAACGCGAGTGCGCCAGATGGTGGACGGTGATCATGTGAGTATTTTCCAGACCAGCGAAACGCCAGCCATCACCAGATCGCCGACATCGAGCGATGTGGCGTCCAGCGCCGGGTTGGCGCGCGACGAACGCGCTGACGTACCACCGGGCCGGCGCGCCTGCTGTTCGCGCCTTTCGGTTTCGATCAACGCGTCGGCGATCGCCTCCGGATCGCGGTTGGCGCGCTTTTCCTCTGCCGCACGATAACCGTTAAGTGCACTTTTCACCGCATCCGGATCGATCAGCGAGAAGGCGGACCGGCAATGCGGGCAGGCGTGGTCCTTGCGGATGTCGACCGGCGCGCCACAGCCGGTGCAGTAGATGGCGCCGACCCGCTTGCTCAGATCATGGATTTCCGGCTTGGTGAGCTGACGGACGAAACCCTTTTCGATCATGAACGAAGCAAACGTGCTGAAGCGGCCGTGGCGGTGCGGGCAGCGACTGGTGGCGTAGCGGCCGCTGCGCACGATGTCGTAGCCATGTTCGAGCTTGCTGCTGCAGCGCGGGCAGGCCATCACCGGCGCTACCGGATTTCGCTGCACATCGCGGTGCTCATGCAGCTGCTTGAACAGGTCGTTCACCGATGCCGGCGACAGTTGCTGGTTCTCGTGCGTATCGAACCAGATGCCCTGGCAGGCGTAGCAGATGTCGAGTTCGAGCGGCCCGCCGCCATGGTGCGAAAAGGTATGCACGTCCATCGGGACGCGGCAGGAGGGGCAATTCGGTTTCGGGCTCATGTTTGAATCGACAGGCGGGCGGTTGAACGGTCGGCATGCCTTCGCGCGGCATCCATCGTCTTCAGCGGCATCCGCGGCTGAAACTTCAGCGCGCGCTGCGCGTCACCTTGACGCCGGCAGGCGCACTTCGATGGAAGGTCACCGGTATCGCCGGCGCCTGCGGCACCGATCTGCGCAGGCTGCCGACCACATGCATTTCGCACTTCTTGCAGTCGAAGCGCAGGGTGAGCCGGTCGTTGCCATTCATCAGCGTCATCGGTTCCGCCTTCACCATGCCGCGCAGGTCGTAGTCCTTCAATTCCTTCGGACACAGGTTGTGGCTGTAGCGCAGGCAGTGTTTGGTGATCATCAGCGACACTTCGCCCGGCTCATGATTGAGCTCGTAGGCGTCGGCGATCAGCTGCACGCCATGCCGGCGATAGAAGGTGCGCGCCTTTTCGTTGTACACGTTGGCGAGATAGCTCAGTTCGGTGTCGGTGAACGGCACCGGCGGCTCGACCGGCGCCAGCGGCTGCGGTCGTGCATGCACCTTCACGCGGGCCGCTTCCAGCTTTTCGCAGGCATCGCGGCGCAGGCCGTTCAAAACCGAGGCGGGCAGGAACCACGCCCGCTGCGTGTCCAGCGTGACCGTGCGCGCTTCGAACATCGTGTTGCCGAGCTTGGCGATGGCTTCGCGGATGCCGGCCAGCGCGCGTTCGGCGTCGCGCGCCGGCTGGCGTTCGAATGCGATGTCGGCACGCGCCGTACAGCCGTCCTCGTCGGTCAGCGTCAGCGCAAAACCCTCCGGCGTATCGGCAAACCGCAGATCGACCGCAACCCGCCGTTCGCTCGACTTCTTCTCCAGCGCGCGCTCGAACGCCTGATCCCGATTGCGGAACAGCGTCAGTCCCGG
The DNA here is from genome assembly GCF_024580155.1 of Methyloversatilis sp. XJ19-13. Lineage (NCBI taxonomy): Bacteria > Pseudomonadati > Pseudomonadota > Betaproteobacteria > Nitrosomonadales > Sterolibacteriaceae > Methyloversatilis > Methyloversatilis sp. XJ19-13. Next base: position 350,946 of record NZ_JANINH010000001.1, on the reverse strand, counting down.
CTTCAGGTCATCCGGCATGAGGTTGGGAAACAATTGCTTCCCCTGTACGGTATTGATGCGCAGGCCCTGCAGTTCGCGGTGGCTGTCGAAATAGCTCAGACCGTCGCCGTTGTGGATGTCGACCTGCGACTCGACTTCGATGTGGTCGACCGCGACCCGGGTCACGGTCGCGGCTTCCTCGCCGACGAAACCGGGGGCTTCGAACGCTTCGATGCCGTGCTGCCGGCCATTGACGAAGTAGTCGGTCGCGCCGCGGTTGAACGACTTTTCCGGCTGCGGCGTGAAGAAGAAGGTGCAGCGGCCGCTGGACGCACGCCGGTGCGCCGGCAGATCGTCGAGGATGTCGTCAAGCAGCGTGCGGTAGTGGGCGGTGATGTTCTTCACGTAGGCCAGATCCTTCAGCCGCCCTTCGATCTTGAACGAGCTGATGCCGGCGTCGATCAGCGCGCGCAGGTTGGCGCTCTGATCATTGTCCTTCATCGACAGAAGGTGCTTGTCGTGCGCCACGACGGCACCGCTGGCATCGGTCAGCGTGTAGGGCAGGCGGCAGGCCTGCGAACATTCGCCGCGGTTGGCGCTGCGCGCCGTGTGCGCATGGCTGATGAAGCACTGACCGCTGAACGCCACGCACAGCGCGCCGTGCACGAAGAACTCAAGCGAACACGAGGTGTTCGATGCGATGTCGCGGATCTGCTCCAGCGTCAGTTCGCGCGCCAGCACGATCTGCGAAAAGCCGACGTCCTGCAGGAAGCGCGCCTTGGCCGCGTCCCGGATGTCGGTCTGCGTGCTGGCGTGCAGCTGGATCGGCGGCAGCTCCATTTCCAGCAGGCCCATGTCCTGCACGATCAGCGCATCGACACCGGCGTCGTACAGCTGGTGAATGGTGTGCCGCGCCGGCTCCAGTTCGTCGTCGCGCAGGATGGTGTTGAAGGCGACGAACACCTTCGCATGGAAGCGGTGCGCGTGTGCCGTCAGGCGCGCGATGTCGGCCACTTCATTGTCGGCACCCTTGCGTGCGCCGAAGGACGGGCCGCCGATATACACCGCATCGGCACCGTGGTTGATCGCCTCGATGCCGAAATCGGCGTTCTTGGCGGGTGCGAGCAGTTCGAGGATGCGGCGGTCTGAGGTCATCGTGAAGCGCGACAGGGCGGGTGCCGGAAAGGCGCGATTATCCGCGAGCGCGCCACAAATGAAAAACCGGCCGAAGCCGGTTCGTGTCGCAGCGGGTGCGGAATCAGGCGCGGCGACGCGCCATCATGCCGATCAGCATCACGCCGCCGAGCATCATCGCCCAGGTGCGCGGCTCGGGTACCGGCGCCGGCACCGTGGCCTGCAGGCTGGCCACTTCCCAGCCGATGTCGTCCAGCGCCGCCCAGTCGAGGTTGGTCATGAAGCGTCGCTGGCCGGACGGAATGAAGGGCGAAAGCAGCGGAATCTGCGAATTGCCATTGGCGACGCCGCTCAGGCTGGTCGCGAAGTGCGCATCGGTGTTGTCGGCCTGAAGCGCGACAGCGGCACCGCCATTCGTGGCCGTGGTGACCGCGCCGGTGAAGGTATCGCCGACCACTGCATCGAACCAGCTGTCGGCCGTGCCGAAGCCGAACACATGCGCGGTTTCGTGCATCGCCACGGTGTAGAAATCAAAGCCGGAAAAGCCCTCGACGGTCGACACGTCGCTGTCGAAGTACCAGTTGACGTTGGCACCGAAGCTGATGGACCCGCCCCACGGCCCGAAATCGGTTTCGACCTGCGTAAGCGCACCCGGCTCACCACGCGAAAGCGCGTTGTTGATGAATGCCGTGCTGCCGCTGACGCTCTGGAAGCCCGGGCCGCCGACGCCCAGCGTCTGGCCGCTGAAAGCGTGTGAGCCGACGAAAATGCGGATCTCGTTCTCGGGGATGCTGAAGTTGTTGATCTGGAGCTCCGTGCCGAACGGATCCTGGGGGTTGTAGAGGCGCGCCGTGAAGGCATTGCTGCCGGACGGCGTGATCGCGCTCAGCGTGTCGAGCAGGTTCAGGCTGAATACCTGGGCCACCTGATCGAGCACCACCCGCTTGTCGCTGGTGAAGAAACCGGCACTGTCGTAGGTGTAATCGAACACCACATCAATGGCCTGGGCCGGCACGGACAGCGTGGCAATCAGCACGGCACTCGCCGCAATCAGGGACTTTTTCAACGCAATCTCCTCAAGGTTGCCGCAGGGTATCGCAGTCCGGCTGCAACGCAGCGTGCAATTGTGCACGGCCCTCGTTTCCCTTTTCAGGCAGCCCTCGTGCAGTTCCGCCCGGCGTGCTTGGCGGCGTACAGCGCGTGATCGGCACGCTCCACCAGCGTCTCCGGCGTGTCTTCGGCCCGCCAGGTGGTGACGCCGGCGCTCACCGTCACGGCCAGCGCCTCCCCGATCGTCGGCAATGGGCAATCGGCAATCCTGCGCCGGATCGTGTCTGCCAGCAGGAGCGCGTCCGCTTCGCGGCAATCGCGCAGCACCAGCAGAAATTCTTCCCCACCCCAGCGGCACGCCAGGTCCGACTCGCGCAGGCTGGCGCGGATCAGGCCGCTGACGTGCTCGATCATGCGATCCCCGGCCAGATGTCCATGACGATCGTTCAGCGCCTTGAAATGGTCGATGTCGAACAGGATCGCGGACAGCGACTGACGCGCGCGCCGGACGTCCGCCAGCGACTGCACCATCATGATTTCGAAGGCGTGCCGGTTCAGCAGACCGGTCAGGCGGTCCGTGGTGGCCATCTTTTCCAGGCGGAGCTGGTAACGATCCAGCGTCAGGCTGGCCAGATAAACCGTCGCCAGCGTGAACAGCACGCACAGGCAGAGGTTGATGTAGAGGGTGCGCCGGATGTCGGCCAGAGCGTCGTTCTCGACCTTCTCGACCACCAGGAACCATTTCATTTCCGGCACATAGCGCACATTGAGCAGATAGTCGCGCCCCCCGCTGCGGTACTGGAAGGAACCTGACTCCGCCGCCAGCATGGCGGGCGCGATGTCCCGCAGGCCGTCGACTTCGTCCAGACGATCCGCGCCATGCCAGGGGGCCTCGCCGAACAACACGACCTTCCCTTGCTGATCGACGAAATAAATGCTGCGCTGATAGCGCTGCTGGTAGCTGGCGAGCAGCTTGCGCACGGTGTCGACCGTCAGGCCGACGCCGGTCACGCCCATCAGGCCGCCGTCGTAGTCGTACACGCGGTAGTTGATGAACACGGTCAGCGTGTCGCGGCTGCGCGTATCGGTATCGACATTGATCTCGTAGGGCTCTTCCAGCCGACGCACCCTGAAATACCAGCTGTCCTGCGGGTTATCTTCGCTCACCTTGCGCAGCAATCCGTCCGGGTGATAGTAGTTTCGCGTGCGCTCCGATACGAAAAAGCTGGTGAAGGTGCCGTAACGGCTGCGCACTGCGCCGAGAAACTTGGTCAGCGCCGGCACATCGCGTTCGCTGCGCAGCACCCAGTCGCGAAGAAAGGTGTCGCCGGCCATCATCGACGCAATGAATACCGGGCGGATCAGATCCTTCTGGATTTCCGAATAGATGTTGTCCGATGTGAGCGGCAATTCGCTGTCGACGATGGAACGATGGATCCCGTTCTTCGACACGTGGTAACTGACCAGTGTCGTCATGACAAAACCGAGCGAAAGCAGCAGGCCGAGCAGCAGCAGCAGCCGGTGCTTGCCGGTCACGCGACCACGCATGCGACGGCTCACGGTCTGGGCGGGCAACGGCGTCGAGGCCGCAGACGCGTCGGCATCGTTGCGCTGCAGTGGAGTCTGCCGGGAAGTCATGGAATGGAAAGCAAGTAAGACGCTGCAGCCTTAACGGCAGATCGCCGGACGTCTGCAACGTGAGTGTCGGCCGGTACCGCTACCGGCCGACACCGGCTCAGCGCGCGATCGGCTTGTAGCGGATGCGATGCGGTCTGGCGCCGTCTTCGCCGAGGCGCTTCTTCTTGTCGGCTTCGTATTCCTGATAGTTGCCGTTGAAGAAGGTCCACTGCGAATCCCCCTCGGCAGCGAGGATGTGCGTGGCGATGCGGTCGAGGAACCAGCGGTCGTGCGAGGTGACGAGCACGCAGCCGGAAAATTCGAGCAGGGCATCTTCCAGCGCGCGCAGCGTTTCCACATCGAGGTCGTTCGACGGCTCGTCGAGCAGCAGCACGTTGCCGCCGGCGATCAGCGTCTTGGCCAGATGCAGCCGGCCACGCTCGCCGCCCGACAGGTTGCCGACGATCTTCTGCTGGTCGCCGCCCTTGAAGTTGAAGCGGCCGATGTAGGCCCGGCTGGGCATTTCGAAGCGGCCCACGGTCAGGATGTCGGCGCCGTCGGCGACCGCTTCGAACACGGTCTTCGTGCCGTCGAGACCTTCGCGTGTCTGATTGACCGCGGCGATCTTGACCGTCGGCCCGACCACGATTTCGCCGGAATCCGGCTTGTCGAGCCCCTGGATCATGCGGAACAGCGTCGATTTGCCGGCGCCGTTCGGGCCGATCACGCCGACGATGGCGCCCGGCGGAACGCTGAAACTGAGGTTGTCGATCAGCAGGCGATCGCCGAAGCCCTTCGACACGCCGTTGAATTCGATCACCTTGTCGCCCAGGCGCTCGCCCGGCGGAATGAAGATTTCGTGCGTTTCGTTGCGCTTCTGGTACTCGACGCTGCTCATTTCCTCGTAGCGCGCCAGACGCGCCTTCGATTTGGCCTGGCGCGCCTTCGGATTGCCGCGCACCCATTCCAGTTCGGTGGCGAGCGCCTTCTGGCGCGCCGATTCGGTGTTCTCTTCCTGCTTCAGACGCGCACCCTTCTGGTCCAGCCAGCTCGAATAGTTGCCCTTCCACGGGATGCCGTGGCCGCGGTCGAGTTCCAGAATCCATTCAGCGGCGTTGTCGAGGAAGTAGCGATCGTGCGTCACCGCCACCACGGTGCCCGGGAAGCGCACCAGGAACTGTTCCAGCCATTCGACCGATTCGGCGTCGAGGTGGTTGGTCGGTTCGTCCAGCAGCAGCATGTCCGGCTTGGACAGCAGCAGCTTGCACAGCGCCACGCGGCGCTTCTCGCCGCCGGACAGCGGCGCGATCTTCGCGTCCCACGGCGGCAGGCGCAGCGCGTCGGCGGCGATTTCCATCTGGGTTTCGATGTCGGCGCCGGCGGTCGCCAGCACGTTTTCGTACTTCGCCTGTTCTTCGGCCAGCTTGTCGAAATCGGCGTCCGGCTCGGCATAGGCGGCATAGATCGCGTCCAGCTTGGTGCGCGCTTCCATGATGTCGCCGAGGCCCGATTCCACCTCCTCCTTGACCGTTTTCGCCGGATCGAGCTCCGGTTCCTGCGGCAGATAGCCGATGCGGATGCCCGGCAGGTGCTGCACTTCGCCCTCGAATTCCTTGTCGGCACCGGCCATGATGCGCAGCACCGTCGATTTGCCCGAGCCATTCAGACCGAGCAGGCCGATCTTTGCGCCGGGGAAGAAGGAAAGCGATATGTCCTTGATGATCGTGCGCTTCGGCGGAACGACCTTGCTCACGCGGAGCATCGACATCACGTATTGGGCCATGGTGTGCTGCGGGGATGACTGGAGAAGCCGGAAGTATGCCGCAAGCCGCACGGCTGCAGCCGCAGTCGCCTCAAACGTGCCGACTCGCACTACCATCCGGCGTCGGCGTGTCGTTCAGGCGCCGGCTTCAGACCACCCAGACCGCACACAGGACACCCCATGATCGGTTCGATCGGCCTCATTCTCATCGGCGCGCTGCTGCTGGCGTCGAATCTGGAGCTCTTTTCGCTGCGTGACCTGGGCGAGATTCTCGGCACCTGGTGGCCGGCCGTGCTGATCGCCATCGGCGCCGCCGGGCTGATCAAGCGGAAGTAGACCTCGGAACATCGCGGGCAGGCGTCGCGCCTGCCCACCCGGCTCATTTGCGGCCGTACGTGTCCTCGAAGCGCACGATGTCGTCTTCGCCGAGATAGCTGCCTGACTGCACCTCGATCATTTCCAGCGGCAGCTTGCCCGGGTTTTCCAGCCGGTGCGTCGTGCCCAGCGGGATGTAGGTGGACTGGTTTTCCGACAGCAGCAGGATGTTCTCGCCGCAGGTGACGCGCGCGGTGCCGCTGACGACGATCCAGTGCTCGGCACGGTGGTGGTGCATCTGCAGCGACAGCGATGCGCCCGGATTGACGACGATGCGCTTCACCTGGAAACGCGAACCGGCGTCGATCGAATCGTAGTAACCCCACGGGCGATACACCTTGCGGTGATTTTCGGCCTCCGGGCGCTTGTTTGCCTTCAGGTGGGCGACGATGCGTTTCACGTCCTGGGTACGGTTCTTCGCGACCACCATCACCGCGTCGCAAGTTTCCACCACCACGACATCCTTCATGCCGAGGCAGCTCACCATGCGGGTTTCGGCAAATACCAGACTGTCCTGCGTGTCCTGCAGCAGCACGTCGCCGCGCGACACATTGCCGTCGGCGTCCTTCGCGGCCACCTGCCACAGCGCGTCCCAGGCGCCGACATCAGACCAGCCGGCATCGAGCGGCACGACGACGGCCGGCGCCACACGCGGCTCGCCGGCAGCCAGCGGTTCCATGATGGCGTAGTCGATGGAATCGGACGGGCAAGCCGCGAACGCGGCCTTGTCGATGCGGTAGAAGTCGTGGTCGGCGGCGCCCCGCTCGTAAGCCGTGCGGCTGGCGGCTTCGATGTCCGGCCGGAACCGCTTCAGCAGGGCCAGCGCCACGCTCGCCTTCATCATGAAGATACCGGCATTCCACAGATAGTCACCACTGGCCAGGTAGGCCTCGGCAGTCGCGGCATCGGGCTTTTCGACGAAGCGGTCCAGCGTGCGGGCCGGGCCGCCGGCCAGCTGCGCCCCGGTGCGGATGTAGCCGTAACCGGTTTCCGGCTTGTCCGGCGTGATGCCGAAAGTGACCACCGCCCCCGCTTCGGCCTGCGCCGCGCCCAGCGCCACCGCTTCGCGGAAGGCCCCGGTATTGCGGATCACATGATCGGACGGCATGACCAGCAGCACCGGGTCGGCCGCGCTGGCTGCGAGCGCAGCAAGCGCCAGCGCCGGCGCGGTATTCCGGCCGACCGGTTCGAGCAGCAACGACGCCGGCTGCACGTCGATCTGGCGCAGTTGTTCCGCGGTCAGGAAACGGTATTCCTCGTTGCACACGACGAGCGGTGCGGCAATCGTCACGCCGGGTGCGCCGGCACGCAGCGCCGTGTCCTGCAGCAGGGTGCGCTCGCCGTCCAGCGGCAGCAGTTGCTTCGGATAGCGTTCGCGTGACAACGGCCAGAGGCGGGTGCCGGAGCCGCCGCACAGGATGACGGGTTGCAGGGTCATGACGGGAACCAGATTGGAAATCGGAGTCACGAAGTCTACGTCATGCCCCGCGGCGCTTCGCGATAAATCCGTTACAGCGCAACGTGTTCGGCGGACGTATCCGATCGAAGACGGCGACCGTGACGCTGCGAACAACCGCGGCACGAGGCGCGAGCACGCGGCTGGGGGTGCCCTTCCGGCCCGTGCATTCGACGTCGACGCGGTCTCACCTGGAGGGTGAGGGCGCAAAGAACAGCGATCTCCATGATGAGCAAAGCTCGCCGCAATAACACCCGCGGCCAACCGACGTGTTCAGGTCAAATGATGAAATCCGTCGGCGACGCTGCGACGCGCACATCAACCGTCAGCGCCGGTCTGCGCCCCCTCATCCGTCCACAACTGACGAGAACTTGCTGACCGCCTGTACCACCTCTCGCGCGCCGTTGCTGATGCGTTCGATGGCCTGCCTGGCGCTGCCCGCAAGTTCGACGCCGCTTCCGGCCTTGAACAGGCTGGATTCCATGCTCTGAATGGCGCTGCGCGTACCATCCTGAATGCGTTGCACCGTGTCGCCGATCTCCTTGGTGGACAAGCTGGTGCGTTCGGCCAGCTTGCGCACTTCATCGGCCACGACTGCAAAACCGCGCCCCTGCTCGCCGGCTCGTGCCGCCTCGATCGCGGCATTGAGCGCCAGCAGATTCGTCTGGTCGGCGATCTCGCGTATGGTCTTGACGATGCTGGTGATCTGGTCCGATTGCTTGCCCAGTTCGCCCACCCGGTCCGAAGTGAGCTGAACGGTTTCGGCAATGGCACGCATTTCCGACGATGCCCGCTCGATGATGGCCGCACCTTCGGTCGCGATGGCTTCGGTTTCGCTGGACACCCGCCAGGCAACGCGCGCGCTGTCCTGCTCAGCCAGTTGCTGCACCTTCTTTTCAGTGATGTCGGCAGCGAACTTCACCACCTTGTAAAGCTTGCCCGCCGGGTCGAACACCGGGTTGTAGCTCGCTTCCAGCCAGATCACCGTGCCGTCGCGCGCAACGCGCCTGAAATCGCCGGAAACGAACTCTCCTGAGGCGAGGCGCTGCCAGAAGGCCGCGTACTCCGGCGATGCGGTCAGTTCAGACTCGCAGAACATCCGGTGATGACGGCCGACGATGTCTTCCTTTGCGTAGCCCACCGTCTTGAGGAAATTGGGGTTCGCGTCGAGTATGGTGCCGTCCGGGTTGAAGGAAATGACTGCCATCGAACGGTTGATCGCAGCCAGCAGCGCATTCGATTCACTCTCCGCGCGCACCTTGTCGGTGATTTCACTGGCCACTTTGACCACCTTCACCACCCGGCCGTCAGCACTTAGCACGGGGTTGTAACTGGCTTCCAGCCAGACTTCGCGTCCGTCGCGTGCAAGCCGCGGAAAGCGGCCGGACACGAAGTCGCCACGCGCCAGGCGTGCCCACATGTCACCGTAGGCGGCCGAAGACGCGAAGGATGGCTGACAGAAGCTGCGGTGGTGCATACCCGCAAGCTCCGCCGCGCTGTAGCCCATCGCACGGGCGAAGTTGGCATTGGCCGTGATGACCTTACCGTCGGGTTCAAATTCGATGATGGCCATGGAGCGATCAATTGCATCGATCAGTGCCTTCGTGGCAGCCGCCCGCGTCTCGCACTCGCCGAGAGCCGCTTCAAGTTGTTTGCTCTTTTTTCCAAACATGTTCTTGTCTCCTTTTTCTCCACCGCACTGAACGCAAGGCGTTGTCCGGGCCTGCCGGACATAACCGACGCAATATGCCGCTTTGAGGCGAATAACGGGTCCGTGAGATACAACTTTAGTAAACTTTGTGGCACCCGGCAGGATCGCTCAGGCGACGTCGCTTCCCGGATCGAGATCGGCGGGCACAGGCAGGTCGTCGGGCGGACGGGGCTTCTCGACGCCCTTGGCGAAGGCGTCGTTCAGTTGGTAGACGTAAGCGAGCACTTCGGCGACCGCGCGGAACAGCCGCGCCGGCACCTCCTGCTCCAGATCCACGTGCTTGTGCAAGGCACGCGCCAGCGGCGGCGCCTCGACCAGCGGCACGCCGGCTTCGGCGGCCAGCGTGCGGATGCGCAGCGCCACTTCGCCGGCGCCCTTGGCCACCACCCGCGGTGCGCCACCCTTGGCCACGTCGTATTTCAGCGCCACCGAAAAGTGGGTCGGGTTGGTCACCACGACGTCGGCCTTGGGTACATTGGCCATCATGCGGCTGCGCGCCATTTCGCGCTGTTGCTGGCGGATGCGGCCCTTCACCTGCGGGTCGCCCTCCTGCTCCTTGAACTCCTGCCGCGCCTCTTCCTTCGTCATCTTGAGCTCGGACTGGAAATGCCAGAGCTGGAACGGCACGTCGATGGCAACGATCAGCGCCATGCCGGCCACCAGAATCACCGTAGCGGTCATGATCAGGTCGCCGGTCGCCGCCAGCGCCACGTCGACCGGCGCACTGAACATGGCGAACAGCATGTCCTGGTCACGCAGCACGACCCAGGCCGCGACGCTGCCCACCAGCGTGGCCTTGCCGACGCCCTTGCCCAGCTCGACCAGCGCGGTTTTCGACACCATGCGCTTGAGGCCGGCCAGCGGATTGAGCTTGGAGAACTTCGGGCCGAGCGCCTTGGGCGCAAACACCACGCCGCCCATCAGGAAGGGGGCGGCCAGCGCGGCGACCATCAGCGCGAGCATCAGCGGCGCCAGCACGATCAGCCCGTCGATGATGCGGTCGATCAGGATGGCGAACATCGCAGACGGATCGAAGATGGCGCGCCGGTCGACCGTGAGCCCGTCACGCAGCAGTTGCGCGCTGCGCGGCCACATCCAGCCCGCCAGCCCGTAAAGCCCGGCCACACCGGTCATGGTGACGAGAAAGGTCGCCAACTCGCGCGAACTCGGTACCTGCCCCTCTTCCCGCGCCTTCTCCAGCTTGCGCTGTGACGCAGGTTCGGTTTTTTCGAGATCGCTTTCTTCTGCCACGTTCGCAGATCAGCCGTGAGATGAACAGGAAGCCGATTCTGCAATCGCCGCGCACCGGGCAATCGGCGGAAAAGACGGGAAAAAGCACGCCGAAGCGCGCCCGCGTTTGTCCGCCCGCCGACGCGGCGCGCCGTTCCGCATCAGGGAGGCGATCGCTCGCCGGTCTGCAGCCGCCACAGCGACGCATAGATGCCGCCCTGCCCAACCAGCGCGTCGTGGTCGCCGGATTCGACGATGCGGCCGCCGTCGATGACGTGAATGATGTCGGCCTGACGCACGGTGGACAGCCGGTGCGCGACGATCAGCGTGGTGCGGCCGACAACCAGGCGGTCGAGCGAGCGCTGGATGGCGGCTTCGGTTTCGTTGTCCACCGCCGACGTCGCCTCGTCGAGCAGCAGGATGGGCGGGTCTTTCAGAATGGCGCGCGCCAGGGCCAGGCGCTGCCGCTGGCCGCCGGACAGCTTCATGCCGCGCTCGCCGACCTCGGTGTCGTAGCCCTGCGGCAGCGCGCAGATGAAGTCGTGCGCCTCGGCCAACTGCGCCGCCCGCACGATGTCGTCTCGCGGCACGTCGGCCATGCCGTAGGCGATGTTGTCGGCGACCGACGCGTCGGCGAGGAAGGTGTCCTGCGCGACATAGCCGATGGCGCGCCGCACGTCCTGCAGGCGCAGCGCCGAAATCGGCTGGCCGTCGAGCAGCACCCGGCCCTGCTGCGGTTCGTAGAAGCGCAGCAGCAGCTTGATCAGCGTGCTCTTGCCGCCGCCGGTGCTGCCGACGAAGGCCACCGTCTGGCCGGCCGCAATGCGCAGGTCGATGCCATCGAGCGCCGGCCGTGCGCTGCCATCGTAGGCGAAGCTCACCTGCTCGAACGCCAGTTCGCCGCGTACCGCCTCGCGCGGCAGCGCATTTCCTTCGTAGCCGATGCTCACTGGCGTGTCGATCAGGTCCATCACGCGCTGGATGGACGACATCGAGCGCTGGTAGAGATCGGTCAGTTCGGCCAGCCCGGTCAGCGGCCACAGCAGGCGCTGCGTCAGGTAGACCAGCACCGAATAGCTGCCGACGCCGATGTCGCCCTCGAGCGCCAGGAAGCCGCCGTACAGCAGCGTCACCGTGAAGCCGGCAAGGATGGCCATGCGGATGACCGGCGTGATGGCCGCCGACAGCCGGATCGCCTCGCCGTTGCGACGGCGGTAGTCATTCGAGCCATCGCGGATGTGCCCGGCTTCGAACTCTTCGGCCGCATAGGCCTTGACGGTGGCGATGCCCTGCAGGTTGTTGTTCAGCCGCGTGGCCAGCGCACCGGCCGATTCGCGCACCGCCGTGTAGCGCCGCGCCAGCCGGCGCTGGAACCAGAAGGCGCCATACAGGATGAGCGGTACCGGAATCAGCGCGAGAAAGGCCAGTTCGTGCGTCAGCACGAAAAACACGCCGCCGACCATCAGCGAGCCGACGAACACCTGGATCAGCTCGTTCGCGCCGCCATTGAGGAAGCGCTCCATCTGGTTGATGTCCTCGTTCAGGATGGACAGCAGGTTGCCGCTGCGATTGCGCTCGAAGTAGGCCATGTCCAGCTGCTGCACATGGCGGTAGGCCTCCATCCGCAGATCGTGCTGCAGATTCTGTGCAAGCGAGCGCCAGCGCACGTCGTACAGGTACTGGAAGGCCGATTCACCGACCCAGATCAGCACCGTCAGGATGGCCAGCAGCACCAGCTGGTCCTTCGGATCGACGATGCCGAGCCCGGCGAGAAAGGACGCCTTCTGGTTCACGACGACATCGACCGCCACGCCGATCAGGATTTCCGGCAGCACATCGAAGAACTTGTTCAGCACCGAATAGAGCGAGGCGATGCGCACATCTCGGCGGTACTGGCGGGCGTGCGAAAAAAGGCGGGAAAGCGGGTGCATGGCAGAGTCTTCGCGCAAGAGGGCGGCAGCGGACGGTGGAAGCGGTCCAGGTGGCATGAGCCAGCCCCGGATGATGCCATTCGACCTGAAGAAAGCCGCCGGCAAACCGGTCAGCATCGTCAGTGCAGCGCGGCGTGTCCCGTTTTTCGCAAAGCACATGCGTTCTTGTTGCTTCCCGCGATCGAACGAAACACTTGACCTGCGCAGGCAATGACTGAATTCAGGCGCTGATCAGCCCGACAGGCGCGGGAAGCATGGCTTTTGTATTGCATCAGGGCAGATGAGGCATCTGCCCGCCCCGCACGGCCGTAGCGGTGGGTAACATGGCAGCGCTGGCATCGGAAGCGGGTCTTTGCCAGAGTTTCCGAACGATTTGCCCTGAACAGCGGTCTGTGGAGGACGTCTGCAGACATTGTTCGATCATCGCCCCGGAGTACACCTGATGAAACTGAAAACCTTCTGGATGGTATTTGCACTGGCCACTTCGGCGCAGGCAGCCACAACCGCGACCATGGCGCCGCCGCTGCGGCCGGTCGAGGCGCATGCGCTGGCGGCGCAGGCCAGCGCAGAATTGCTGTCGCGTTTTCATTATCAGAACGTACCGCTCGACGATGCGATGTCGATCCGGATTTTCGACCGCTACCTGAAGACGCTCGACCCGGATCGCATCTATTTCCTGCAGTCCGACATCGACACCTTCGGCGCGGTGCGCACCCTGCTCGACGACGCCATCCTGCAGCAGAAGCTCGACGCGCCCTTTGCGATCTTCACACGCTACACGCAGCGGGTGCGCGAACGCATGGCGGGTGCGCGCGAACTGCTGGCCAACGGCTTCGATTTCAACAAGCCGGACAGCTACCGCTATGTGCGCACCGATGTGCCCTGGGCCAGTTCGGAGGCGGAACTGAAGGAAATCTGGCGCAAGCGGGTGAAGAACGACTGGCTGCGCCTGAAGCTGGCCGGCAAGGACGACGCCGCGATCCGCGACACGCTGACCAAGCGCTATGAGCAGGCCATGGCGCACACGGCGCGCTCGAAAAGCGACGACGTGTTCCAGCTGTTCATGAATGCCTACGCCGAATCGATCGAGCCCCATACCAGCTATCTCGGCCCGCGTGCGTCGGCCGACTTCGCGATCACGATGAAGCTGTCGCTCGTCGGCATCGGCGCCGTGCTGCAGGAGCGCGACGAATACGTGACCATCCGCGAACTGGTGCCGGGCGGCCCGGCCGCGCGCTCCGAGCAGCTCGCGATCGGCGACCGCATTGCCGGCGTGGCCAAGGACGAAAACGCGCCGATGGCCGATGTGCTCGGCTGGCGGGTAGATGATGTCGTGCAGTTGATCCGCGGCAACAAGGACACGAAGGTGATCCTGGATGTCCTGCCGGCGGACGCCGGTCCGGACGGCAAACACAAGCGCATCACGCTGGTGCGCGACACCATCAAGCTGGAAAAGCAGGCCGCCGCCAAATCAGTGATCGAGGTCGGTGGCGATGTGAAGCAGAAGGTCGGCGTGATCACGCTGCCCACCTTCTATCAGGACGTCGACGCCCGTCACAATAACGACGAGAACTTCCGCAGTGCCAGCCGCGATGTGGCGAAGCTGCTGGCCGAGCTGAAGGCGGAGAATGTCGGCGCGGTGCTGATCGACCTGCGCAACAACGGCGGCGGTTCGCTCGACGAATCGGTGCGGCTGACCGGTCTGTTCATTGATCGCGGGCCGGTCGTGCAGCAACGCAATCCGAAGGGGCAGGTCCGCATCGAGCAGGACCGCGACCCCGGCGTTGCCTGGGACGGCCCGGTCGGCGTGCTGATCAACCGCGCGTCGGCGTCAGCGTCGGAAATCTTCGCCTCGGCGATCCAGGACTACGGTCGCGGCATCGTCATCGGCGAACAGAGCTTCGGCAAGGGCACGGTGCAGACCCTGCTCGACATGGACGAAATGGCGAAGAGCGAAAAGCCGACCTATGGCGAACTGAAGCTGACCGTCGCCCAGTTCTTCCGCGTATCGGGCGGCACGACACAACTGCGCGGCGTGACCCCTGACATCCCGCTCGCGTCGTTTGCCGACCGCGAACGCTTCGGCGAATCGAGCTACGACAACGCGCTGCCCTGGACGCAGATCGAACCGGCTGACTTCAAGCCGGTGGGCAGCACGCGCGAACTGCTGCCGGCGCTGACCACGCGGCACAGTGCCCGGGTGGCGAACGACGCCGGCTACCGTGAACTGCTGGAAGACATCGCCGAAGTCGAAGCCATCCGCAAGCGCACCGAAATATCGCTCAATGAAAAGGAGCGGCGCAAGGAACGTGAAGCGCAGGAAGCCCGGCTGAAGGCCCGTTCGCAGATCAAAGGCGTCGGCGATGCCGACAACGACGGTCCCGCGCTGCCGCGCGACGACGGACTGCAGGCCGGCGAGCGCAGCCTGAGCGCGGAACTGGCCGCAGAAAAGTCACGCAAGGCGGCGCGCGACGTATTGCTGGACGAAGCTGCGCACATCATGGGTGACATGGTGAGCCTGACGAAGTCCGGAACGGAACTGGCGCGCAACGGCAAGACCACTGCGGGCGTCGCGCCCGGGCAATGAAGGGGCGGCCCGATCCGCGGTCCGCTTGTCACGGCAAGGAAGCTGGAAGTGAGTGGAAGGGCGGACCCGGTAATTGTCGTACCGGGACTCAACGGCAGCGGGCCTACGCACTGGCAGAGCTGGATCGAAGCGCTGATCTGTGCGCAGTGCGTCGAGCAGGATGACTGGGCCCGACCCGACATAGACCTCTGGTCAGCGCGGGTCGAACAGGCCATCTTCGCGCAGACGAGGGCGGGTGTGGCTGTTAGCGCACAGTTTTGGCTGCCTGGCGTCTGTGGTCGCCGCCCGCAGGCTGGCGGACCGGATTGCCGGCGCCCTGCTGGTTGCACCAGCGAGGCCTGACAAGTTCGGCATCACGGCGCGCATTCCCGACACGCCATTTCCATTCCCGACGGTACTGGCCGCGAGCCGGAACGATCCATGGATGAAGTGCCTGTCGGCCGCGTATTGGGCCGACAGATGGGCTGCGCGCCTCGTCGACCTGGGCGAGGCGGGGCACGTCAATACCGAATCCGGCCACGGACCGTGGCCGGATTCGAACTGTTCTGCCACCTCAGGGCGAGCGCGCCGGTCGTGACCGGATTGCAGAAGGACTGACGCCTGCAGCCCTTTGCCCCAGGTACCTTCCTCAGGTGCCTTCCAGCTCCTTCTGCAGTTCGCCGGACTGGAACATTTCCTTGACGATGTCGCAGCCGCCGATGAATTCGCCGCGCACATAGAGTTGCGGAATGGTCGGCCAGTTGGCGTATTCCTTGATGCCCTGACGGATTTCCGCATCTTCGAGCACATTGATCGTGTGCAGGTTCTGCACGCCGACGTGCTTCAGTATCTGGATCACCGTGGCCGAAAAGCCGCACTGCGGAAATTGCGGCGTGCCCTTCATGAACAGCACCACGGGGTGGCTGGTGACGGTTTCCTTGATCTGTTCCTGGACGCTCATGGTGTTTCCTTTCGATGGTTCAAGTCAAAGCCCTGCCGCGCATGACGCAGACAGGGCGAAATCGGCCCGGATGAAGCGACACATCCATCCGCCTGCGTGAATCGATCCGCGCATCTGCGCAGTTTACCGGCCCATCGCGCCGCCGGTGACGCGTTCGATGCCGGCGAGGTCACGCCACGAGCTTACATCTGCCAGCCCGGCACAGCGCATCAACGCACGCACCGCCGGTGCCTGATCATGGCCATGCTCGCACAGCAACCAGCCCCCGGGCGCGATGCTTTCAGGCGCGCTGCCGCACAGGCGGCGCAGGTCATCCAGCCCGTCAGTTCCGCCGACGAGCGCCGCTTCGGGTTCGAAGCGCAAGTCACCCTGCGCAAGGTGCGCGTCGCCAGGACGAATGTACGGCGGATTCGACACGATGCAATCGAATTCGTGCCCGGTCACGCCATCGAGCCAATTCGAGGCGATGAAGCCGATTTCAAGGCCCAGTCGCTGTGCATTGGCGCGCGCGATCTGCAGCGCGATGTCCGACCGGTCGAGCGCCGTCACCTGCGCCTGCGGGCAGTTCGCCTTGATGGCCAGCGCGATCGCTCCGGAACCGGTTCCCGCGTCGAGCACACGTGGCGCATCCAGGTCGCGGATGCGTTCCAGCGCCAGTTCGACCAGCAATTCGGTGTCCGGCCTCGGAATCAGGACGCCGGGGGCAACCGCAAGGTCGAGCCCGAAGAACTCGCGCCGACCGACCAGATAGGCCACCGGTTCGCCCGCTGCACGCCGTTCGAGCAGCGCATCGAGCGCGACAACCGAAGGTTCCGCCAGCTTCTCGCGGCCACGCGCGATCAGCCCGGCGCGGTCACAGCCCAGCGCATGCGCGGCCAGCACCTGCGCATCCCGCCCGTCGATGCGGCTACGGGCGCTGCGCAACCAGTCGTCCAGCGTCATCGGAACCCGTTACCCGGCACGACGCGGAAAAAGAGCCTTCACGCGCCTTCCTCCGCCAGTTGCGCAAGCTGTTCGGCCTGGTGCTCGTGCGCCAGTGCGTCGAGCAGTTCGGTCAGATCGCCGTCCATGATGGCGTCGATCTTGTACAGCGTCAGGTTGATGCGGTGGTCGGTGATGCGACCCTGCGGAAAATTGTAGGTACGGATGCGCTCCGAACGGTCTCCGCTGCCGACCAGGCTCTTGCGCGTCGAGGCGATCTGGCTGTCGCGCGCGCGCACCTGCGCGTCGCGGATGCGCGCGGCGAGCACCGCCATCGCCTGCGCCTTGTTGCGATGCTGGCTGCGGTCGTCCTGACATTCGACGACGATGCCGGTCGGCACGTGGGTGATGCGCACCGCCGAATCGGTCTTGTTGATGTGCTGACCGCCGGCACCCGACGCACGGAAGGTGTCGATGCGCAGGTCGGCCGGGTTGATGTCGATCTCCGCCACTTGATCCACCTCGGCCATCACGGCCACCGTGCACGCGGAGGTGTGGATGCGGCCCTGCGTTTCGGTGACCGGCACGCGCTGCACCCGGTGGCCGCCCGATTCGAACTTGAGCCGCGAATAGACGCCGTCGCCGGCCACACGCGCGATGATTTCGCGGTAACCGCCGAGGTCGGATTCGCTCGCCGATACGACCTCCACCTTCCAGCGGCAGCGTTCGGCGTGGCGCGAATACATGCGGAACAGGTCGGCCGCGAACAGTGCCGATTCGTCGCCGCCGGTGCCGGCGCGGATTTCCAGGAACACGTTGCGGCCGTCGTCCGGATCCTTCGGCAGCAGGGCGCGCTGCAGGTCGGCTTCGAGCCGTGCCATGTCGCTGGCGGACTGGTCGATTTCCGCCTGGGCCAGTTCCTTCATGTCGGGATCGGTCAGCAGGGCGCGCGCCGCCTCGCCGTCGTCACGCGCCTTGCACCAGGCCTGGTACAGCGCGATCACCGGCGTCAGTTCCGCATGTTCACAGGTGAAGCGGCGGTAGCGGTCGATGTCCGACGTCACGTCGGGATCGGACAGCGCGGCGTCGAGGTCGGCCAGACGTTGCGACAGATGTTCGAGCTTGTCGGCGATGCGCGGTTTCATGCGGGGTGTTCGGAAAAGTATCTGGGCGCCGGTTAAGCCGGCGGAAAGGAGAGACGGCGGGCGCCGCTAGCCTTCGCGGTCGTGCAGCGGGTATAGGCGTTGCACCAGATCCTCGATCTGGCCGCGTGCTTCCGAGGGCGCTTCGTTGAGCAGGCGGGTCGGGCCGTGCATCAGCTTGTTCGTGAGGTTGCGCGACAGCGTGTCGAGTACGCGGTCCGGCGCTTCGCCGCGGGTCAGGGCACGCAGTGCGCGTTCCAGTTCCAGCATGCGCATGTCTTCGGCGTGACCGCGCAGCGCACGGATGGCCGGCACCGCTTCGCGAGCCTGCACCCACTGCAGGAAGTTGGCGACCCGCGCATCGATGATGCCCTGCGCCTCCACCACTGCCGCCTGCCGCGATTCGAGGCCCGAATCGACGATCTGCGCGAGATCGTCGACAGTGTAGAGGAACACGTCGTTGAGCTTGCCGACCTCGCCTTCAATGTCGCGCGGCACCGCCAGATCGACCATGACGATGGGACGGTACTTGCGCGCCTTCAGCGCACGTTCCACCAGACCGAGACCGATGATGGGCAGCGGACTGGCCGTACAGGACAGCACGATGTCGAACTCGGACAGCCGTTCGCCGATCTCGTCGAGCTTCACCGCGGCCACCATCAGGTCGGCCCGGGTGAAGCGTTGCGCCAGCGCCTGCGCGCGTTCGATCGTGCGATTGGCGATCACCATGCTGCGCGGCGTACAGCCCGCGAAGTGGGCGGCACACAGTTCCATCATTTCGCCGGCGCCGATGCACAGCACGCGCTGCGACGACAGGCTGCCGAAAATGCGTTCCGACAGATGAACGGCGGCCGCAGCCATCGACACGATGTTGGCGCCGATCGCGGTCGTCGAGCGCACTTCCTTGGCCACTGCAAAGCTGCGCTGGAACAGCTTGTGCAGCAGCGCCCCCAGCGTGCCCGCGTCTTCGGCGACGCGCACTGCCTGTTTCATCTGGCCGAGGATCTGCGGCTCGCCGAGCACCATCGAATCGAGACCGCTCGCCACGCGGAAGGCATGGCGTACCGCCTGGGGCTGCTCCAGCCTGTATACGTAGGGTGCGATGTCGGACGGCGCGATGCGGTGGTACTCCGCCATCCAGTCCAGTGCGCTGTCGGGGTCGTTGGTCGCGCAGTAGAGCTCGGTACGATTGCAGGTCGACAGTATCGCGGCTTCCTGCACCGGCCGGCCGCGGGTGAGTTCGCCCAGCGCGTCCGGCAGTGCTTCCGGCAGGAAGGTCATGCGCTCGCGCACCGCCAGGGGTGCGGTGTGGTGATTGAGACCAAGCGCGAACAGGGACATGTACGGGGAGCGACGCCTGCGTGATTGCCGATGGGTCGGGACGACACCGTCAGGCGCGCACATTATAACAGCGGCCGTCGCAGCACCAGACCGGCCACCGTGTGACGTCTGCCGACATCAAACGCGGACCGCACTTGGTGTCGGCAGACCCTAGCGCTGCGCGGCAATCATGGCAGCGAGATGCGACGCCGGGATGGCATAGGTGATTCCGCTCGGTTGCGACAGCACGCTTTCCTTGCCGGCCTTGACCAGCACCATGTTGATGATTCCGATCACCTCGCCGGTGTCAGGATCGAATACCGGGCTGCCACTGTTGCCCGGATAGGCAGTGGCATCAAGCTGGAACACCGGGAAGCTGCCGCGCGCCAGCCGGTTGCGGTTGGGCGCATTCAGCTGGCTCACATTGTCGACCGGAATCACGATGGGGGTGATGGCCGACACGATGCCGCGATGGGTGACCGGGGTGAAGCCCAGCACGCTGCCAATCGGGAAGCCGGTAAAGGCGATCGACTGGCCTTCGGCCACCCGCGCCGAATCACCCAGTGCAAGCGCCGGCAAAGGCGCGCCCTGGATCAGCAGCAGCGCGAGGTCATGCTCGGGGCTGGAAGCCACGATGCGCGCCTCGCGTATCTGCGGTTTGCCATCGACCTGCGCCAGCACCGACAGGACTTCGAACTTTTCGTCGTCGAGCTTCACGCTGGCCACGTGCGCATTGGTCGCGACAAGCGTGCCGTTGCCGACGACGAAACCTGTGCCCTTCAACTCGAAGGCAGGTGCTCGCGAACGCATCAGCGTGCCGACGACGACAATGGACGGCTTGATGCGGACGATGGCCTCGCGCAATGCGGCATGCACCAGCAGCGGAGCCGACAGCAGCGCTGCGCAGGCGAGACGGCGCCGGGCGTCAGCCACGGCGTGACACGATCTTCGGCAACGCTGGCGATGGCGTGGTGACGCGATGATCGTAGGGATGGTCCGGCTTGTTGAACAGGCTGCGGATGCGCTTCACGTATTCGCGCGTTTCACGATATGGCGGCACGCCCTTGTAGCGGTCGACCGCACCTTCGCCCGCGTTGTAGCCGGCGGTCGCCAGCTCGACATCACCTTCGAAGTAGGCCAGCAGCCAGCGCAGATAGGCCAGCCCGCCGCGGATGTTCTGCACCGGATCGTAGGCATCGCGAACATTGAAGCGCTGCGCGGTTTCCGGGATCAGCTGCATCAAGCCCTGGGCGTTCTTCGGCGATCTCGCCTTCGGGTTGAAATTCGACTCGATGCCGATGACCGCCAGGACCAGATGTGGGTCGATGTCGAAGGTCGGCGCCAGTTCGCGCACGATTTCGATCACCTTTCGCCGGTCCGGCGTGGTACCGAAGGCGGCTTCGAGATCGGGGGCTATGCCTGCGATCGCAACCGGCTCGGGCTCCGGAGGGTCGCGCATGCAGTCGGGCAACTCGCGCGTCGGCTCACCGGTGAAGCGCAGCATGCGCTGCGCGTGTTCGTGCCCTTGCCGCGCGGCGAGGTCGAAGAAGGTGGCGGCCAGCGCATCGTCGCGCTCGACCCCGCGGCCGTTGGCGTACATCCAGGCCAGATTGAACTGCGCCTCCGCTTCACCGAGCTTGGACGCCTGGCAGTAAAGGGCTGCCGCGCGCGCCGGATCACGACTGACGCCTTCGCCGTGTTCGAACAGGCGTGCCTCAGCCAGCAGCGCGCGCGCGGCGGCCTCAGGTTCGAGTGCGAACGCGGGTACCGCCGCGCACAGCGCGATGGCAAATGAAAAGTTGCGACGCGCCCGGGCACTCATGATCAGGCCGTCGCAACGGGCGCAAAGCGCGCGATGTACCAGTCCATCGCTTCGGCCAGACCGCGAGTCACGTCGTGACTGGGCACATAGCCCAGCAGCGTCTTCGCGCGGCCGATGTCGGCCAGCGAATGACGCACGTCACCGGCGCGGAAGTCCTGATGCTGCGCCTGCGCCTTTACAACGTCGGGAAAGCGAGCAACGAGCTCTGCGCGCATGGCGTCGAACAACTGGTTCAGCGTGGTCTGGCGATGTGCCGCCACGTTGTAGACGGTGTTGACCGCGTCGGCGCGCGTCGTCAGCGCGGCGAGCAGGTTGGCCTGCACCGTGTTGTCGATGTAACAGAAGTCGCGGCTGCTTTCGCCGTCGCCGTTGATGCGCACGATGTCACCCAGCAGCAGTGCGCGCGCCCATTTCGGAATCACCGCCGCGTAGGCACCCTCCGGGTCCTGGCGCGCACCGAACACGTTGAAGTAGCGCAGACCAACGCATTGCAGGCCGTAGCAGCGGCCGAACACATCCGCATACAGCTCGTTCACGTACTTGGTGACGGCATACGGCGACAGCGGCCGGCCGATGACGTCCTCCACTTTCGGCAGCGTCGGCGAATCGCCGTAGGTGGAACTGGACGCCGCATAGACAAAGCGTGACACGCCGGCATCGCGCGCCGCCACGAGCATGTTCAGGAAGCCATTGATATTCGAATCGTGCGTCGCCAGCGGATCGGCCAGCGATCGCGGCACCGAACCGAGCGCGGCCTGATGCAGCACGACATCGACACCGGCGCAGACCGACGCACAGGTGGCCAGATCACGGATGTCGCCGCGCACGAACTCGAGCCGGGAACGTTGCGCAGCCGTTACGCCGGCCGTGACCTCGTCGAGGTTGCGCTGGTGACCGGTCGAGAAGTTGTCGAGCGCAACCACCTGCTGATCGGCCTGCAGCAGCACTTCGACCAGATGCGAACCGATGAAGCCGGCGGCGCCGGTCACCAGCCAGCGGCGTGGCCGTGCCGCCAGCGCTGCGACAACGCCTGCAGGGAGTGCGGACAACCGCGTCACGCCGGACTCACAGACGCCAGACCGCGACGCCCTGCGCACGCAGCGCCTCGGCATCGAACTGGCACTTGATGTCGGCAACGATGCCACCCGGCTTCAGCTTGGACACGAAATCGCTCAGCGGGCGGGCTGCAAATTCCTTGTGAGACACGGCGGCCACGATGGCCTCGACCTTCGGCAGATCGTCCCACGACTTCAGCGACACGCCATACTCGTGTTCGGCTTCCTTCGTTTCTGCGACCGGATCGTGCACGAGCACTTCTATGCCGTAGGTTTCGAGTTCGCGGATCACGTCGATCACGCGCGAATTGCGCAGGTCGGGACAGTTCTCCTTGAAGGTCAGGCCGAGCACCAGCGCCCTGGCGCCCTTGACCGACGCACCGCTGCGGATGAGTTGCTTTACCGTCTGTTCGGCGACATATTTGCCCATGCCGTCGTTGATGCGACGGCCGGCCAGAATGACCTGCGGGTGATAGCCCAGCATGTCGGCCTTGTGCGTCAGGTAATACGGATCGACGCCGATGCAGTGACCGCCGACCAGACCCGGACGGAAGGGCAGGAAATTCCACTTGGTTCCGGCGGCACGCAGCACCTCTTCGGTATCGATGCCCATCTTGCCGAAAATGATGGCCAGCTCGTTCACGAAGGCAATGTTGAGGTCGCGCTGCGTGTTCTCGATCACCTTGGCGGCTTCGGCCACCTTGATGCTCGATGCTTCATACACGCCGGCGGTGATGACGCTCTTGTAGAGATCCGACACCTTGCGCAGCGTTTCCGGACTGTCGCCCGACACCACCTTGACGATCTTGGTGACCGTGCGTTCCTTGTCACCCGGGTTGATGCGCTCGGGCGAATAGCCGACATTGAAATCCTGCGGCCACTTCAAACCGGAAAACTTCTCGATGACCGGAATGCACATTTCCTCCGTCGCCCCCGGATAGACGGTCGATTCGAATACCACGGTGGCGCCGCGCTTCATGTGGCGACCGCAGGTTTCCGAGGCACCCACCAGCGGCGAGAAATCAGGCTGGTGCGCTTCGTCGACCGGCGTCGGCACGGCAACGATGATGAAGTCAGCATCCTTCAGTGCAGCCCCGTCGGTACTCACCGTCAGCTGCGTCGCAGCCCGCAGGTCCTCCGGACTGACCTCGCCGGTCGGATCATAGAATTCCCGGTAGGCCGCAATCTTGGCGGCCGACATGTCCACGCCGATGGTCGGCATCTTCTTTCCGAACTCGACTGCCAGCGGCAATCCCACATAGCCCAGACCAATCACTGCAACTGTC
Organism: Methyloversatilis sp. XJ19-13; assembly: GCF_024580155.1. Classification (NCBI taxonomy): domain Bacteria; kingdom Pseudomonadati; phylum Pseudomonadota; class Betaproteobacteria; order Nitrosomonadales; family Sterolibacteriaceae; genus Methyloversatilis; species Methyloversatilis sp. XJ19-13. The sequence continues at coordinate 327,628 of NZ_JANINH010000001.1, read as the reverse complement.
GTCATCGCGCTATTCCCCAATGCCAGATCAAAGTTTTTTCATCAGCTCGGCAACTTCCGCTGCGCGCCCGTAGTCCTTGCCCAAGGCCGCGAGCACTTCAAGTTCCTTGCGCGCATCCGCCCTCATTCCTGCCCTGACCAGACGCGCCGCAAGGTTGAAACGCAGTTCATGCGCAGCAGGCGCCGCACCTACTGCCTTTCGCAACATGCTCAGCCCCTCTTCCGTCCTGCCCGAATCAAACAGGATCGCGCCATAGGTATCGAGTACCGCCGGATTGTTGGGCGCTGCATCCAGCGCCTGTTTTGCGTAGTCCAGTGCCCTGCTGTCTTTTCGTTCCGCCGCCAGCCAGGCAAGGTTATTGAGCACTATCGGGTCTTTCGGCGTGCGCTTGAGGATCGCCTCATATCGCCGCCATGCCTCGTCGTAACGCTTCTGGGACAGCGCACGCTCGGCAAGGTAAGAGAGCACTATATTGTCGGCGGGTTTCTCTTTCACCCAGTCATCGACCAAACGGCCCGCAGCATCTGCACCGTTAGGTGAGCGGCTGAGCGCCGCGTGCAGCCGCATGACGTTGGCAGCTCCCCGCTCGCGCGACAGCGCCTCGCGGTAAGGGCTCACCGCCGCCTCAAACCTGCCCGAGTTCGCCAGCAGGTCGCCTTCCATGGCATAGCCCAGGGCCAGTTTCGGCTTCTGCTTCTGTATATCCTTCGTGACCCTCAATGCATCATCGAGTTCGTTGCGACTTAGATGAATCGAAATCAGCATGTTGTGGGCATCCATCAGCTCCGGCTCAAGCGACAACGCCTTGCGCACATTCTGGATGGCCTCCGACTCGCGTTTCGCGGTCATCTGCGTGGCCGCCAATCTCAGCAATGGTTGTGCACTCGAAGGTGACTGAGCGACCAGCTTTTCACGGGACGCAATAGCGGCATCGGTCTGACCGGCCAATGCCTGAGCTGACGCAAGCAATTCAAGCACCTGCGCATCGTCAGGAAACGCGAGCGCTGCGTCATTGGCCGCAGCAAGCGCCTTGGTTTTTTCGCCACTGGCACTGTGCAGCTGAACCAATGCAACACGCGGAGCCACGAGCTTCGGGTTACCGGCGACCGCCTTTTCAATCAATTTCTGGGCCTCAGGCGTACCGGCCTTCGTCCGCGCTTTCAAACCGGCGAGAGCCAATAACGCATCCGCGTGTTCAGGCGACTTGTCCAGCACGCCGCGGAAGCGCGACTCTGCAGCATCGGGCCTCTCCTGCAGCAAATCCATGCGTGCAAGATTGGAGGCCGCGGGAAAGAAGGCCGGCTCAATCTCTAGCGCCTTCGCAAAGCTGCTACGCGCCGCGTCCATCTCCATCTTGACCAAATGCGCCGTGCCGCGCAGATTGAGCGTTCCCGGGTCGCCGGGCTTTTTCTTCTCCAGAGCATCGATCGCCAGAAGAGCCTTATCCGCATCCCTGTTTCGCAAATGCGCTACGATCAGCAAAACATCCGAACGCGTGTCGTCCGTTTCGAGGCGCACCGCCTTTTCGAGTGCCGCAATGCCTCCGCTACGATCACCGGCAGCAAGACGGCTGAGACCCAGCCTCGACTGGGCTGCTCCATCTTCGGGTTGAAGCCGTACCACAGCTGAAAACGCCTTTTCGGCCTTCGCAGTATCTCCGGCAGCCAGAAACACCTGGCCGGCAAGTGCCTGCACTTCAGAATTGTCCGGCAATTTCTGAAGCAGCGGTTCAAGCGTTTGCTGCGCCTTTTCGACCCGACCGGTCTTCAGATATGAGCCGATCAGTATCTTGCGGATGAACAGCGAATCTGCGCCTGCAGCCGACATCTTTTCACAATGCTGTACAGCGATGACATACGACTTGAGCTCGAATTCAACCCACGCAGCCAATCCAAGCGCCGGCAGATAGTTCGGCGCAATCGCCAGCAGCTCGTTCAGGACTTTTCGCGCCTCGGGGAAATTGCGTTCCTTGATGAGCAGAAGGCCTTCGAGATAGGACACTTCGAGCGCCTTGGGAACCGCTTTCCTGAACGCCGCATTTTCAGCCCGTGCCTGTTCGAGCTTGCCCTGATTGACAAGCGCGGAAACGACGACATACCGGGCGCGCCGATTGTCCGGCTTGATCTCGTACACCTTTCGATAAGCTGCAAGTGCCGCCTCGGAATCGCCCGTAGCGTCTTTCAGCTCGGCAGCGAGAAACCATGCATTTTCATCCGCTGAGCCTGACGCCAGAACGCTGTCGAGCATGCGCTGGGCACCTTCCATATCCCCAGTGACAGCGGCAAGACGCGCCCTGCCAGTTTTGGCATATGCATGCTGTGAATCAATCGCAATCGCGGCGTCAAAAGCTTTAAGCGCGCCTTCGTTGTTCCACAATGCCATGTACGCATAACCCAGCGCGGCTTTCAGATCCGCCTCAGCTTCGGGCGTCGGCATGCTGGCGGACGAAAACCGCGAAATCGCCCCCTCAAAATTGCCTATTTCGACCAGGACCCGCGCCAGCTTCGGCACAACGTCACCCACGTCGTGGTTCAGTTCAAGCGCCTTTTCCAGCTCCTTGATCGCCGACGGAAAATCGCCGAGCTTCAGATGGACTCTGCCGAGTTCATAGCGCGCGTTGGCGTTGCTGGCATCCTGCTGCAACGCGTTCTTCAATTGGATGGACGCCGTCTGGTAATCGTCGCGCGCTATGGCTGCGCGCGCCTCGGCCACGAGTTCGGAAGGCGGCAGAGTCCTGTCGCAGGCGGCAAGCAAGGCGGCGCAGCACAGTGCGGCCGCCAGACGGCTCAGCGATAGTCGCTCCTGAAATGGAAATCGATTCAGCACAAGAACTCCTCGCGCATTCAGCGCAAACCGAAACGGTTCATCAAGTCATACAGGGTCGGGCGGCTGACGCCGAGCACTTCGGCCGCCTTCACCATGTTTCCATCCACCCGCGCAAGCACGCTGACGACAGCGCGTCGTTCAGCCTCCTCGCGGATCTGCCTCAGATTGAAAAAACCGTCCTCCTGATCGGCCGGCTTCAACCCGAGATCGGCCGCCGTGATCTGGCTGCCATCGGCCATGATGGTCGCCCGCTTGATGCAGTTCTCGAGTTCGCGCACATTGCCGGGCCATTTGTGCGCCTCGATCGCAGCAACCGCCTCGCGGGACAGCGTCAGCGCGCTGCGCCCCTGCTCGCCGGAAAACCGCTTTGCAAAGGAGTGCGCAAGCAACGCGGCGTCGCCTTCGCGTGCGCGCAGCGGCGGAATCGTGACGACGATTTCGGCCAGGCGGTAATACAGATCCTCACGGAAACGCGCTTCACCGATCAGGGCCTGCAGGTCCTGGTGCGTGGCACAGACCACGCGCACGTCGATCGGAATCTCGTCGCGGCCGCCCAGGCGTTCGATGACGCGTTCCTGCAGGAAGCGCAGCAGCTTGGCCTGCAACGCGCCGGGCAGGTCACCGATTTCGTCGAGGAACAGCGTGCCCTTGTTGGCGACCTCGATCTTGCCGGGAGTCTGCTTGGTGGCGCCGGTGAATGCACCCTTCTCGTAGCCGAACAGTTCGCTTTCGAGCAGGTTGTCGGGGATGGCCGCGCAGTTGATCGCAACGAAGCGCTCGTTCGCCCGATCCGAGCGGTCGTGCAGGGTCTTCGCCAGCACTTCCTTGCCGGTCCCGCTTTCGCCAAGCAGCAGCACGGTGGCGCGCGTCGCCGATACCTTTTCGATCGTCCGCAGCACGCGCAGCATGTCCGCATCGCGCGTGATGAACCGCCCTTCGACACCCAGGTGCTGGTTGGCCAGACGGATGTTTTCCGACTGCAGGTCGTGCAGCCTGAATGCTCGCTCGATCAGCAGCGCGAGCATGTCGGGCTCGAACGGCTTGGCGTAGAAATCGTAGGCACCCATGCCTATCGCCCGCAGCGCGTTGGCACGGTCGTTCTGCCCGGTCAGCACGATGACCTTGGACTGCGGCGCCAGCGCCATGATTTCGCCGAGCAGCGCCATGCCTTCGGTCACGTCGTCGGGCGCTGGCGGCAACCCGAGGTCCATGGTGATCACGGAAGGTTCGTGGCGCCTGATCTGCGCCAGCGCGGATTCGCGGTCGCTGGCCAGTACGACTTCGTAGTCGTCGAAACTCCAGCGCATCTGCTTCTGCAGCGCCGGATCATCTTCGACGATCAACAGTGTCCGCCCCTTGTCTGCCATGTCACTCCCGGTCAAGCAACGGCTGCCTCAGCCGCCTGCAGAGGAAAAACGAGCCGGAACAGACTGCCCCGACCCGGCTCGCTGGTCACTTCTATCCGCCCGCCCAGATCGTGGACATAGCGGAAACTTTCGTATGCGCCGATACCCATCCCGTTCGCCTTGGTCGACTGGAAGGGCTTGAACAACCGCTCGCGCATGAACTCTTCGGTCATGCCGCAACCAGAGTCTTCGACCTCGATCACAACCCCCGCTTCAATGCGGCGCGCACGGATACTGACTTTACCGTTTTGCGGCGTGGCATCCAGTGCATTCTGCACAAGATGCCCCACAACCCGCTCTATACGATCTTCATGGGCGCGCACCATCAGGCCGCTTTCCGCATCGAGTTCCAGGTCGCAGCCGCTGCGCGCCCGGGCACGATGCAGTCGCTCGAGCAGCGGCGTCAGTTCGACCGGTGAAGCCTGCTCGATCGGCTGGGTGCCGGAACGCAACTGCAGCAGCATGCCGTTCATGCGACCGACGGCATGTTCGATGGTGTCCATCATGTCCTGCTGGAACTCGGGGTTGTCGTGATGCTTTTTCGCATTGCGCAGCAGCAGGGACAGCTGGGCGATGAGGTTTTTCAGGTCGTGCACCACGAACGCGCTCATCTTGGAGAAGGCTTCGAACTTCTTCGCCTCGATCAGCGCCTCCATGGTCTGGGTCTGATTGAGCACGCCCGCCACCTGGCGCCCGGCCGTCTTCAACAGATCGCGCACTTCCCAATTCAGATCCAGCAGCGCGCGCGGACGGCACAGCACGACGAAGCCGAGCGGCATGTCCTCGCTGCCGAGCGGGCAGATGAGCCAGACGTCGGGCGTCTGCGCGACCCACGCAGGCAGCCTCAGATTGCCGTAAACTCCGGGGCGCGAGCGATGCTCTTCCACGTTGATCACCCACATCTTGCCGAGCAGCAGCTGGATCAACGGGCTGTCGGCCGGCTCCCGCGCATCGATCATGGGCACGTTCAGACGCGCCGCGGGTGCGTAATGACCCGCTTCGCTGCGCAACCACAGCATGCCGCCCGGACTTTCGACCAAATCGGCCATGACGCGGATCGAGGCCTGCCGGAGTGCATCGACGCTGGATGCGCTGTACAGGGTATCGGCCAGCTTCAGCCATTCGGCACGGTAGTCGTAGCGCAGGCTGAAGAAGTGCTTGTTGATGAATACACGCAGCCAGGCCCGCACGCTGCCGGAGGCGATCGAAGCGAGAAACCCCAGCGCTCCGGCCGCCAGCACGACCGTCTGCAAGGCCTGGCCCCACTCGCCCCCGAAGTAGCGCACGTAGTAACCCGCCAGCGCGATGATCAGCAGCGCGCCGCCCGATATGACCAGTGCCGAGGTGTGGAACACCGCGTCGCGCGACACATTCAGCCGGATCGACCACTCGCTGACGCGGGCTGAAGACACGGCGAACAGCGGAATCGCGAGTGCATGCACCAGGCCGCGGGACGCCCACAGCGTCGAGTCCTGCTGCCTGAACATCAGCGATTCGGAGAAGAAATAGAGATCGAAGGTGATCGAGAACGCGAGCCCCAGCGTCATCGGCTTGATGCCCCAGCGCCACTGCTGCGGGGTGTTGCGGTAGAACTGTTCGATCATCACCGCGCCGAGCAGACTCAGTCCGAGTCCGCATGCCATCAGCCACATCACCGATGCCACACCGGTCGGCACCAGCCACGACAGCGCGACGTAGCCCACGCCGCAAGGCAACACGGAAATCAGTACGAAACGGATCAGCCAGGACCGCCGCTTGAGCAGCGTCGGTAACGGCCGGCGGCCTTCAGGATCGATGACGCAGGCCGCGAGGAAAAGCAGGAAAAGAAGTGTATGCAGCGCATCCGCCGCATAGACCAGCGTACGCAGTACCGGATGGCCATTCAGCACGCTCAGGGCTGCAAGCGTGCACCACGCAGCACCCGACAGCATGCAGACGGACAACAGACGGGCGCGCGGCGATTGACGCGCGCCCATGATCAGCTGCAGTCCGAACAAGGCGAAACCGACCGCTGCCACGCCATAGGCGTACAGCGCGAACGTTACAGGGAAGGATTCCATCGACGGGCCGGTAGCGTAAGGGGTAACCGCTGCATTGTGCCCGCCGGCCGAGGGATCGTCACCGCAGGCGCGTCACCGGACGCGCCTTGCCGCGCGCCTGGCGATGTGTCGCGCCGGTTCAGCGCGCGCCGTCGCCGGTGAGCACGACGCGCACCGTCTGCAGCAGCACCAGCACATCGAGGAACAGGGTGTGGTTCTTGACGTAATACAGGTCGTACTGCAGCTTCTGTACCGCGTCGTCCACCGAGGCACCATACGCGTAGCGGACCTGGGCCCAGCCGGTGATGCCCGGCTTGACCGAGTGACGTGCGGCGTAGAACGGAATCTGGTCAGTCAGCTGATCGACGAAGTAGGGACGCTCGGGACGCGGGCCAACGAAGCTCATGTCACCGTGCAGCACATTGAAGATCTGCGGCAGTTCGTCGATGCGCGTCTTGCGGATGAAGTGACCGACGCGGGTGATGCGGTCATCGCTGTTGCTCGCCCAGCGCGGCTTGCCGTCCGCTTCGGCATCGAGGCGCATGCTGCGGAACTTCAGTACCTTGAACGTACGGCCACCCTGGCCGACACGCTCCTGCCGATAGATGACCGGAAAACCGGATTCCAGCGCAATCGCGATGGCGGCCAGCAACATCACCGGCGCCGTGACAACCAGCAGCACCGACGCTGCGAGCACATCGAACAGCCGCTTGACGACCGTCCGGCCGACGCCCTGGCGGAAGCCGTCACCGTAGATCAGCCAGCTGGCGCGCAGCGAATCGAGGCGCACCTGACCGCGCATCCGCTCGAAGAAACTCGACAGGTCGTTGACCGTCACGCCAGCCAGTTTGCAATCCAGCAGTTCGCGCAGCGGCAGCACACCGCCCCGGCGCTCGCGCACCGCGACCACGATTTCATTTGCGCGGTGATCCCGGGCCAGCTGCATCACGCAACTGCCTTCGGGCATGACCATCGCACTCGGTACTTCCACCGAGGTGTCGGCCCCGACCGACACGAAGCCGACAATGGTGTGCGTCGCACTGGCCGACGTCGACACGCTTGCCCACACCGACGCCGCCTCGGAACCCGTACCAACGACCAGGATACGGCGGGTAAACATGCCTGCGCCGTCGGCCTGCACGAAGGACGCCGCGCGCAGCAACAGGATGCCGCCGAAGCCGAGGCACAGCGAAATGTCGAGCGCCGGCATGGCCATGCTGCCCTGCGGCATCAGGCGGAACACCATGTAGGCCACCGGAAGACCCAGCAGGAAGGCAAACAGCACGCGTCCGACCAGTTCCGACAGGTTGCGCGGTTGTTCGCGCTGATAAAGGCCGAGCGTGCTCATCAGCACGGTCATCACGGCAGCAAAGACCGCAGCCGGCACCAGCGCCGGCAGCAGCGACTGAACGCTCCCCGGTGCGCTGATCCACGCCGCGCCGAAACCGGCAATCAACAGCACCAGGGCTTCGGCAACAAGTCTCATGAGCGTTACGGACGGAACATAGTGACTGAACAACCTGACCACGGTAGACCCCTTTTCGAGCTGCTCATATTGATTCGCGTCGTGTCATGCAACGGGTTGCCGGTAACGACGCCTTGAGCGGTGGAGCGCGAACGATATGTGTGGCCGGGCCTTTTGAGCGTGAATACCATCACAAGAGGAAGCCGCACCAAGGGGATGTGATAACTGAAGCACGTTGCGACGCCGTTTCAGCGTGCTTCCCAATGTCTCAAGACACAAAACTCCACAGAAATGGGGCCCCGCAAGGCCGCTCTCACGTGTCGCTGACGGACTTCAAACAAGCAGTTGGGCGGGCTCGGGGTGCCCGAGGAAGGCTGTAGGGCTGGAACTGAAGCCGTAGGCACCCGATTGAAATACGGCTATAAGGTCGCCGGGCTGTACTTCGGTCAGCTCGACCTTGTCTGCCAGGACGTCCAGCGGCGTGCACAGCGGGCCGACCACATTGACCTGCCCGTTCGAAGGCGCACCGATCCGGTTTGCCGCGACCACCGGATAATTGCGGCGTATGACCTGGCCGAAAAGCCCCGCGGCCGCGAGGTGATGATGCATGCCGCCATCAACCACGACGAATCTCTGGCTACGGGATACCTTGCAGTCGATCACCTTGCATATGAAGACACCGGCTTCTCCGACCAGATAGCGTCCGAGTTCGAGCACGAGCTCGGCCCCCGGAAGCTTCGTCGGTACGTCATCGACAATGCGTGCAAGCGCTTCACATACGGGTTCGAGGGCAAGCGGACGGTCGTTTCGGAAGTAGGGAATGCCGAATCCGCCACCCAGATTCAGTATCTTTGGCATCGCGGGCGCATCCTCCGCCAGGCGCAGCATCAAGTCGAAACTGCGCCGCTGCATGTCGATCAGAGAATCGGCATTCAGATTCTGCGATCCGGCGTACAGATGAAAGCCTTCGAACGCGAGGCCAAGCGCGCCGATGCGTCTGAGCAGCGCGGGCACCGCTTCGGCATCGACACCGAAGGGCTTGGCACCACCGCCCATGCGCATGCCTGAAGCACGCATTTCGAAATCCGGGTTGATGCGCACGGCCACGCGTGCCGGCCAGCCGGATTCTCCGGACAAACTGGCCAGCAATTCAACCTCGCGCGCCGACTCCACGTTGAGCAGCACGCCTGCCGCCAGCGCCTGACGCAATTCGTCCGCGCTCTTTCCGGGGCCTGCAAAACTGATGCGCGACGGAGCCATGCCGGCGTCCAGCGCAACCCTCAGCTCGCCACCTGATGCCACATCAAGCCCGTCGACGCGCTGCGCCATGAATCCCACCAACGCCGGCATCGGATTGGCCTTCATGGCGTAGTGCAACTGGACCCCGGCAGGCAGCAGGCTGCGCAACAGCTCCACCCGCGCCTCGATCCGGCTTCGATCGTAGGCGTAGAAGGGGGTACGCCCCGCCATCGCGGCAACCCGGGACACCTTCAGGCCATTGATCAGCAATTCGCCGTCAGCGCTGGAAAAATCGTCTGCCGGCGAATAGGGTGCGGCTTGCTCGGGCGTAACGGTCACGATTCGCGTCCTGCTGGAAGATTCAGGCGGCAACGAGACTCCGCCTCGATGGCGGTCCGGTCCAGCTTGCCGTTCGGATTGCGGGGCAAGGTGTCGTCGAACACGATGAAATGGGCCGGCACCTGGTAGGCGGGCAGCTGCGTGCGGCACAGCGCGCGCAGCGCGTCCACATCCGGCGCGCCAGCAAGGTACAACGCAACTGCGATGACCTGTCCACGTTCGGCGTCTTCGATACCGAACGCGACGCATTCCGAAACGCAGCCAGTCATCAGCAGCGACTCTTCGATCTCGGTCGGACTGACGCGGTATCCGGACGTCTTGATCATGTCGTCGCGACGACCCACGAAGTAAAGGAAGCCGTCCTCGTCCATGCGCACCGTATCGCCCGAAAACACGGCGACTTCCTCCCGCATCAGACCGGACGGTCGCACGCCCGAAGTCGGCGGCAGAGGACGGAAGCGCTCCGCCGTGCGCGCGGCGTCGTTCCAGTAACCCTGCGCCACCAGCGCACCGCGCTGTACAAGCTCGCCTGCTTCCCCCGGCGCACACGGGCTACCGTCTTCCCGCAGCACGAGAACCTCGGCATTCGGAATGGCACGCCCGATGGAATCCGGCCGCACATCCACCTGCTCGGGCGGCAGATAGGTCGCACGGAAGGCTTCGGTCAGACCGTACATGAGGAAAGGCCTGGCCGATGGCGCGCGCGCCCGCAGCGCATCCAGCGTGACACGCGGCATGCGCCCGCCGGTGCTGGCGAAGTAACGCAGGTGCGAGTCGATGGATTCCGGCCACGGCAGCTGCACGATCTGCATATATAACGGCGGTACGGCGGTCAGACCGGTCACCTGCTCGGCAGCCAGCGCATTGACGACATCGCGGGCCATCAGGTAGTTGATCAGCACTACCCTGGCCCCGCTCAGGAATCCGGTGGTCAGCTGCGAAAACCCTGCATCGAAGGACAGCGGCAGCGCCGCCAGCAGCGTGTCGCCCGCGTGGTTGCCGAGATAGCCGGCGACGCTGCACGCGCCAGACACCATGTTACGGTGCGACAGCACCACACCTTTCGGCTGCCCGGTACTGCCGGATGTATACAGAATAGCGGCGATATCGCAGTCGATCACGCAGTGCAGCCCACGCGCGGGCGCATCCATGAGGGACGCCCACGGCACGGCGCCTGGGGCATCGCCATCGACGAGCACGGTGTGCGCCAACTCCGGGCATGCCTGCTGCAATGTTCCGAGCGCAGCAAGCCGTGGTGCCGACGTGATGAGCACACGCGCGCCGCTGTCGCGCATGATGTGACCGACCTGCGCTGCCTTGAGCAGCGGATTGATCGGCACGAACACGGCGCCGCAGGCTGCGGTCCCGAAACTTGCCACCACTGTTTCGAAACGCTTTTCGAGGAAGATGCCCACGCGGTCGCTCCGGCGCACGCCCAGCGCCAGCAGGCCGTGTGCACAGGCCTGCACCTGCTGTGCCAGCATCGCGTAGGACATGTCGACGCCATTGGCGCGCAGTGCGCAGGCATCGCCGTCACGCGCAGCAGCGTGCTCGACCAGCTGGTTCAGCAAAATTGGAACGGACATGAAAGGCAATCGGCGGGACGCGAAGAGGGCAAAACCTATACTATCGTGCCCCCGGAGTGGCACCCCGGAGCGACAAATTCAAACCACACGCCCTCGAGACGGCGGAATACAGGGAGAGCAGAGTGGATACGCGGCATACCTTGCGCGAACTGCTGCGGCAAGAGCTGGACCTCGGTGAGCGTGCCGACGCTCTGGCCGACGACACGCCGCTGCTGGGCGCCCTTCCCGAACTCGATTCGATGGCGGTCATTGCAGTGATCACGGCGCTCGAAGAGCAGTTCGGCCTGACGCTGGACGACGCAGACATCGACGGCAGTACTTTTGCGACGTTCGGGGCGCTGTATCGATTCGTGACCGAACGTCTGGCGGACGGGTCGCGCGAAGGATAGCCCTCGTGACGTCCGGAAGCAGTGCCGAGCCCTGTGGCCCGCCTGCGGGATGCCGGAGCTTGCGCACGCCGTTGAGTCATCCGCCTTCACCGGTCAGGCGCGGAACTTCTTGCCGGCGCCCCGGGGCTGCGCTGCACAGCGCCGTGCAGCGGCTTTGAGCCGACGGGCCACACGAACCCTCGCGTGGGCTGCACCAAGCCTGGACCGGGCAGCACCTCTGCCCGGCTTGCCTGCGCATCCGGCCGGAGCCTGAAATCGAACGCCGCGGGATGCATGAGTGCGGATTCGGAGATCCATACATTGCCGTTGCCTGCCTGATCGCCCAAGTCCGGCGGCAAGGATCCCGGCGAGGCAAACAGATTGTTGTCGCTTTGCTGCGCGATCAGGCCCTGAAAGCGTTTGCTGTCTGCCAGGTGAACGAAGCGCACCGACGGCGTGGCCGAGTGAAGGGTGTTGTGCGACAGCACAATGCGGTTTGTGGTCCATGCAGCCCCTTCCATGCCGTAGCTGATGATCGCTGGATTTTCGCCCGTCTCGGACTGGCTCAGGATATTGCCGACCATTTCCACATCGCCGCCGTTCGGGAACTCTGCTTCATAGGACGCCGCACCGCCCGGTCCATCCGCCAGCATGTTGTATCGGAGCACGGTGCGCGCCGCACGGCTCTTGAGCAGATGCCCGTTGTAGCCGCTCCGGAATCGCGAGCCAATCACGGTCAGCGATGCGATGCGGCCCGCGTAGAGAAGATGAAAAAAGGCGTCCCGACTGCGGGTGGAATTTTCGAACAGGGTATCTTCGATCGACAGGTGAGCCGCGCCATCGTTGGACGTCAGCAGACCCATTTGATTGTCACGAAATTCGCAGCTCACGACGTGCAATCGCCCCGATTCATGCCGTATGCCCGCTCCGTTGCGTTCGGCGACGCGAGCCCCTTCGAATACGATGCCCTCGACGCGCACATCTTCCCCCCGGATGACCCAGATGGCCTTCCTTTCGGCACTGGCGCCAGCCGCCCTGAGCACCACCCGGCCTCCTTTTGCCGCAATGGTCAGACGACGCTGCGTCCATACCGCCGCATCGCCCTCATAGAGGCCGGATTCGATCAATACGGTATCGCCGGACAGTGCGACCCGAGCGGCCTCGGAAGGCTTCTTCAGCGTATGCTCAGGACCGACCAGCCAGCTGGCAGCGTGCGCCACCGTCACTGCGAAGAGCAGGCAGAATGCAAGCATGGCGCGTGCACTGCATGAACATCCTGTGCAGCGGTCGGCGCGTGGCATCCTTGCATCCGGATCGCTGCACCGCCCGGCGGCAAACTGATCGGCGCGCTCCCCGATCAAATCGACAACAGCGTCACCATGATCCAGCCCGGAATCAAGTCGCACATCGCACTCCTGAATGGCCTGCTGTTCGGGTATCTCGTATTTGTGGTCTACGGCAGTCTGGTGCCGCTGAACTATGTGCCTCGCGATCTGGACAGCGCCATCCGAGCGTTCCAGCAGCTGCCCTGGCTCGATCTGACCGTTCATTCGCGCGCTGACTGGGTCGCTAACGCGCTGCTTTTCATCCCGCTGACCTTCATGTTCGCAGCCCGGCTCGAAGCGGGTGGATGCGGCCGATCACTCCAGCTCCTGGTGGCACTATTCGGCGCCTCGCTGCTCGCCGTCGCGGTTGAATTCTCCCAGTCCTATTTCCCTCCGCGCACCATATCGCAGAACGACATCTTTGCCGAAGTCGTGGGCGCGCTGTGCGGCGTCCTGCTGTGGTGGAGCCACGGCAGGCGGACACGGCAGCTGGTCACCATGCTCGCTCCGCACAGCGAAGAAGACGCCAAGAAAAAGGGCATCCTGGCCCTCTACTCGCTGGCATTCTTCATCTACAACGTCATGCCGCTGGATCTGACCATCAGCGCCGCCGAACTGCACGAAAAGTGGAAAGGTGGGCGGATCATTTTCAATCCGCTGATCCAACTGATTCCCGGATCGCTGACCCATGCTCTTGAAACAGGCATCGATCTTGCGGTGTGGACGGTGTTCGCGATTCTGGCCTGTCAGGCCTATCCCGGATCTGCCACACGGCGCCGAAACGTGTTGCTGTCCGGCGCGCCACTGTTCATCGAAGCGGCCCAGCTCTTCGTGTTCACCCGGGTGACGGACAGCGCCGACATCGTCGTCGGACTGCTGGGCGTACACGCAGGTCGCCTGCTGGCCGAACGCCGGAGCCTGCCTTCCGCAGCCCGGACTTCAGGGGTCGAACCTGGCCTGCCACGAGCGCTGCGCGCCGTCCTGATCATTCTGGTGCTTTCGATACTGACTGCCCTGCCCTATCTCTATCCGTTCAATTTCAGCGCAGATCTGGAGGGTGCGCGCGAGCGGCTTACCCGAGCGGCCGGTCGAACCCTGTTTGAGGCCTACTATTTCGGTTCCGAATATCGCGCCCTGACCGAAGTCCTGCACAAGGTCGTGCCCTTCTTCATCTTCGGGGCCGTCGTCACCGCCCTGAGCCCGCTCCGGCACGGGCATCTGCAACGAACCGTCACCGTCCTGCTCGGTGTGATGGTCGCGGGCGCGATCGAAATCGCCCAGATTTTTCTGCCCGGAAAGTTTCCCGACCTGACCGATCTTGTGCTGGAAACCTGTGGAGTGCTGGCTGGCGCCATGTTCTGGCACTGGCGTTCGGGCGCCGGCGACCAGGACAGAGCAGACACGCGCCGTCCATTGCAGGCTGATCGTCCGGCGGCTTTGCAGCCGTTGGCCAATCCGCTGATGACCCTACTGCTGGCCATGGCAGCAACGGCCGCCTTCGCCTACGGACCGATCAACAGTTACAACGTAAGAGAACTGCTTCCCGCGAACGTCGCACTGCAGATGCTGGCTGTGCCGCTGGCCATGTTCGTGTTCGGCTTTCCCGCCTACACGCTGTTCGGCGTTCGACAGCCTGGCAACGGGCTTCGGTTCGGACTACACCTGCTTCTGTGGGCGGCCATCGCGGTCGCAATGGAAAACCTGCTGCCGCGCGAAAGCATTGACGACATCATCGGCAGTGCGCAACTCTACGATACAGTTCTGGAGCGTCCGGTGCGCATCTTCTTCACGCTGTCGATATGGTTCGTGCCCGGCGCGCTGGCGGTTCATCTGTCGGCCCGCGGAATTCGCGTCGGTGCAATCCTTTATGCTGCTCTGGTCATGCTCGTCAATGCGGTGATCGCCCAGTTCGTGGTGGTGGAGTGGGCGACCACGGACAACATCACCGAACTGCTCGCTCACACCGATTCACCCCTTTCGCTAATTGCTCTGAGCTTCAGCGCCTTCTGCATCGCACTGGCCGCCTGCGTAATGGTGCGCCTGAGCCGGCAGCCCGGGCTGCGCAATCTGGCGATGGCTGCGCTGCAGATCAGCCTGCTTTTTGGCGCCGCCCTCGTGTTGGCTGATGTTGCTTTCGAGCGGTTCGTGCTGAAGTATGACCGCGTCTTCCCGGCACTGCAGTTTCTGCTGACCGGGCTCCGCTTCCCGCAATTGAGTTACACCGACATCATCGGACATTTCGCGACCTGGTCATTATTCATCGCGGCGCTGGTTGCCGTGTCGTGCAACCTGAACAGCGGGCTGCACCGCCTGCTTTCGGGGCTGTTCCTCCCGCAGCACAGAGGTCAATCGCACGCCACCGATGTGGTCAGTCGCACGCTGGATGAGATCCCGCGTTCATGATGCAGACACCGGCGTACCTTCCAAGCGGTCACTTTCTCGCCCAAGGCAAGCTTGAAGCAGCCGGTGCCCCGCGCCTGGGCGCCGACTCGATGGCGAGCCGGGGCTCGGCGGACAGTGAATCGATGCGCGCTGCACTGGACCAGTCGATTGCGTCGCTTGGACATGTACCGGGCAGCTTTGCCCTGGCGGCAGCCGATGAACGGACTGGAGTATTGTGTCTCGCACGGGACGCCAGTGGTAGCCACGGGCTGTATTTCCGCCACGATGAACACGGCCGGGTGCACTACGCGAGCCGCCTGAATCTGCTGCTGGCCGAGCTGCCGGAACCGCCACGCATCAGCGCAGACGGCCTCGCGGAATACCTGCGCTTCCTCGACATCACTGCGCCGCAGACCATCTACGACGGCGTGTTCGCGGTACCGCCCGGACAAGCCGTGCTGTTCGAACGTGGTCGATGTTCGTTCATCGAACTGGACATGCGCCCGGACACACCGCTGCCCGGCAGCTACGCAGAGGCGCTCGACTGCGTCGAGCAGCGCATTCGAAGCAGCATCAACCATGCTGCGCACGGCGTCCGGTCACCGGCGGCCTTCCTCAGCGGTGGCGTCGATTCCGCGCTGCTGTGCGCGCTCGGCCGACCTGTTGTCAGCGATGCGATCACCCTGGGTTTCGACGATTCGCGCTACGACGAATCGGGCATCGCGTCATCGGTCGCCACCTCCCTCGGCATGCGTCACACCGTGCTGCGACCGAGCGAAGACGACTATTTCAGCTTATTCATGCTCACGCACGGTCAATCGGAGCAGCCCTTCTGCGATCCGGCCGCCATGGCAACGCGCTTTGCCTTCGATTACTGCACGCAGAGGTATGACTTGCTGATCGACGGCACCGGCGCGGAAATCCTGCCGGGTTCGATGCCGGCACGCTGGCGGCGCTGGGCCTACGACTACACGGCATGGATGCCGCGCCGACTGCGCCAAGGGCTCGCCAGACTGCCGGGTCTTCGCCAGCATCGCCGTCTGTTCGACTACGATGATCAGGAAGACCTGTTCATACGCTGGCAGGGCTTTCACAGCGCTGATATCAAGCGGCTGACCGGGCACGCAACCGACCTTTCTCACACCCGCTTCTATCGGACATTTCGCATGTTGCGCAGCACGGATCATCTGCGTCGTTGGTCGATACTGCAGGGCACCTTGCTGCCGGACGACCGGATCCGTCAGGCCTCATCGGCGAGCGGCCTGCCGTGCGCGCACCCCTTTCTGGACGCCTCTGTGGGACCGCTGATGGCGGCGCTCCCGCGTGAGTGGTGCCACGCTCCGGGACGTCCCAAGCGCCTGTTGCGCGACATTCTCGGACGTCACGTCCCGTCAGCGCTTTGGGAACAACCCAAGCACGGCTTCGAATTCGACTTTTGCGCATTCATGCGCCGCAACCGGTCGCGCCTGACCGAACCCTATCTGATCGGAAGTCACGCGACGCTTGATCGACTGCTTTCCCCCGTGGCGACGCGGCAGGTGTTCGACGACTGGTGTGCCGGCAACGACGCGCTTTCTTTCCGGGTCTGGGCTCTGCTGATCCTGTCCGCATGGCTCAGGCACGGACCGCTCGTTACCGATCAGCTGAACAGGTCACGGTAGAGCCCTGCGTAACGTTCGGCAAGCGAACGGATCGAGTATTTCCGCTCCACCAGTTGCCGGGCCCGCCCGCCCGCCTCGCGACCTGCTGCGGACAAGGCCCATGAACAGGCTGCCGCCAGCGAGTCGACATCTGCCGCCTCGTACAGCACACCTGTTTCTCCATCGACGACCAGTTCTGCATTGCCACTGGAGCGCGCCGCCACGCAGGGCAGGCCGCACGCCATGGCTTCAAGCAGCGCATTGGGCAGGCCTTCCTTGAGTGAAGGAAGGATGAAGGCATCGGCCGCTTGCAGCCGGTCCCGGGGATCGTCGCAACTGCCTGCCCACATCAGACGGTCCGGGTACTGCGCCTGCAGCGCCTGCAGCCTGCAAGTGAGCAGGCCCGATGGGTCGTCGCGACTTTGCGGCCCCAGAACAAGCAGCAGACCCTGACTGCCGAACGCATCCTGCGCGCACCATACGTCGGCCAGCCAGTTGATGTTCTTGCGCTCGTCGATCACGCCGGCAAACAAGAAGATGGGGCGGTCCGGCGGAAGACCGAAACGGACTCGGTGCCGCGCGCGCTCATCGGCCGAAACCGGATGGAAGTGCACATCATCGACCGCATTGGGCAGACTTTGAAGACGTTCGGGACGGATGCCGAGCGCCTCGAATTCCTGTTTCAGTTGCCTGCTGATCGCAACGCATACATCGACGCGTCGCAGAAATAGTCGGTGTGCCCAGTTGACGAGGCTGCGCGGCCCCTGATGGAGGTCGTCCTGCGCAAGACTGGCTTTCACGACGGAACGCTTGCCGAGCAGACGGGCGAACGGTCCGACGATCGCATTGGTGTAGTACGCACCATGGCTGTGCAGTACGTCGAAGTCGCCACGGCGCGCGAACAGAAAGCACAGCATGTTCCACCAGAGTTTCAATTCCCGGTGCTTGCGCCCCCGCCCGGCCTCCAGTCGCGTCACCTGGAAACCGTCGATCTGCTCCCGAGCAGCGAGCCCAGCCCTGCGTACGGTCAGGAATTCGACCGAATGGCCAAGCCTGCGCAACTCCCGAGCGAGCAGCAGCGCCTGCCTGGCAGCGCCGCTGAATTCGGGCGGGAAATAGCTCGAGTACATGAGGATTCTGGAAGTCATTCGCGCTGGAATATCTCTTGAATTTTGCGGCTCTGCCTTGCGCAAGATTGCAGCAGCGGGCTCGGCGGCAATCAGCCTTGTCCCGGTTCGTTGGCCTGCAGCCACTGCTCCAGCATCATGAGCACCCAGATCATGACCCCGTAGTAATTGGCATCATCGGAACGGTGCGATTCGATCAAGGCATCGACATAGGCCGACTGCAGCACGCGCCGCTTCCGAAAAGTGATCAGGCTGTCGTAGGCCAGTTCCCTGAGCCTGTCGTCGGTGCGCATCCAGGCTCCGAACGGGAGGCCGAACCCGTGCTTCGATTTCGTGATGATTTCCTGCGGCAGGAAATCCTTCAAGGCCTCCTTGAAGAACCAGCGCAATTGTCCGCCATTCACCTTCCAGTCTATCGGCACGCGGGCGGAGAACTCGACCACCTCGTCGTCAAGCAGCGGGTAGCGGACCTCGACGCCAGCCAGCGCACACATGCGGGTGACCTTTCGAAGATCATTGTCTGCCAGGGTCTGCTTCAGGTCGAGATGCATCATGCAATTGACCGGCTGATCAGGCGGCGCCCTGCCGTACACCTCGCGTGCAATCATCGCGGGTTCGGAATGGTCGATGCTTGCCAGAAAGTCAGGGGCGAACATGTCTCCCAGCCTGCCCCGCTCCAGGAAATTGTAGCTCTCCAGCCGATCCGGGAGCGGAATGCGAGCTTGCTCGATGTAACTGCGCACCTTGCGCAGCGGTCCCATCCTCGTCAGGTCGTTACCAAGCAACAGCGGTTCGAGCAATCCGCTGCGCAGGCCAGCCGGCAGACGCTGATAGATTTCGAATACCTTCTGTTTGGCGTATCGCGCGTTGCCGCCAAACAGTTCGTCACCGCCGTCGCCGGCAAGCAGTACTGTCTTGCCATCGGCCGCTGCCATTTCTGAACAATACAGCGTGGGTACCGCGGACGCATTGCCGAAGGGCTCGTCGTAGGCTGCCGCCACCCTCGGCACCGCTTTCACGACATCGGCCGGCGTCACGTAATACTCATGCGGGCGAAAGCCGAACCGGCGCTTGGCGATGCGCGCATACTCCATTTCGTCATAGCCTTCGACGTCGAAGCCGATCGAATAAGTATCCACCGGCTCACTGCACTGCTGGCTGAGCACCCCACTCACCGTCGTGCTGTCCGTGCCGCCGCTCAGGAAACAGCCGGTCTGCCCGTCGCCGGCGGCGCGGCGCACCGCCCCGGCAAGCACCGCCTTCAGTTCATCGGAGGCCGGCTTCAGCGCCCAGCCCCGACCGTCCTCGTAAGGCATCCGCCAATAGAAGTCGCGCTCTGTCCTTCCCCCTTCCCGGAGCAGATACTGCGCCGGCAAGAGCTTGTCGACCCCGTTGAAGATTGTGCCGGGCGAAGGCACCATGTGCGCATACAGATAGTTGAAGATGCCCTGCGACGACACCCCGGCGGAAACCAGCGGATTTCTCGCCACGTGACGCGCGTCGGAGGCAAATACCAGCGCCCCGCCACAGTCGGCGAAAGCCAGTGGATACACACCCATCCGGTCTGTCGCCAGCAGAAGCCGATCGGCTCGGGCATCATGCGCAAGCAGCAGGAAGTGTCCGCGCAGCATGCCCAGAACCGCTCGGAAGTCCGATGCGAGAGCGACCCGCAGGGCCGGCAGCGACCCGGCTGCGAGCAACTCGCCTCGCCAGAAAGCGCGGCCCACGATGCATAGCCCCCCGTCGGAATCGACATGCGCGTGGTGCGCACCGACGCCACTGCTCACCTGCCAGCCAAACCCCGCACCGAATGCCTGCTGCGCCGGGATCGACTGGCCAGGCGGTGTGCCAAGCCACGTCCGCCGTGCCGATTCATCCCGGTTCCCGATCGCGCCAAACCATCCACAAATTTCTGTCATGTCTATCCGGCAATCATCGTCAAACGGGGTGCCCTGCGAGGCTCGAATCCGTGCCCGTCCATGGCTGGCGAACCTAACACAGGCGGCCGAGATCGCGTGAGCCGCACATCACGGCTGCAAGGTTTGCGGAGCCACGCTCCGCTGCGTGCCGCTCTTCACAGCCCCGCAGTGCCGAAGAGCCTACAATGGTGCTTCTTTGCGTACTGTGCGCCCCCCGTAATTTCGTCTGCCAAGGACGACATAAAATCAAGATGACTTTGCGACGTAACAGTCTGCTGGCCCACCACGAACTGATCACCACGTTGGCTTGGAAGAGCGTGGTTGTGCGCTACAAGCAAGCCTACCTTGGCCTAGCCTGGACAGTGGCTAAACCCGCGATGTTGATGGCCATCTTCACGGTGATGCGCAGCTTCATCGGCATTGACAGCGGCAACGTGCCCTACCCGGTGATGGCCTACTGCGCGCTGATTCCCTGGATGTTCTTCCAGGAGTCGGCCGCCGAGGGCGTCAACAGCGTGGTGGGCAATGCGCACCTGATCAAAAAGGTGTACTTCCCGCGCGAGATCCTTCCGCTCACCGCGGTCGTCACCAAACTGGTCGAACTGGGCATCAACCTGGCCATCGTGCTGCTGCTGATGGCTTGGTACGGCATTCTTCCGGGCGCCCAGGCGCTGTGGGTGCCGCTGCTGGTGCTCTACACCGTGCTGGTGGCGCTGACCGTGGCGCTGATCGGTGCGGCGATCAATGTGCACTTCCGTGACGTGGGCCAGATGCTGCCGCTGCTGATGTCGCTGGCCATGTACCTGTCGCCGGTGATCTACCCGCTGGCCCTGGTCAAGCAGCGCCTGATGACCGAGGGCATGGCGGGTGAATATGGCCCCTGGCTGTACACGCTGTACACCGCCAACCCGCTGGCCGGCATCATCGATGCGTTCCAGCGCGTGCTGCTGGCCAACCAGCCGCCTGATCTGCAGGCCATGTTGCCGGGCCTGGTGCTGGTGGCGGTGTGCCTGCCGCTGAGCTACCTGTTCTTCAAGCGGGCTGAGTCCCATTTTGCGGACGTGATCTGACATGAGCACCCCGGTCATCGAGGTTCAGCATCTCACCAAGGAGTTCCGCCTGGGCCAGCTCAGCGGCCTGGGCAAGAGCCTGCGCGACGGCCTCGCGCGCCTGCGTGGCCAGACGGTGGTGCCGCGCGAGATGTTTAAGGCGCTGGACGATGTCAACTTCAGCATCCGCCAGGGCGAGGTGGTGGGCATCATCGGCCACAACGGCGCGGGCAAGAGCACCCTGCTCAAGACCCTGGCCGGCATCAGCCAGGCCACGCGCGGCAAGGTGCATGTTGAGGGCCGCGTTGCGCCGCTCATCGAGGTGGGTGCCGGCCTGGTGGCCGACATGACTGGGCGAGAGAACGTGTTCTTGAACGCGGCCATCCTGGGTATGAGCCGGCGCGACATTCGGCGCAAGTTCGACGAAATCGTCAACTTCGCCGAGATGGAGAAGTTCATCGACACCCCGATAAAGCGCTACAGCTCGGGCATGCAGATCCGCCTGGCCTTTGCGATTGCCACTGCAGTGGACGCCGACGTGTTGATAGTCGATGAAGTGCTGGCAGTTGGCGATCTCGCCTTTCAACGCAAGTGCTTTGATCGCATGGAAGATCTCATTCGCCGCCAGGGGCGCACTGTCTTGCTGGTGAGTCACAACATTCGGCAGGTCGAGCGTCTTTGCACTCGCGCCATCCTGCTCGACCATGGCAGGGCAATTCTGGATGGCGAGCCACGCGATGTGTGCAACGTCTTCTACGACACAATGGATCAAAAGGTGCACGAAGGCTTGGCAAGTGCTGGCCCTGGTCTCGGGCGCCGGGAATCCAGCGGCGATATCGAACTGCAGGCCCTGAAGATTTTCGATACCACTGGACGCGAGATCGAGCGCACCGAGTACATGGGTGACTTCAACATTGAGGTTACATTCCAGGTTCGCCATATGATCCAGCGGCCGTCTTTCGGCATTGGCGTTCACACGACGGACTTTCTTTATCTTGCTACAAGCCAGAGCATCGACGTGCTTAAAGTACCCCAACTTGAGCCTGGTGTGCACACCGTCCGCTATGCAATTCGCGGTTTCCCCTTCTTGCCAGGCGTCTACTCCTTCCGTGTCGGAGTTGCGCTCGGCGACTCCTTCCAGGCGTTGCTGTACGTCGAGAATGTTGGAAAGCTGCTCGTGACATCCGCGCCGGGCAGTCGTGCCGTAGCATCTCAGAAGAGTGAAGGTTTTGTTGCCCTTGAAGGCGAATGGTCACTCTCAACACTACCGAAGGATGCGTGCGCTGTCGGTCCCCAGCTCGCTACCGGGTCCTTAGGTCAACGCTGAAAGAATATGGATCAGAAACTTTACGAATACGATCTCGACCTGACATCACCGATCGCGCCGGCTCGCGTGGTTCGCTTGGTGGGAGATGGCAAGCGCGTGCTCGAGGTAGGGTGCTCCTCGGGCGCATCTACGAAGGTGTTGACTAGCAAGATGAACTGCCGTGTCACTGGACTTGAAATCAATCCCGAGGCAGCCGAGGTAGCCAAGCGCTTTTGTGATCGCGTCATCACTGGCGATATCGAGCAGATCGACCTCGCGTCGCTGCTAGGTGAAGCACGCTTTGACGTCATCACCTTCGGCGACGTACTTGAGCATTTGCGCAACCCACTGGCGGTGCTGCGCAAGGTGCGGCCCTTTCTTGCCGACGGTGGCTGCCTCGTTGTCTCAGTGCCTAATATGGCGCATGTGTCGATCGCGTTTGAACTGCTGCACGGCCGCTTTGATTATCAGCCGAAAGGGTTGCTAGACGACACGCATGTCCGATTCTTCACCCGCAAGAATCTGCTGCGGATGTTGGAGGACGCTGACTTCACAGTCACCGTACTTGAACGTGTCGAAGTCGCGCCGGAAAGGACTGAGTTTGGAACCAATATCTCTACGCCCGAGCAGCACGCGATCCTCGCCTACGCTAATCGGCACAATCTTGAGGCCTGTACCTACCAGTACGTCGTGAAAGCGATCCCCGTTGCGCCGGGCGCGGGACTCGGCTCCAGTTCGACTGCTCAGGTACGGGAAAGACTCTCCGATCTTGAGGCGCTGTCGCACAAGCGCGAACGTGAGATTGCGGCGCTTGAATCCAAGCTGTCGTGGATTGAAAGCCGGCCGCCTTTGCGCGCATGGCGCTGGCTTTCGCGTATCGTCGGTTCGCGCAAATGACAAGTGCACCGAAAGTTTCGGTCTGCGTTCCGGCGTACAACGGGCAGCGCTGGCTGCACGATTGCCTAGCCAGCGTACTCGCGCAGACCGAGACTGACTTCGAGCTTCTTGTCGTCGACGATGGCTCGAGTGACGCCACGTTCGCGATAGCTCAGGAATTCGCTGTCGGTGATGATCGTGTCCGTGTGTTACGCAATGAGCGCAACCTTGGCCTTGTTGGCAACTGGAATTGCTGCATTGAGAACGCACGTGGCGAGTGGATAAAATTTGTTTTCCAGGATGATTTGCTTGATTCGCACTGTTTGCACGAACTACTTTCCCTGGCTGAACGGACCAAGCGAGAAGTGGTTTTCTGCAGCCGAGAGTTCTTGTTCGAAGAGGGCATTGCGGCAGACATCGTCGCCCACTACCAAGCTCTCCCTACGTTGAAGTCGGTGTTTGGCAATCGATTCGAACTTGATGGCCCAGCGGTTGTAGAGGCTTATTTCGTCGCAGCTCGAGGGTGGTGTAACTATTTTGGCGAACCGACCTGTGCCCTAATTCACCGTCGTGTCTTCGAACGATTTGGCAGATTCAATGCCGACCTCATTCAATTTTGTGACGTCGAATACTGGTTGCGGGTGTGCAGTCAGCTTGGCATGGCATGGCTGCCCGAGTCGCGCGCTTCATTTCGCGTGCATGGGGCGTCCACTTCGCAGCAAAACGCCCAACGCAAATCATTCCGTAGTTCGACGCTCGACCGATTGGTCCTCTTGCATCAGTTCGCCTACGCAGCTGAATATAAAGCGCTGCGCAAGGCCGCAGCAGCGTTGCTCGAGCCTGTCAACTTTCAACGCAAGCTTGCAAAGGACGCGTTTTGGGCCGGCAACCACGCGCGTGCCGCCGGCACTGACGCTGGAATCATGGACGACTGGAACAATTTGGCACGCCGCTACCCGCACCTGCAGCACTCAATATGGCAGCTACCGATGCAAGCACGAGCATGGCTGAACCGACACCTGCTATGGCGACTGTCGTAGCCGCCAGCGAGACTACGAGTACCGTTTCATCCGTAGCCGTCGTCGTCCTCAATTGGAATGGCAAGGCCGACACTCTGGCTTGTCTCGCATCGCTGCGTCTGGTGTCGCCTGCGACGCCCCGGATTATCGTCGTAGACAACGGCTCGGTCGATGACTCGGTACTGGCAATTCGCCAGGCTTTCCCGAATGTGGATCTGCTGCCGACCGGCGAGAACCTTGGCTTTGCGGAAGGCAACAACGTCGGCATCCGGCATGCGAGATCATTGGGTGCCAGCCACGTGCTGCTGCTCAACAACGACACTGAGGTGGCGCCCGACCTGATTGAACAGCTGCTGGCTGCCCACGCTCGGCATCCACAGGCCGGCATCATCGGACCAAAGACCTATTACCACGCCGATCCCAAACGGATCTGGTGGGCCGGTGGGCGTTGGGACGAGGCCGGCCAATGCTTCGCGCAGATCGGTGACGGCGAAATCGACCAGGGGCAGCGTGACCACGAAGTCGCCACGGAGTTCATCGTTGGCAGCGCAATGTTCGTGCCCAGCGAGGTGTTGGAGCAGGTGGGCTTGCTGGACAGCCGCTACTTTCTGAACTACGAAGAAATTGACCTCTGTACGCGCGTGCAACGTGCTGGCTATTCGCTCGTCTACGCGCCACAGGCCCGAATCTGGCACAAAGTTTCAGCGAGCTTCGGCGCGGAGGAGTCGCCGTTGAAGGTGTACTACACGTTCCGCAATCGCTTGCTGTGGGCGCGCGAGAACCTGACCTGGTCGCGGCGGCTGAAGATCATGCGGCGCATGGCAGCAATCGTCTGGAACCGCCTCGGGCGGCCGCTCTTCCAGTGGCGCGTGCTGGCGTCGCGCGGCCTCAAGCCCTTCTTCTGGCAGGCACGCGATGCCTTCACTAGCCCGATCAATCGGGCGATCCTGTGCGGCATACGCGACCATGCTCGACGACGCTTTGGCCCTTGCCCGCCCGATGTAATGGCGTTGCATCAGCGCTGGAAGGCGGCACGTGACTGACGCGATGTCAGATCGGCAGGGCCTGTCGCTGGACTCGACCTTAGAGGCGCCAAACGCCGCTGCAGGCGCGCCGCGCAGTGCGTCGGAGCATCCCGGTTCTGACGCCGAGCCGGCTTGCACCCACCTGCGCGTAGAGGCCCCCCTGGTGCTGCGTTTGCCGGAAGGTCACCGGCTGAGGATGCCGCCTGACGGGGGTATCTGTATCGAGCCACTGGAGGGCCAAGATTGGCATTACTGGCTGCCTCATTTGCCGCAATTGGTGGTGCGCGATGCATTGGGGCGGCTGCTCGGCATGACAAAAGTTGGAATGACGGAGGCGCGTCCGGAGGTTGGGCAGACGCTGCTTTCATTTGGCCAGACCGGGGTTGTCGAGGTTGACGTTTGGCGCATGCTGGCGAGCCTTGCACACAGCCCAATCGGTGGTCCCGAGCGCCCGCGCTGGTTCATGCAGGGCTCGCACACCGTGGTGGCCAGCGGTGCCGATGTCTACCAGCGCCTGGTGTCGGGCACTGTGTTCGAGAAGCGCAAGGCCTGGCCCAATGACTTGCGGATGTTCTCCGAGAACGACGGCAATGCGCTGCACCAGACCCTGCAGGGTCTGGCACGAGCCAGTTGCGGTGTCCTGCTACACGCGCTGCGCCACCAGGCGCTTGAGGCGGTGCTGGCGCGCCGATCGGATGATGGCGGCTACCGCCACGTCAAGATCTGCTTCACATTCCGCAATTGCATGCTGTGGGCGCGGCGGAACCTGCCCCTGCGCGGACGCATCGCGATCCACCTTTCCGTTTTTCGCTGGTTCCGTCCGCACTTCCTGCACGGACTCAACCACTTGACGGGAGGTGCCCCGTTGCCGGAACGATTGCGCAGTCTCTACCGGAGTCTGTGCGCGGCTTTCAACAGTCCGGTCAACCACGCCTGGTTGCGTGGCATCGCGGACTTCTGGCGCGGACATTTTGGTCCGTGTCCACAAGGCATCTGGCAACTGAATCGTCGCTGGGCGGAATCGCGCAGGAAATGACGAGCACAGCCGACCACTTCATGCAGCCACCGGCTGCAGATACCATTCCAGCGTTCTCTTCCCTGGCAGGCCTGTTCGCCTTGCCCGGCCGTGTCGTCGCGACCACCGCCCGCATGACGCGGTTCCTGGTCGAAGATCCGCCGACAAATGTGCTTCTGGACCGGCACGAAAGCGGCGCCGTGGCCGCTTCGATCGACTGCGCGTGCCAGGCGGGCGAAACGCTGCGCCTGCATGTCGACGGCCGCTACCGGTTGACGACAAGTCAGTGCGGCGGCTGGTTGCTGCAACCCGGTGACGAGCATGCCCCTCTGTACTGGCTGCCCCGCTTGCCGGTGGTGCGCGTCTTCGGTCCGCATGGGCACATAGTGCGCGAGTCCACGGTTGGCGTCGGCGCTCTCGCGAGCGCGCCGGACGGACTCGATGTCGAGTTCGTGTTGCCGGAAACCGGGCGCTTCCAGGCGGTGGTCTGGTCCGTCCCCCAGGCCTGCAAGGCACTGACAGACAGTCTCGTCGCCGGCCGTCCGGACCCGTGTTACCTGTGGGGATCGCACAGCCGGATCGACACACCGGCCGACTGCTACATCCATATTGTCCATGGACAGGTCCACGAATCCCGCTTTGCCTGGCCTCACCACCGCAAGATCTGCTCGGAGAACGATGCCCACGCCATTTTTGTCGCACTGACCGGCTGGCTTCAGGGCATGGGACTGTCCATCGCCGAGCCCTTACGGCAGCAGGTGTTGCTGTCGGTACTCGCCCGTCAGGGCGAAGACGGCGGCTGGCGGCACGGGGAATGGACCGAACACAACGAATCGCACTACCGGCTGCATTGCAGCGCCATGCACCTGCTGATGGATGCGCTCGACGAGCGCGATGATCCTGTCCTGCGCCACGCGCTGACCCGTGCGGCAGCCTTCGTTGCCCAAGGGACCGACACACTCGATTGCGGCACTTGGTTACTGCACGACGAACTCGAGCGCAGCGAAGCCGCCCTGCGCAGCGGTCCGGGCCGCTGGTTGCGCTCGACGGCACTGGGCAAGTCGCCGTCGAACCTGCTGGTCCTGAATTCCCATCTCGACACCACGGTCGCGCTCGATCGCTACGCGGACACGACCGGTGACACGCAGTACGCGGCACTGGTCGCATCCGCCAACCGGGCCACCGAAGCGGTGCTCGCGCTGCGCCCGGCCCAGGCGCTCTACGGCCTGTTGTTCCGGGTCATCGGCCTGAGCTTCCTGCCGACAGACCGTGCGCGGGCACTGCCGGTCTGGAAGCGGGCACTGAAACGTCTGGGCTGGAAATATCTGATCCCCCTGCTACCCCGTATCAAGCGACTCTTTCCGCGACTGGTGATGCCCGGCGGCTACATCGACCGCGAACTATCCGCCATCGGCTTCGCGCATGATTATCATGCGGTCAATCTGATGGATCTGGCACGCCATCAGCGCCGTCACCCGAGCGCGATGCGCGACCAGGTGCTGACCGAAGGGCTGCGCTTCGTGCATCAGAGCGGCCTGGACAAGCGCTGGAAGGACATGAGCTACCACCGCTATGCGCTGGGCTTCTGGGCGGAAGCGCTTTACCAGGCCTGGCTGCACGAAGCGCGAAGCGAATGGCTGCACTGGCTGGCGGACGTCGTGCTGGATCTGGATGAACTGAACATGGGTCTGCCACCTTCGCTGCTCGGCGCCAATGCCGAATGCACTCCAGTGGCCAGGCAGCACTTCTTCCGGCTGCCCGAACAATCCGGTCTGCGCCAGATCAATCTCGGACGCGACGGCGTACCCGCGCTGCTGCTGGTCAACAGCGGCGCCGAACCGGTGCGCTGCCCGCTGCCATCAGACTGGACCTGGCAGGATGGCGTCGGCATGTCGATCAGCCAGACCCAGATCGAGCTTGCACCACGGGGCTGGATGATCGGCCACGGGAATCGCTGACATGCACATCGGCGTGGTGGCCCCCGAATTTCCGCCCGAACTGGGTGGCATGCAGACCTACGCGGTCGAGTTCGTGCGCGCGCTGGCGGCTCGCGGCCATACGGTGACCGTATTTACACGTACCGGGCCGGATACCGAAGCGGGCATACCGGGCGTCGAGGTACGCCGCGTGCTGCGCGAACGCCGCCATGCGGATCGAGCCATCCTGGCCACCCCGGGCATCGACGCGTGGCACGTAATGAACGCCTGCTATGCGTGGGTCGCAGCGGAGGTCGCTCCGGTGGTCATATCCGTGCACGGCAATGATTTTCTTGATCCCTACCTGCCCGTGGAGCGGCCCAACCTGGGCCGCATCCCCCTGCTGTGGAAATCCGACTCCCTGCGTCCGACGATAGAGTACTGGCTGGCACGGCCGCTGACCCGCCGGAGTGTCGCGCGCAACTTGCCCCGCGCGCGCGCCATACTGGCGAACAGCCGCTACACCGCAGACGTGCTGCTCGCGCAGCTGCCGGCCTGCCGTGGCAAGGTGATTCCGGCAATGGTCGGGGTATCGCCCGCGTTCTTCGATGTGCAACCGGGACCGCGTCTGCATCCCGATATGGAGCTGGTAACGGTGTGCCGGCTCGACGAGCGGCGCAAGAACATCGACCAGGTACTGCGGGCACTTGCCCAGCTTGCACCCGATCATGCCTTCAATTACCGCGTCGTCGGAGAAGGTGCCCGCCGCACCGAATTGCAGGCGCTGGCAGCCGAACTGGGCATCGCGGACCGGGTCGAGTTCACCGGTCGCCTTGCCTTCGATGCGCTGCGCAGCGCACTCGCCCGGGCTGATCTTTTCGTGCTCGCCGCCTCGATCGAGCAGGGCAGCCATGAAGGCTTCGGCATCGCGTACATCGAAGCGAACGCGGCCGGCACACCGGTGCTCGCCGCCCGTCTCGCCGGCGCAGCCGAAGCAGTCGATGAAGGCCGTTCCGGCCTCTTTGTCGACGACACCGACGTAACCTCGCTGGTCAGCGCGCTGCGCAAGGTACTGTCCGGCGAACTTCGTTTCGATCCGGAAGCCTGCCGTGCCTTCGCCCGGCGCTTCAGCTGGGACAGCGTCGTCGAGCAGGCACTGCCCTTCTACGGCGTCGACGCACCACGCTCCGACCCCACACAGAACACAGCTGGCCAGGCAGCATGACCGATATGCCAGACACCACCGCAAGCCGCCTGATATCGGTCGTGATGCCGTGCTACAACGCTGCCGCCCACGTTGAGCAAGCGGTGCGCAGCGCGCTCGACCAGCAGGCTGTCGAGGTCGAACTGCTGGTGGTGGACGACAGTTCCACCGACGAATCGGTGGCTATCGTGCAGCGTCTGCAGAGCGACTACGGCCCGCGGCTGACGCTGCTACATGCACCGCACGCCGGTCCCTATCCGGCGCGCAATCTGGGCCTTCGGCACGCCCGCGGCGACTTCATCGCCTTCCTCGATGCCGACGATTACTGGGAGCCGGACTGTCTGCACGCATTGCTGCACACGCTGCTTGAGCGGCAGGCCGATCTCGCCTACTGCGGCTGGCAGAACGTCGGCGCCGTCATGCAGGGCAGTGAGCCTTATGTACCGCCCGCCTATGAATATGAGGACACCTGCTCGCACTTCCTGACCGTGTGCCCCTGGCCCATCCATGCTGCGCTGGTTCGACGTCAGGTGGTGGACGCGATCGGCGGCTTTTCCACCCGGCGTTTCGCCTCCATGGACTACGACTTCTGGTTGCGCGCATACGCCCACAGCCAGAACATCGTGCGCGTTCCGCGCGTGCTCGCCTACTATCGCTGGCATGGCGCGGGGCAGATTTCAGCGGTGAAGTGGCGTCAGGTAATCGACGCCTGGATCGTACGGCGTGATTTTGTCCGCGAGCATCCTCAGCGGATGGCCCATCTGGCGCCCGACGTTTTGCAGGACATGGTTGATGGTGCGCTGCTGCGCGCCGCGTATGCGGCGTTCTGGAAGCGCGACCTCGTGTCGGCGCAGAAGCTGTTCAGGCAGAGCCTGCGCATCGGCGCCTGGCGGCCGGGCGACCTTCCCTACCTGCTTCCGGCGCTGCTGCCCTTGCCGCTGTTCCGGCGGGTGGTTTCGGGACTTGAACGAAAGTAGATCCGATTTGGCAAGCGTCACAGCCGGCATCGGCGAAAGTCTGTAAAAGAACAGGCTGAACTGTGCTTCCGACCGCCGTACTTCGACCACATGATGACACAACGCATTTCCGTGCTGATGTATCACCGCATAGGCGAACAGAGATCCGGATGGGACGGGCATTATTCGGTTTCACCGTCCCTGTTCGCGGCGCAGATGAACATGCTGTCGCGGCACGGCTACCGCGCGTGCGGCCTGACGGACTTTCTCGACTGGCTGGACGGACGAGCCGAATTGCCACAAGACAGTTTTCTGATCACCTTCGACGACGGTTTCTGCGGCGTTCTGGATCACGCGCTGCCAGTGCTGTCCCGGCTCGGCTGGCCGGCAACGGTATTCATGGTGAGCCAGCGTCTGGGGCAGCCCGCCGACTGGTCGATGGCGCCTGACGCCGAAGATCGCAGCCGCCGGCTGCTCGATGCGGCGGAGCTGGGCACGTTGCGGGATGCCGGATGGGCGGTGCAGTCCCACGGACGCCGCCATGTCGATCTCACCGAACTTGATGACGAAGCACTGAACGACGAATTGAGGGGATCGCGCGCCGACCTCGCAACCCTCGATGAAGCCGTCGATGTGCTGGCCTACCCTTACGGACGCCACGACGACAGGGTGATGACACGAGCCCGTCAGGCAGGCTACCGTGCCGCATTTTCGGTTCAGCCCGGATTCAATCGACGCGATGCGGATCGTCTTGCGCTGCGTCGTCTCGATGTGTTCGGCAGCGACAGCCCGACTGCGCTCAGGCGCAAGCTCGCGCTGGGCACCAATGACGGCAGCCTGGTCAAGCAATTGCGCTATCAGGCAAGGCGCGTGCTGGCACGCCTTCATGTCGCAGCCTGACCGATCCGGAACCACCATGACTGATCATCCGACCCCGCGCACGCCACCAGACGCCAGCGTCATTGTCTGCACCTATAATCGATGCGCGTCGCTGGCCGATACGCTGGCTGCGCTGGCGGCACAGGATGTCGGGACCGGGCAGTGGGAACTGCTGGTGGTGGACAACAATTCGCGCGACGACACGCGGTCCACCGTGGAGCGCTTCTGCGAGGCGCATCCCACCCTGGACTGCCGCTACCTGTTTCAGCCGGCACAGGGCCTGTCGCACGCACGCAACCTTGGCATCACCGAAGCCCGCGGCGCGCTGATCGTATTCACAGATGATGACGTGCTGCCCGAGAAGGATTGGCTGCGGCGCGCGATGGCGCTGATGCACAGTCATGATTGCGCCGCTTTCGGCGGTTACATTGCACCGATCTGGGAGCACGCGCCGCCTGCCTGGCTCACCGAGCGCTTCCACGGCTTCATCGCGATCCGCATGGACACGCGCGGTCCGTTCGAACTGGGCGAAGCCGATGAACTGCCATTTGGTGCGAACATGGGTTTCAGGCGCGAAGTATTCGACCAGCTCGGCATGTTCGACACCGCGCTCGGACGCAAGGGCAATGTGCTGGCTGGTGGTGAGGAATGGGATCTGTTCAGGCGCGTGCAGGCCTCCGGCGGACGGATCATCTATGCGCCGGACATCCGCGTGCACCACAAAGTTGAAGCGTTCCGGCTGCGCAAGAGCTATTTCCGGCGCTGGCGCTACCAGTGCAGCCGCAACGAGGCGCTGTCGGCGCCATTGCCGGACGCGAATCTGCTGTTCGGCGTTCCGCGTTACCTGATCATGCAGTTGCTGCGTGCGGCCGCGCGCACGCTGTCGATGACCCTGTCGCGTCCCGCGGACGAGGCATTCCGGCAGGAAATGATCATCTGGCATTTCATGGGCGTCATTTCCGGATCCAGACAGATGTCCCGGAGCCGTACACCGTGACCATCCCCTTGCTGGAATTTTCGGTGATTGCCACGGTGCGAAACGAACGGGAGTCGATCGCCACCTTCATCGACTCTCTTCTGATGCAGACCTTCGCGCCGGCGGAAATCATCATCGTCGACGGGGTGAGCACCGATGGCACGCTGGACATCCTGCAAGGCTACGCCCGTGATGGCCGCATTACGCTGATCAGCCAGGACTGCAATATTTCGCAGGGCCGCAATCTGGGCATCGCAGCGGCGCGCCACGAATGGATCGCCGCGACCGACGCCGGCTGTCGTGCGGAGCCGACCTGGCTTGAGCAGTTGGCGCGCACCGCTGCCGGCCCGGACACACCGGATGTGATTGCCGGCAACTACGCGTTCGAAACGCACAACGACTTCGAACTGGCCAGCGTGCTGGCGACTGATCCGCCGGACCGGGAGGACAGCGAACAGGCGCGCTACTACCCGTCGAGTCGATCTATCGCCTTTCGCAGATCGGCATGGAACGCGGTCGCCGGTTACCCGGAGTGGCTCTACGCCGCCGAGGACACGCTGTACAACATACGTCTGCGCGAACTTGGCCTGCGCTTTGCCTTCGCTCGGGAAGCTCGCGTGTGGTGGCGTCCCCGGCAGTCGCTGCGCGGTCTGTATCGCCAGTACTTCAACTATGCACGCGGCAACGGACGTATCGGACTGGCCCTCTACGGCTACTGGTCGAACATCAAGACCCACGGATTTTTCGCAGCATTTGCCTTGCTGGGCATGCTGCACCCGGCATTCCTGCTCGCTGCGGCGGCAGTCGGATTCAGCCATGTTCATCGCAATCTCTGGCCACAGGCCCGTCACGCTGGACTGTGCACCGGTCGCTCCGTGATGATCTGGAAAACCCTGTGGCTGATGGAAGTCGTGCGCATCGCCGGCATGTACGGATTTCTGGCCGGACGTGCCGATCGCAGGAAGGATCCGGTATTCATCCGCGAGCAGGCAGCATGGATGGGCCGGGATAGTCTGGAGGTCGAACCCACCGTATTCGGCTGGCAGGCACGAATGTTGATCGCCGCCTCGCTGGCCGCGGCCGCTTTCCTGGCCTGGCAACGGGTCTAGGAGAGGGCGTGCGCATGCGAATGTCAGTGATCATTCCTAGCTACAACTGCGAGCGCTACTTGCCGATGGCGCTAGACAGCGTGCTTGCGCAAACCCATGCCGCGGATCAGATCATCGTGATCGACGACGGCTCGCGCGACGACAGCGAAGCACTGGTGCACCGACTCTATGGCGATCGGGTGCAGTACGTGAAGCAGGCCAACGCCGGGCCATCCGCTGCACGCAACCATGGCATCAGGCTGGCCACCGGCGACATCATCGGCCTGCTCGACGCAGATGACACATGGTTTCCGGACGCGGTCGCCCGCGTGCTCGACAGCTTTGCCTGCCATCCACAGGTCGCGCTCGTGACCGCGGACAAGCAGGCGATAGACAGCGAAGGCACGGTGACCATCGAATCATGGTGGCAACGTCACGGCGTGCGCGACATGCTGGTACAGGCGCGCGCCGAGCCGCTGGACAACGCGCTCGGGCGGCTCGCGCGGGTTAATTTCATCAATACCAGTCTGGCGTTCATGCGACGCAGTGCGCTTGACCAGTGCGGGCTGTTCGATGAGTCGATACGTTACGGCGAAGACTACGAACTTTGGCTGCGTCTGACGTCGGCGCACGGATTGATCTGCCTTCCGGAAGTGCTCGGACAGTACAGGCTGCACGCGAACAACAGCACGCGCGCCACTGAGCCAATGCTGAAGGACTTCGTCGTGGTGGCCGAGCGGATGCGGCTCTGGGGGCAAGACGCTTTCCGTGCCGCTGGCGTCGACACCGACCGCATGGTCGCCGGGGCGATCAGCGATCTGGGTTACTGGTATTTTTCGGTCGGTCGATTGTCCGAAGCAAGACAGGCCTTTCGCGACAGTCTGCGCGAATGCCCCACCTCCCGAGCGCTGAAGTATTCAGCACTCAGCCTGCTTCCGGCCGCACTTCTGGCGCGCCTGAAGCAGAGCCGCTACCCGACCTCATGATCCTGGACACGCCACGCCGATGAATCCGATCGCCCGCGTCAGACAAGCCTTGAAATGGCGATTTCGCAACCGCCAACTGGAGCAGTTCGCAGAGCGCCTGCGCGCGTTGCGAACTTCCCGACCGTTCGCCGTCATCGTGATGCCCGGCAGCCTGCACGTAGCGCGACTGGCACTGCAGAAAATGCCCGCGCACATCGACCGGCTGATCGTGCTGAATGGCCTGCCGGCATGGGAAGTGAAACTCGCCCGGCAAGTGTTCCCCGGCCAATGCGTCGTGGCGTGCGAAGCCCTGATGGAGCACGATCAAGTGCTTGACCTGCTTTTCGACAACCTGGATGGCGATTTCGGCATTCTCGACTACGACTGCTTCGTACTGGACCCGGTGCATTTCGACCGCATGCGCGAACTGCAGGCAGGCAGCGTGATGAACGCCTGTTTCTCGCGCCGGCACCCGGAGTCGGGCTTGCGGGTACCGGAAACCTTCTTCCTGTTCTTCAATCGCGCAGCGATCCAGTCACTGAAGTCGCGCTATGGCGTCACCAGCCGGCCGATCCGCTGGACACAACTGCCCGATGCATGTCAGCAGACACTCTCCCGGCACGGCCTGGCGGAGGACCGTCTGCCGGAAGTGCACAAGGATTACTTCGATACGCTGCGGGTGCTGATGATGCTGGGTCAGGCGGAAGGTCAGACACTGACGTTTCTGGCTGACTTCCCCGCATCGCCGACGCCCAGCGGCGAAATATTCCATGTCGGAGGGATTTCCACGCCCAATCTGGTTGATGGCCTTTGGCGCTTCCGTGGCGCCTACTTCTGGCGCATGGTGCTGGAGCGTTGTGCGCTGAGTGAATTGAAGGAACGTTATCTGCGCATTTACGGCCGACAGAGTGCGGAGGATCTGCGCGCCGCCCATCCGAACTGGTCGCGCGAGGTCAGCGATGAATTTTTCGATTTCTGCCGGCGCCTCGTGGCCTGACGGCCCGCCTGACCTTCCTGTGCCGCCCGCCATGTCACCAGGCCTTCACTCATCATGATGTTCAGACTGAAAAATTCGATCGCACGCACCTGCTTCGATTACCGGACGCGGAACATTTATGCGACCGGGCCGCTGCGCCTCGATCCGTCATCCGGTTTCGGACTGCTCAGCCAGATCCGGCATGCCGACCTGACGATGTACCTGCTGGCGGTGAAATCGTTCAGCAGCAGGCTGGCGCCGGCGAGCGTACACATCGTCGATGATGGCAGCCTGACCTGCGAAGACAGACGACTACTGGCGCAGCATGTACCGGGCCACGTGATGCTGCGCGCGGAAGATTTCCGGAGAAGCGATTGTCCGCGCGGAGGGACATGGGAAAGGCTCATCGCCATCGCACATCTGGTCAAGGACCGCTACACCATCCAGCTCGATGCAGACACGCTCACACTGGACACAGTGCCGGAAGTCGCAGAGTGCGTACGCACCAACACATCCTTTGCGATCGGCACCTGGGACCAGCAGACGCCGGAAACCATGAAGGAGCGGCGCGAAGTCGCGCTGCGTCATGTTCAGGGCGAGCGGCCGCACATCCAGCTGATCGCGGAATCCCGCCTCGATGCGCTGGACAACTTCGACTCCATGCTTTACATAAGGGGGTGCTCCGGTTTCAGCGGATTCGCAAAAGGATGCATCGTTCCGGATCGGCTGGGCGCATGGTCGAATCAGATGCGCGCCGTCACCGGTGATCGATGGTCGGACTGGGGCACCGAGCAGTTCATGTCGAATATCGTGGTCGCGAATTCGCAATCATCGAGGGTGCTCCCGCATCCCAGATACTGCGATTGCACGCGTTATGTTGCCGGCCAGGCAGCCTTTGTCCACTTCATCGGCACCTGCCGATTCAAGGGCGGGCATTACGCGAAGACCGCCGGTCAGCTGATTGCCCGATTGTCCGACATCACACGCAAAGGCAGTTGAGGCAATAACATGCACCGCGCGAGCCATTTCCTTTTCTACTTCGCCTTCATGCTGTGTGCGTCTTCGGCCTGGGCCGGAAAGTACAAGGCGCCCGCAGTCATCATTGCGACGTTGCCGCAATACTGCCTGGCGCAGTACATCGATGGTCTCGAAAACGACAGCCGTTTCCAGATCATCGGCTGCGGCGCCTATTCGAATCACTACTGCCCCGGTCTGGTCGAAATCGCCCAAGCGCGCAAAACCCACGTCATCAGCAAGAAGTCCGAACTGCTGAATTCGGCGCGAAAGAACATGGAGTACACGCTGCGCGGCACGCGGGATCAACCAAACTGCTTTCTGCGCCAGGAAGCGGAGAGCAATCTCAACCTGATCAACACCATGCTCAAGTCGATACCGAGCAAAGCTCGCTGACCGCCCCCATCGTGAATTCTCCGGCACGCATCCTTTTCGTCGAAAACGGAATCGGCTACGGTGGTGCAGTCATCTGCCTGCGCCATCTGGTTCGCAATCTCGATCGGGAACAGTTCGTACCGGTCGTGCTGACCGGCCGCGGCGGACCGCTCTACCAGGACATCAGCCGCGATTCGGAATGGCTCTGCATTTCGGACCGGATCATAGACATTCCATACTGGCGCAACAGGCTGCTCGCCAGCCGTCTGGCCCGGTCGCTGCCGTGGCTCGGCACACTGCTGAACCAGGCCCTGTCCCGCATCGACGACCTGGTGAATTTCCTCCCGAGCTTCCTGAGGACTACATTGTTCATGATGCGCTGGAAGCCGGATCTCGTACATGTGAACAACGAGCCGTTGTGCAATCGCGCAGCAGTGCTTGCGGCGAGCTTGCTGCGTGTGCCGCTGGTCTGCCACGTACGCGGCGAACAGCGTGGTTCGTTCATGATGCGTAGCCTGTTCCAATTGCCCCGCATGTTCATTCCGGTGTCTGACTGGATCGCTGCCGAAGTCGAAAAGATCGGCATTCCTCGCGCCCGCATACGCCGCATCTACGACGGCATCGAACTAGACAAGCTCGACCCGGAGGCCGACGCAAGCCGGCTGCGTGCAGCCTGGGGCATACCGGAGGGTGGCTTCGCGGTGGGGCTGGTCGGACTGCTCATTCCGTGGAAAGGACAACGGCTGTTCCTTGATGCCGGCCGCAGGCTGCTGCAGGTCAACCCGCGCATGTACCTCATCATCGTCGGTGGTACACCCGACGAATGCGAGCCCTATGAACAGGAGCTTCGCGAACTGGCCGCCCACCCCGAGTTTCTTGGACGGGTCGTGTTTGCCGGCCACCTGAGCTCAATGTCCGAAGCCTACAACGCACTCGACATCGTGCTGTCAGCTTCGATTTCGCCCGAGCCCCTCGGCACCGTGGTGATCGAGTCGATGACCCTGGGACGACCGCTGATCGCGCCGGCCCACGGGGGGGCCCTAGAAATGGTTCAGCATGGCAGCACAGGATTGCTGTTCCGTCCAGGCGACGCCGACTCACTTGCCGACACCATTCAGGAACTGCACGACTCGCCCGAGTTGCGCATCCGGCTTGGCGAGGCCGCCCGACGCATGGCCTATGAAACTTTCGCTATTCGCACGCACGTCGAGGCGGTGCAGGGCACTTACCGCGAACTGCTGCAGCTTGATGCAAGGTCCGGCATTGCGCCGGGTGGCCGATGAGTGCGGACAGGGCGCGCGCCTGACCTTGCCATGCACCCGCTTCTATCGAAGACACTGCGCCGGGTTGCAGGCCTGACGCTGGCCCTGCTGTCGCGCCTGCCGTGTCTGGCGCGCTTCGAACACCGGCAGTACCGACAGCTGCTGTCGTACGCCCTCGGTGAGGGCGGCCAAGGCTCGAAACCCCTCTACGCCCAGCTCCCACTGGACCAACACCGGGTAAGGGCGGTACTGCGCCGTTTCGAGCAGTACCGCGTAATTGACCCTACCCACCTGTCTGCGGACGACGGTGAGTGGCTGAAACAGGCCGGGTTGAAGCTCGAACACATCCTGCGTAGCATTCCTTTAAGCGATGACGATGCCACCGTGGTCCTGCAATGCGCTTCGATGCGCAGCGGACGCATGCACTGCATTTGTCCG
Organism: Methyloversatilis sp. XJ19-13; assembly: GCF_024580155.1. NCBI lineage: Bacteria > Pseudomonadati > Pseudomonadota > Betaproteobacteria > Nitrosomonadales > Sterolibacteriaceae > Methyloversatilis > Methyloversatilis sp. XJ19-13. Next base: position 289,628 of record NZ_JANINH010000001.1, on the reverse strand, counting down.
TTCAGTGGAGAGAGGATCGAAAGCAGCAGTTCTCTGCTCGCGCAGACCGGTCAGCCCATCTATTACGTGTTCCGCGCCGGGGGCCACCCTCTGCTGCTCGCAGTCGGCAGGGATACGACTGGGTTTTCGCCGCTGTATTTCTATCTCCCAGCGCTTGATCTGGTCGTTCTTCTGGGTAGCAGCGCGTGGGCCTGGCTGGGTCGCAACGAACTGGACCAGATTCGTTCCTTCACGATTGTGAGGGCCGACGCCGTCGTTGCCTATCTTGGTCACCCGACCCGGTCGCTGGCTGCACTGGTCGACCACACCCATTTCGCCCATCAGATATGGAACGTGCTGCCCGGCATTCATGCACTGCTCGATCGTGGCGTGGATCCGGCGATCGCAAGCTGGCGGGTGGTGCACGAGCCGATCGCCCCCCTCGACAGCGTGTTCCCGGAACTGAGCACGGTGGATATTCAACGGATGAGCGAGGCAGCGGTTCCGGAGGCAGTGCTTTCGGAGCGGCTTTTCTTGCTGCGCCCGGGATCGCGCCGACTGACGCCGCAGCTGATCCAGCGTGTCAAGCAGGCAGTGGCGCCGCTCTCGCCCCCCGATCTTGTCCAGCGCATGCAATTTCTCCGACAGCAGTACTGGCCCATCCTGTGGCTGACCGTGCGCGCCGATACGCGCACTTGGCAGGACTTCGCGTCGGGCATGGCATGCGTCCTCGATACGCTGCACGCGCGCTATCCGAAGCTTGGCGTGGTGCTCGATGGTTACGCGCTCCCACGTACGCAATCGGCAGCGAATGTACGCCAATCTGCTGCCATCGCGGCCGAACGAGCCATCGCCGAAGCACTGACTGCGCACTGCGCGCATCCGTACGTGATACTCGAAATGATCGGCGATCCGCTGCCGGTGAGCATCCACGCAACGTCGCTTGCCGATTGCTATGTGGCCCATCACGGAACGCTGCAGCACAAGGTCGCCTGGTTCGCTGATGCACCGGGCATCGTGCATTCGAACCGATGCATGCTGGCCGGCAGCGACGGCTCGCTGCGTCACTACCCTGCTTTTGCTGCCAGCCCGTCCACACGTTCGCCGCATTACCTGCCTCCGGAGGCGGTAACCGACCTGCCCGGTACGTCTTCACCGGGCAGCGCAGGCTGGCACAATCCGCTCGAGAACTACTCGGTCGACCCCGCGCAACTGCTCGCCGCCCTGCAGTGGATGCTGGACGAACTGGACGCGCGGCCGATGGAGAACCGCAGCACCTGAGCCGCCGTTTCAGCTTGCTCATTCATCTGCAGAACGCCGGCAGGGTCGGTGCGGACGCGCACTATCGAAGCGGGTCGATCCGACCGACGAGCGCACGATTCAGCTTTTCGCCGATCAAGCCCGCTGCATGGTCCGACACATGATCCGTGTTCCCGTAAAGCATCCGGCCGTCGCGGATGCTGTAGCAACCGCCCCGCTTCTGGTCGCACAGAACGGACAGGGTGTCGAATACGGTCACTTCGCCCGCCGGATGATCGCTGCGGATGCGCTCAAGTACACGCCTGTACTGCGCCGACGATTGAAGGTGTTCGTCGATGCCAATCCTGCAGGGCCGGTTCTTTTCGGCGAGCGACAGCAGCGCATTCAGTCCGTCGAGTGCGGTCCGCCTTTCGAGGCAGTTCTGCGGGTAAGGCAGGGTCGGGTTGTCGACCACCAGCACCACCCTCTTTCCCGCGGCAACCAGTCTGCTCACGACGTTTCCGAGCCCGACGTAGGCTGTCTCCGCATGCGGGCTGTCGGGCAGATCCGCAATCGTGCGGTCGGACCGCAAGTCGAACAATGTCCGTGTCGCCACGGCTACCGCGACGACATCGACCTGACGGAGCGAAGACACGTATTCGACAATGTGTTCGGTCGCATCGCGATGACGCTCGTGACGCGCGTACGGCGACAGCAACGGCGCAGCCGGCGCACCATCGCTGGCGGTGCCGCCGACATAAGCCCAGCGCATCCCCGGGATCGACGTGCGCATGAGCCCGGACGCCAGTGCCATGGCCTTGCTGTCACCGATGAGCACGAGGCGGATCTGATCGCGCAGGTCGGCCACACATTCAAGATCTGCTGCAGCGGGGTGTTCGCCGAGCGGTGCACAGTCACGCCCGGTCGGAAAGCCGGCATCGCCGCCGTCACGCCCTGATGAGAGCGATCGATTCATCGACACTACCGGCCGCTCGGGTAAGCCCTGTAAAAAGTAGATTGCTGCGCCAGCCAGCGTCAGTGCCGCCAGTACCCCCATACAGATCGCGATGGACAGACGACCTCCGTGAACTCGCACCGGTGTTTCGACAAATCGATAGAGCAGATACGACATCGCCAGCGCCACCAGCAGGCACATAACAAGATCGGTTGCCGAAGGCATCGGCGTCGCAATGCGAACAAAGGTGAGCAAGGGCCAGTGCAGCAGGTAGAGCGGATAGCTGAGTAGCCCGAACCACACCAGAACGGGGGCGGACATCAAGCGGCGGTTGATTGAGCTGCCGGATGTCACAATCAGTAGCACTGCACCGAGCACAGGCGGCAACGCCCAGACGCCCGGAAAGGCGAAAGAACGGTCCAGCCACAGAAAGCTGCACACGATGAGCGCCAGCCCGGACAGCGAAACCGCCGAACCCAACCGCCCGCTCAACCGGATGCGTCCGCTCGCCAGCGCGTGCGCCGTCAGGCCACCTGCCGCAAGTTCCCAGAAGCGACTGAATGGCATATAGAACGACGCTGACGGCTTCAACCAGACCAGCGTTTCGCTGATCAGCAGCGACAGGCCGGCCAGTACCGAAACCCATGCGACGAATGACCGCTGGCGACGCCAGATCGCCGCCAGCAGCAAGGGCCAGACGATGTAGAACTGCTCTTCGACCGCAAGACTCCAGAGGTTGAGCAGAGGCTTGCTCTCCGCCGCGTGGTCGAAGTACCCGCTCTCGAGGAAGTAGATCAGATTGGACGTGAAGCTGGCGCTGGCGACCACATGCTTGCCCACCTCGCGGTACTCGTCGTCGAGACAAATGAACCAGCCCAGCGCCAGGACCAGCGCAAGTGAAGTCAGCAATGACGGAAAGATGCGCCGCACGCGGCGGGCGTAAAACCCGGCCAGGCTGTAGCGTCCGGTCTGCAGGTCCTTCTGCAGGATGGAGGTGATCAGAAAGCCGGAAATGACGAAGAACACATCGACCCCGACGAAGCCGCCAGGCAGCCAGGTCGGAAAGGCATGGAAAATGCAGACCGACAGCACAGCGAGCGCCCTCAGCCCATCAATGTCGGGGCGGTAGGCGTGCGCGTGGCCAGGCATTGCGTCGTTCCTGTGTCGGAGCCAAGTTAAAGTCTGAACGATCAGACACTCTGCTAGAGCACACTATCGTCAGGGTGGTCGAAAGTGCCGGTCATCAGGCAGAGCGTCGTCCGAGGCCCAGGAGATTCAGCCCCAGACGGCCGATGAACCGCAGACGCTGGACGGAAAAATGATGGCGCTGACTGTTCAGCCAAGCCTTGAAGGGCGTCGCAACTTCGCCCCGTTGCGCCAGTTCATAAGCCAGATCGAACCATGACTTGGCCGCGGCGACATGCAGGATGTCCATGCGGTCCTGCGCATGGCTTTCGGTTTTTGCACGCTGAATCAGGCGCTCGATCAGATCGACTCCGGCCCACAGGAATTCGACGAAGCGGTCGCTGCGCGAGGCGTAGCTCTGACCATCGCAACGCTGCAGGTAGAGCCCCTCCTCGATCAGGCCGACGCGCAGGTAAAGGGCGGCACGGATGGCCCAGTCCGAGCGGTCCAGGATGCGTCCTTCGCGGAACTCGCCCAACCGGGCGGCCGCTTCGGTGCGCAGCACCTGTTGCTGAAGCGCCATCGGCACCCGGCGGAGGATGGCGGGAAGCAGTGCGGCACCGAACTCGCGTACTCCGGGTTCCAGAACCACCCCGCCCGCCTCATCGAGGAATCGCTGCGTCGAACTGACGAAATCGGCTCTTGATGCATCGGCGTGCTTGCCGAACCAGGACACCCCCAAGCACACCAGATCGAGCGTCGGATAGCGATCAAGGGCAGACCGCGCAGCGGCCAGAAAACGCGGCGCCAGCAAGTCATCATCATCGAGGAACGCCAGAATCCGGCCTCTGGCGTGCCGTATGGCGGTGTTGCGCGAGGCGGCACTGCCGCGCGGCGCGTCGTGGCGCAGCACCTGGATGCGTGAACCGTAACGTGCGGTCATTGCCTCGGCATCGACCGCCGGTGTCGATCCATCGTCGACGAGCACGATTTCCCAGTCGGACTCCGTTTGTGCCACCACGCTGTCAAGCGCTTCGACCAAAAGGACCGGACGATTGTGCGTGGCCACCAGCACCGAAAGAGTTGGGTTCACTGCGGACCTCGTTGCGAAGACGTGACGATGCGTGACGACAATTGACCGGTCGGCGGGGGTACCGGGTGAGGCGGGCCGACCAGGCCCGCCGCCCGCTCGCGCTCCCGCTCGTCGAGCTTGGCGTCCAGCAGATGGGCAGACACCACGATCAGCGCTACCAGGTGGTAGTACAGATCGAAGTAGGCAAGTCCGAGAAAAGCCCCCCCGGCGGCATAGCCCGCCATGCTCACCTGAACCATGGCCATCAGATCGGCCATCCACTTCAGCGCCGGATCCTTTGCACTTCGTTTGCGCACACGGGTGGCGGTCCGCCAGGCCATCAGGGCGAGCAGAAGGAACATGAACAGTCCGACGAATCCGTGCTCACCCAGCACTTCGAAGTAAATGCTGTGCACGTCGTGGTAGTCCAGCGGGTTGGGCGCAAGTCGATAGAACAGATGAGGATGGAAAGTCTCGAATCCGCCTCCGACAAGCGGTCGCTCCATAGCCAGGTTGTATGCGAACCACCACGCGTTGATGCGACCCATCGCCGATTCGTCCTCGTCGTAGGTCTTGATGGTGTTCATCCGCTCGTAGTACTCGGCCGGCATGATCGCAATGACCATGCCGACAGCGGCAACGATCATGCAGGCAGTCATGAATTTCTTCCGGCTCTTCAGCCAGAAAAAACCTCCCATGATGCCCATGGCGAGCAGCGCACCGCGCGAATGGCTGCCGATGGCGGCGATCGCGCTGAACAGGATGGCGCCACCCAGCCCCATTCTCAGCCAGGCCTGCGAGGTATTGAGCTGCAGGAAACGGATCAGCGGAATGCACATGACCAGTGCCAGGGCCAGTTCGTTGTTGCCACCGATGAAGGTGCCGGGCGGGCCCTGTACGCGATAGGCGCCCCCGTTGATCAGGGTGAAAATGCCGCCCTTGATGCCGAAGAAGCCCAGCGACAGCGCAATCGCCCACACCATCGCGATGACGCGCTCGCGGGAATTGATCAGTATCAAGGTGATGAAGGTCATGAACTGGATCTTCAGTACCTTGACCAGCTGCTCCCATGCCGCGTCGGGGTAATAGGCAAACCCGGTGGTCACGCACATCCACAGGACGAACGCCAGCAACCACTTGCTCTCACGCGTCCAGGGTATTTCGAATTTCACCTTCTGCGACACCATGCCGATCAGGGTCGCCAGCACGATGACCTGTGCGAATGGAAAGTTGTACGCGAAACCCCAGGACAGCCGGTGCGGATTCATGTAGCTGATCCAGCACCACAGCAGGATGCCTATCCACGGTCGCCGCAGAATGAGCGGAATGCTGCCGAAGATCACAAGGGTTGTGAAGATATCGCGCACGCGACCTCCGGACTGACATGGCTCACGACGTAGCGGAACTTGCCCGATTTTTCTGCCGGAATCTGATCGACGATCTGCACGTCGATGTGAACCGAAGCACCGAGGCGTGCTCCGAGGCCGGCGCGAATGAACTCGACCGCATCACTGCGTAGTTCCGGTCCGGCAACGATGAATACCGTCGTGCGATCAAGCGCTTCCTGCACGATCTTGAATGCCGACACACCTGGCAGATCGCGCAACACGTAGATCAGTGCAAGCCCGTGCATGATGGTGCCGTCGGCGGCAACGATGAAGTCAGTCGTGCGCCCCTGAATTTCCTTCATGACCGGCAGGTTGCGCCCGCACGTGCAGCGCTCGGCCGAGAGCGTTCCGATGTCGCCTGTTCGATAGCGGATGAACGGATAGTCGCCGGTGGCCAGGTGCGTGACTACAATTTCGCCGGGCTCGCCCTGCGGCAGCACGCGCCCGTCGGGCGACACGATTTCGACCACCACGTCCTCGGCCGTGATGTGCATCGAACCGGCCGGGCACTGATGGGCGATGAAGCCCGCGTCGCGACCGCCGTAGCCATTGGCGACCGGCGCGCCGAACGCCTCGCTGATGGCGTGGCGCTGATGGTCGTACAGCCGCTCCGAGGTGACGAACACGACCCGTATGCCGACATCGTCAAGACGTACGCCCCGCTTCGACGCATGCGCAGCGATCAGCGAAAAGGCAGAGGGGTAGCCGAACAGCATGGCCGGCTTCATGCGGCGTATGTCGTCCAGAAAGCCATCGAGGCGATCTTCCGACATTTCGAACGCGGGCAGCAGGCGCGTGCGCATCAGTGCGTCGCGATAACGCCGAACGCGATCCTGCGCGCCAATTTCGATCGGGCTGCCCCACAGCACGATTTCCCGATCGCCAATGTCAACGTCCCACCAACGCGTCGCGCGCCATTTTGCCGCCACGTCGCGGCTGACGCGCTCGGCGCCGATGAAGAAGATCAGCGGTTCGCCGCTGGAGCCGCCGGTATTGAAGCGCGCCAGTCCGACTGCATCATCCGCCCGCAGGGCATCCTGGTTGGCGCGAATGACCGCCTTGGTGAGGAAAGGCAGCCGGGCCAGATCGGCCTTCGGATGAGCCGTCATAGGATCGAATCCGATCCGGGCGAACAGGTCGCGATAGTAGGGGACCTGGGTGGCTGCACGTTTGAGCAGACGACTCAGGCGCTCGGCCTGCAACGCTTCGATCTGAGCCGGCGACCACCACTGGCTCGCTTCCAGCGCCTTGCGGTCGGATACCGTGGAATGGTGCTTGATGCGTTCCTGCAGCGGAAACACCAGGCCGGATATCAGGCGTGTGTAGAGCGATGCCATCATGCTCCGCCGGACAATCCGGTCGCGCAGGTGCGACCTGCGCGCGCCAGCGTCTCGAATTCAGCGATCAGCACCTTCACCCTTTCATCCCACGTATTGGCACGGGCATGAGCGATGATGCGGTCCCTGTCCCAATGCTGTACCAGCGCATCATCAAGCGCATGGCCCAGCGCGGTAGCGTCCCCGAAAGGCACAATGCGGCCGAGTGCCGGATCGCTGACCACTTCGCGATTGCCGCCTACATCGGTGGTGATCACCGGCAGACCGCACGCCATCGCCTCAAGGAACACGTTCGCCCAACCTTCATTGCGAGTGGCCAGCACGAAGACGTCGGCGGCGGACAGCACCATGCTCAAATCCGCCGGCTTCATCGGGCCGCAGAACACGACATGCGCCTGCAGAGACAGGCTATCGACCTGCGCACGAAGTTCCGCTTCCATATTGCCCTCCGGGCTTCCCCCCCCGACCACCAGGTAGCGCAGGCCGGGATGGCGGGCGATCAGCGAGGGCAGGCATTCGATGACGCGATGCACGCCCTTGCGTTCAACCAGGGCGCCGACGCTGATCAGCACCTTCGCGTTGTCCGGCAGGTTCCACCTGCGTCTCGCGTCGCGACGGTCGACCGGCGAAAACTTGTCGATGTCTACGCCATTGCCGACCACGCGACCTTTGGCGGCCGGCATACCCAGTTCTATCGCCAGCTGACGCAGCGACTCGGAGACCGCAAGGACGCGGTCGGCTCGCAGCAGTGCCTGCGCGAGCAACGGCCGGATCACCGAATTGCGGCTGTGCGGCACTTCGGTTCCGCGCAGCGTGATGGCGCATGGCACGCCGAACCAGCGAGCGAGCAGCGTCGCAGCGTAGCCGTCGGGATAGGCGAAATGCGCGTCGATCAGGGCGAAATCAAAGCCCTGCTTTTTCAGGCGCCGCATCGTGGGCCATGCGCCAAGCGCCATAAAGAAGCCATCGAAGCGGCGCAGCAAGCCAGGCAAGGCGAAGAACAGCGGAAAATGCACCTGCACACCGTCCTGGACTTCGTGTTCCGGCGCCGGCGGGCGATATCCGGGTCGAAAACGCCGGATCAGGGACTGCCCCGGACACCACGGCCTCGGCGAGACCACGATCAGCGGCAGGTGCCGGCCGACGCGGAACATCCTTTCGCGGATGAACAGGCCGGTCCCCGGCGCACCGGCATGCGGGAACAGGCTGGACAACAGCACGATGGGCGTGTCAGACACCGGGTGCTCCAAGGGCGCGATATACCGACTTGTAACGCACCACCGACACCGCCCAGTTGCGCTCCGTTTCGACATAGCGCCGGCCCGCATCGCGCATGCGCGGCCAGCTCTCCTGAAGGGAGAGCATGCGCAGCACGCTGCGTGCGAGATCATCGGCGTCGCCCGCTCGAAACAGCAGACCGGTTTCGCCGTCACGTATCAGTTCCTTGTGCCCGCCGACGTCGGAGGCGACCAGCAGCAGGCCCTGTGCCATCGCTTCCAGCGGCTTGAGCGGCGTCACCAGCTCGGTCAGGCGCATCGAATGGCGAGGATAGACCAGCACGTCGACCAGGCTGTAATAGCGCTGCACCTGCGCGTGCGGCACCCGGCCGGTGAATTTCACGTGGTCCTGCAGGCCCAGCTCGGCCGCAAGTTTTCTCAGATTGTCGTCCTGCGGACCGCCACCGGTCAGCAGCAGCGCAATGTCGGGCGCCTCGCGCAGAATGGCCGGCAAGGCGCGCAACAGCAGATCGAGCCCTTCGTAGGCGTAAAAGGAGCCGATGAAGCCGAGCACCCGCCTGCCGGTCAGGCCCAGTTCGGCGCGCAGCGCATCGTCGCCGGGCACGCCGAAGGCGAAATTGTCGATGTCCACCGCATTCGGAATGACGGTGATCTTCGATTCCGGCACGCCGCGCGACACCAGATCCTTGCGCAGACCTTCGCAGATAGTGGTGACCGCGTCTACCGCCCGCACGGCTCGCGTTTCCATCGCGCGGGTTGCGCGGTAGCGCAGGCTGCCCTCTGTGGTGGTGCCGTGGTCGACCGCGGCATCTTCCCAGAAGGCACGAATTTCATAGACCACCGGAATGCCCAGTTGGCGCCCGACACGCAAAGCAGGAAAGGCGTTGAGAACCGGCGAATGCGCATGCAGCACGTCCGGCCGCACTTCGCGTGCCACCTCGAGCAGACGCTGCTCGAGCACGCGCATCTGTGTCCGCTCGCGCAGCACCGGCACCTGTTCGAGCGTACCCGGAGACCACTGCGTGCGGTGAAAGATCAGCCCGTCAACCTCCTCGACCAGCGGCCCGGGCGCGGTGTGCTTGACGCCGGTGACGTGATGCGTGTCCCAGCCCAGCTTGCGTTGTTCACGCAGGATGGCGGCTGTGCGGAAGGTGTATCCGCTGTGCAGCGGAATGGAATGGTCGAGTACGTGCAGGATGCGCATCGCGGTCGAGTGCTCAGGCGGCATCGCGTATGGTCTGGCCGTCTTGATTGCGCAGGAAAGCTTCGAACATCAGCAGTGACCACAGCGACGCGCTGTAATCGCTGCGCCCGGATTGATGGGCGTCCACCAGATGTTCCAGGTACGGCCGATTGAACCAGCCAGTATCTGCGAGCCGGCTGCCGAGCACGGCTTCGCGCACGCGCTGCTTCAGCGGACCGCGGAACCAGCGGGCCAGCGGCACCGAAAACCCCATTTTGGGGCGGTACATGATGTCGTTCGGAAGATGCGTTTCAAGCGATTTCTTCAACAGGTACTTGCCCTCCTGGCCGCGTATCTTCAGCGAAGAAGGCAACGTTGCCAGCCATTCCACCAGCGGATGGTCCATCAGCGGTTCGCGCACCTCGAGCGAATGCGCCATGCTGGCGCGATCGACCTTGGTGTTGATGTCGCCGACCAGGTAGGTGTTCAGGTCGAGGTACTGCACCAGCGACAAGGGCTCGTCGGAATGATGACGCGCGGCGTGGCGGTGGAACACCTCGACCGCGTTGTAGCCGCCGAGCGCCGACTTCATCTTCGGGCTGAACAGCCGCTCGCGCATCGGATCGCGCAGGATGGACACGGAGTGGAAATAGGCCTCGACCGAGGTGCGCGCCAGCGATTCGAAGGTGCTCTTGGCGCGGAACATGCGCGGCGCCCAGTCGGCCTTCGGGTACAGATGGCCGAGGGTGCCGAACAGCGGCCGGCGCAGGCCCAGCGGCAGGCGCGAGCGCAACTGTTCTTCCATCACGTGCAGGCGGTAGCGGCGGTAGCCGCCGAAGCTTTCGTCGCCGCCGTCGCCGGACAGCGCGACTGTCACGTGCTTGCGCGCCAGCTGGCACACGCGGTAGGTCGGCAGCGCCGAACTGTCGGCGTAGGGTTCGTCGTACAGCCAGGCCAGCGTGTCGATCAGGTCGAAGTCGTCGGAGGCGACCATCTCGACCCGGTGGTTGGTGTGGTAGCGGTCGGCCACCTGCTGTGCGAAGCGCGACTCGTCGAAGGCCGGGTCGTCAAAGGCAATGGCGCAGGTATTGACCGGCGTGTCGGCGGACTGCGCCATCATCGCCACGACGGCGCTCGAATCGACGCCGCCGGACAGGAAGGCGCCCAGCGGCACTTCCGAAATCATGCGCAGGCTGACCGATTCGCGCAGGCGGCGGATCAGTTCTTCTTCCGCTTCGACCTCGTCGATCGCGTTGACCTGGCTGAAGTCGACGTCCCAGTAGCGGCGCGGCGCCAGCGGCGTGACACCGCGGCGGATGCATAGACTGTGCGCCGGTTCGAGCTTGAAGGCGTGGCGATAGATGGTGCGCGGATCGGCGACATAGCCGAGCGCGAAGTATTCCTCGACCGCGTGCGGATCGAGCGCGAGCGACAGACCGCCATGCGCGGTCAGGGCCTTCAGTTCCGATCCGAAGATAAGCTGGCCGTCCGGCAGCAAGGCATAGAAGAGCGGCTTGACGCCGAGCCGGTCGCGGGCGAGGAAAAGCGTACCGGTGTTGCGGTCGAAGAGCGCGAACGCGAACATGCCGCGAAAGCGCTGCACGCAGTCTTCGCCCCACTGCTCCCACGCGTGCACGATCACTTCGGTGTCGCTGCGTGTGCGGAAGGTATGACCCAGCGCCGTCAGTTCGGGAATGAGCGACTGGAAGTTGTAGATCTCGCCGTTGAACACGACGATGACCGATCCGTCTTCGTTGGCCAGCGGCTGCTGGCCGCTCGCGACGTCGATGATGGACAGGCGGCGATGCCCGAGCCCGACACCGGGCTCGATGTGCAGGTCACCTTCGTCCGGGCCGCGGTGATGCTGCGACTCGTTCATGCGGTGCAGTACGTCACGCACGATGTCGCGACGGTTGCGCGTGTCGAAAATGCCAACGAAACCGCACATGCAGGAGGATCCGATCAGGTGGTGGATGCGCCAGGGCGACCTTGCTTGCCCGACAGCGTGAGATAGGTATTACGGTAAGCCGCAACCATCGCTTCAATGCTAAAGGACGACTCGATTTTTTGCCGTGACGCACTGCCGTGCGCGGCGAGCAGCGCAGGTTCGGCTGCGTAATGTCCGACGATCGCGGACAGGTCGGCAACGTCACCGGGGTCGAACAAACGCCCGTTGACCGCATCATCGACCAGTTCCTGCGTGCCGCCGACCCGGGTCGAAACGATGGGCAGACCACATGCCATGGCTTCGAGAATCGTGTTCGAAATGCCCTCGCCCAGAGAGGGCAGCACGAAAAGGTCGAAGCACTTCATCAGTGCGGGAATATCGCTGCGTTCGCCGGGAAACCACACCTGCGCAGCCCGTCCGGCGTCGTCGACCATGCGCTGGCAGGGCTGGCGAGCAACGCCATCTCCGATGATCACAAGGCGCAAGGCATCACCACCCGGCTGCGCACAGGCACGGATGAAGGCTGACACGAGCGTCGGATAGTCCTTCACGCCCACCATGCGCCCCACACTGCCGATCACGAAGCAGTCCTGCCGGAAGCCTTCCGGCAACAGATCGCGCGATCGGACGGCAGGTGGGCTGAAACGCTGCTTGTCGACACCGTTGTAGATCTGCGTCACGCGCGACGCATCGACGCCGATGGCTTCAACCAGCCAGTTCTGCAGATCGCGGCTGACCGTCAGATATCGGTGCACGAACGGACGGGCGATGCGGCGCAGGCGGTTGTAGCGCGCGTTGCTCCCATCAAGGTCGAATACATCGCGACCGTGTTCGCCATGCACACGTATCGGCACCCCGGCCAGCCAGCCGACAAGAACGCCCTCTATCGCAGACAGGTTGCGGGTATGCAGGATGTCCGGGCGCAGTGCGCGCAGCGTACGCCACAGGCGGAAGTAATGCGCCGGATCCTTGCCCGGCTTTTTCTCCACGTCATGGAAGATCACGCGACCGGGCCGGATGCGCTCGACAAAGTCCGAATGCCCCTGCAGACACACCACATGGTGTTCGAATTCACCTTCGGGGAAGTTGTTGAAAAGGTTGACCATACCGTTCTCCAGGCCACCCATCCCGAAATGATGAACGACATGAACAATACGTGTCATGGCGAAACAACCTTATCGAGCACCGGTTCAAGCAGGGCAGCGAATTCCCGCAGAAGCGCCCGCGACTTTGCCCGGTCTTCCAGCTGCGGCGTGTACAGCACGACGCCGTAGCCTGCGTCGTCACCAGTCAGCAGGAGATTGCGTGCGAACAGCAGCTTCGCGGCGATACCGTTCGCGGTAGGGGTATCGCCTGCCACGTACCAGTCATGGATGAGCAGGCGCAGACGTGACGAGCGCAGTTCCGTCTCGCGCAGAGCATGCGGCGGGTCGGACAGGATGCGTTCGCCGACGTTCGACCACACGTCATGCTCTTGTTCAATCATGTAGTTGCCGGAGTTGATCAGTTCGGCGTCCTGACGCTGCCGTCCGTACCACGCGAGATGCACGACGATCACTTCGTCGCTGCGACGGTACCGCACGGTGGTTTCCCGGTCCGGATTCTGGAATTTCGGGCGCCAGTCGGTCAGCGGCGTGCCCTGATCGAGCGTCCAGCCCGCACCCGGCTCCACTGGCAGAACCAATCCGGGCAGCGGCGGCAGCGGACGCTGAGCGAGCTGGGCCACGTAAAGCAGCGGACCCGCCAACAGCACTGCAGCAGCGATGCCGACGGCTCCGATCCGGAGCGCCGACACCGGACGCCAGGCGGCCGAACCGGCCTCCGGCGGCACATCCTCCGCCTCGCGCTCCTGCCAGAAGGCCCCCACCCAGAAGAGCAGCAGCATGATGACGCCGAAGAACACCCAGCCGTAGATGATGTGGTCAACACCGGTGGCGATCTTCATGTCGGAATAGTGGGCGAGCAGCACGATCATCAGCGCCCGTAAGCCGTTGGCGATAACCGGAACGACAAAGGACGCAACGATGAAGGCTGCACGCCGCCACAGGGAGCAATAACTCACATAGGCGAACAGCGCGCCGACGGTGACCGAGGAGATGAGATAGCGCAGGCCGCTGCATGCCTCGACCACGGACCAACTGCCGGAGGGCAGTTCGAAGAAGGTGCCTTCGCGGTAGACCGGGAAATTCAGCAGCTGCAGCGCGCCGACGGTGAAATCCGCCGTGAAGTTCATCAGCGGCAGCATCAGGCTCTCGCCCATCGGCACGCCCAGAAACAGGAAGGCCAGCGGATAGGCAATCATCCATGCGATGCGCCAGCCCAGCACCGCAATGACCAGCGCCGGAATGGATGCAACGAAAGCGAGCTGGCGCACCACCTGCACGCCGGCGATCTCCGCTGCCAGCCAGCCCGCGAGACACAACGCGAGTGCGGCCAAGCCCCAGAGAAACGGCTGAGGCGACACGTTCGACAACGCCACCCGCTTGCGCCAGACCAGCCAGGCAAAGATCGGCACCACGAGAAGGCCATGCGCGAAAGTCTCGGAGCGCCACCAGATTTCGGCCATGGAACAGGCCGTATCCCAGTAAAGCGCAAACAGGACCGCCAGCAGCAGCAGGAAGACCGGACCCGCGCTGCGCCACGTACCGTTAGCCGGGCGAACTTCAGCCACGGGGGTGGAGGATGCCGGGTTCAGCATTGACATGAATTTCCTTGTTGAGTGATGGCAGCCCCGCGTCGCGCGCGGGCGCGGCGAGGCATGCGTCCAGGGCGGCCAGTGCACTGTCCCAGCGATAGACCTGTTCGATGCGCGCACGGGCGTGCGCCCCGATAGCGGCGGCATGCACCGGATCAAAAAGAGAAAGCACTGCGTCGGCGAACGAGCGTGCATCCGACGCGACGGCGAAATCGCGCTCGGCTTCGGCGTCGAGACTGCCGGCGCAGGTCGTCGATACGACAACCGGCCGCGCCATGGCCATCGCTTCAAGCACCTTGTTCTGGATGCCACGCGCCACACGCAGCGGCGCCACGGCACAGGCTGCGTGTGCAACCCACGGCCGGACGTCGTCCACCCGGCCGGTCACCGTGACATGACCAAGGCGTTCGAGATCACGCACTTCGGCCGCCGGATTCATGCCGACGATGTAGAAACGCGCCGAAGGCTGCACGGCGAGGATGAGCGGCATCACGTCGGTGGCGAACCAGCTCGCAGCGTCGATATTGGGCCAGTAGTCCATTGCGCCGGTGAATACGATCGCTCGCCCCGATGCGGGATACGGGTTGGCACCGACCTGCGACGGGTGGAAAAAATCGACGTCCACGCCATTGGGCACAGCGGTCACGCGTCCTCGCAGCGCCGGGGCAAGCGACTCGAACAAGGCAACCTCGGCCGGCGTCACCAGCAGACTCATGTCCGAAGCATCGACCACCCGCGTCTCATACTGCAGAAGGGTGCGCGCCTCCCGGCGGTAAAGCCAGGACATCGGCCAGCGGTGACGTGCTGCGTACTCGGACCACTTCTCCGAGTCGACATCGACCAGATCGACGATTCGCCGCAATTGCGGATGACGATCGAGGTATTGCGCCATGGTCGAACAGAAGACGACCACCTTGCGGATGTCGTGTCGCGCAATCGTGTCGTCGACCCAGCGCTGCATCGCCGCCGAGCGATAGTAGGCAACGCTAAGAGACTCGCCCGTCGTCAGCGCATGCAGGGATGCAAATTTGCGGGTGCGCGGATGGATCCGCTCTGTGTGAAGCTGGGCACAGGTTGTCGCGAGCGTCGTCACATGCGGAAGGTCTGCCTCGTCATCGACGAACGTACCCGCATGAATTTCGTAACGCCGGGCCAGATGCTTCAACAGATGATACGAGCGGATCTTGTCGCCCTTGTTGGGTGGAAAAGGCAGGCGATGAGCAAGAAAGAGCAGCGCTTCCATGAGGCCGCCCGACTCAGCCGAGATTGCGAACGATGAATGGCCCAAGGACGT
Source organism: Methyloversatilis sp. XJ19-13 (assembly GCF_024580155.1). NCBI lineage: Bacteria > Pseudomonadati > Pseudomonadota > Betaproteobacteria > Nitrosomonadales > Sterolibacteriaceae > Methyloversatilis > Methyloversatilis sp. XJ19-13. The sequence goes on along the minus strand of NZ_JANINH010000001.1, from coordinate 274,175 downwards.
TGGCGAAGCTGCGCGGCATGCGGCGCCAGACTTCGATCATCAGCTTGTACTTGGGATTGGACGGGTTGTTGCGCGGCAGGCTGTCGCGCTTGTACAGGCAGTATTCGTAGTGCAGCGGCGCTGGCTCGAAACCCCAGTTCTTCTTGAACGAATAGGAACCGGTGCCCTGCTTGCTGCGGCCGTAGTCGAACACCCTGATGCCGCGCTCGCAGGCGTGGCGCATCAGTTCCCAGTACTTGAAATCGTTCGCGGCCAGATCACGCGCCGCCTCGGCGTCGCCCGCGTAGTAGGGCAGGATTTCGTCGCGGAAGTAAAAGCTCATGACGCTGCTGAGCAAGGCACCGTCCGGCCCTTCGACCGTCATGACCGAGCAGCGCTCGCCGAAGGTGGCGCGCAGCGTGTCGAAGTAGCGACGCGACAGCGCAGGCGTACCGTGACGATGCACGTTGTCGGAGTACAGCTCGAAGAAGCGGGCATTGTCGGCATCGAACTTCGCGACCAGACCGTTCTTGATGCCCTTGCGCACCATCGCGCGCTGCTTGCGCGGAATGGCGTTCATGTTCGCCTCGACGTCGGGCGACAATTCCTTGCGGAAGGTGACGTACAGGTCCTCGGTCGGCCAGTCGGTGTGGCGCGCGGTGACGTTGCGGAATTCGAGGTGGTCGACGCCGAGCGATTGCGCGATGCGCTGCGCTTCGGTTTCGAGCGCCAGTGCAGCGGATTCGTTGTCTGCCGCCACGCCGCCATATACGCCGAACGGCAGCGACACCAGCGAGTGTCCGAACAGCCGGCTCTTGACCTGCGCCAGCGGCAGCACGCCGCAGACGCGCCCGGCCTGCTCGGCCAGCAGGTAGTGAGTGCGGTGGCCGAACACGTCACGCATGATGTTGCGCCACTCGAACAGGTGAAAGAAGCTTGCCGCCGGGCTCGCTTCCACGAAGGCGTTCCAGTTCGCGCGATCCGCATCGGTGGCGGCGCGCACACTCACACTGGCTGCAGTCATGAATTCCGCCTCAGGTCGCACGGGCTATTTCCGGAAACACCTCGTCCATCCGGCCCCAGCGGAAATCGCGCATCAGGCGCGCCAGCCGGACTTCGGTGCGGTCGAGGTTGATGTAGTGACGAAAGCGCGACTTCGCATCCACGCCGGCAATGCGCGGCTGTGCAGCGTCGATTTCCCACGGATGGCAATAGAACATGGCCGGTCGGCCGTCGCGCCGGTTCACCTGCTGCAGCAGCCAGCGCGAGGCCACGTAGGGCAGCAGCCTGAAATAGCCCCCGCCACCGGCCGGCAGATTGCGGCTGCCGACGCGCACGGTGGTGACCGGCACTTCCATCAGGCCGTCGCGCGAGGCGAACGGAAAGCGCGGCGCATCCGGCATGCCGTAGTGATCGTGCTTGACCGGATAGATGCTGGAGCTGTAGCGATAACCCGCTTCGGCCACGCAGTCGAGCGCCCACGGATTGGCGTGGCCGATCGAAAAGCTCGGCGCGCGGTAACCGCGCACTTCGACGCCGGTAATGTCTTCCAGCAGCTTCTTGGCACGCGAAATGTCGTCGAGGAAGTCGACCGGCGACTGGTCGGTGGCACGCAGGTGAGCGCTGCCGTGGCTGGCAATCTCGTGCCCGGCGCGGGCAATGCGTTGCACCATGGCCGGGTGGCGCTGCGCAATCCAGCCCAGCGTGAAGAAGGTGGCGCGGTTGCCCGACGCATCGAGCAACGCGAGGATGCGGTCCACGTTGCGTTCGACGCGGCACTCGATGCGATCCCAGTCCGCGCGGGCGATGTAAGGCGCGAGCGCCGACACCTGGAAGTAGTCTTCCACGTCGACGGTGAATGCGTTGCGGATGGCTGTCACGACGTCCGGCTCACGATGCGGCACGCGCCTGCAGCCAGGCGTAAAGATCGGCGGCGATGCGCGGGGCGGCGCCGCCGTCCCAGTACTCGGGGACGCGACCGCGCTTGCCGCCGGTCGCAAGCGTGTCGTCGATGCACTGCACGAACAAGTCCTCGTCCGAACCCACGACAGTATTGGTTCCCTGCTCCGCCGTGATCGGCCGCTCGGTGTTTTCGCGCAGCGTGATGCACGGCACCGACAGCGCCGTCGTTTCTTCCTGCAGTCCGCCGGAGTCGGTGATCATCACCGTCGCCCCATCCATCAGGCCGAGCATTTCCAGATACCCCAGCGGCGGCAGCGGTGCGATGCGCGGGTTGTCCAGCAAGGCGCCCAGACCGAATTTTTCGAGATTGCTGCGGGTACGCGGATGGATGGCGAACACCAGCGGCAGCCGTTCCGCTGCCTTGGCGAGCATGCCGGCGAGGCGTTTGAGCTGTTCCGGGTCGTCGACATTGCTCGGGCGATGCAGCGTGACGACGCCGTAACGGCCACCGGCAATCAGCGCGGGATCGATGCCATGTTCGGTCAGCGTCGACGCCGGGGGCACCGCCAGCGCTCGACTCGACAGCAGCGAGTCGATCATGACGTTGCCGGCAAAATGCACCCAGGATGCATCGACGCCTTCGCCCATCAGGTTCGCCAGTGCGCTGCGTTCGGTCGTGTACAGCCGGTCGGAAATGCGGTCAACCAGGACGCGGTTGATCTCCTCGGGCATCGCGCGATCGCCGCTGCGCAGTCCAGCCTCGACATGCACCACGGCGACATGCTTCTTCACCGCAACAAGCGCACACGCCAGTGTGGAATTCACGTCGCCGACGACCAGCACGCACGACGGCTTGATGTCGTCGACCAGCGGTTCGAAGCGCTTCATGATTTCGGCCGTCTGCACGGCGTGCGTGCCGGAGCCCACTTCGAGGTTGTGCTGCGGTGTCGGCAGGCGCAGGCCGCTGAACAGGCGTTCGTTCATAGCATGGTCGTAGTGCTGACCGGTGTGCACCAGCACCCACGGAATGGCGGGAACGTGTTCGTCGAAGGCGCGCAGGATGGGCGCCATCTTCATGTAGTTGGGGCGGGCACCGACGATGCACAGGACCGGCGCAATGGATACAGAGTGCGCAACAGTCATTCTGCGTCCTTCCCGTTGTCGAGCGAACGGTCGGCAAGCTCGCGCAGCATCGAAATGGTCTGTTCGAGCGAACGCTCGATGCGCAACAAGCGATCTTCGAGGTAACCGGCCTGCTGAGCATTGACAAAATCCCGCAGTCGCTGCGCCGAAGGCGCATCGAGCTTGAATTGCGAAAGATCCATATCGAACAGCTCGGGCGTGCCGATCATGTGGGAGCCACCGAAGGACGCCCGGCTTGACGACGCCAGAGGAACACCCGAGTCGCCATGTTTGGCCACGGCAGCCGCTGCGGCCGCATCCCCGGCTTCATCGCGGATCTCACTGACGACCACCGCAACCTCATCCGGCGAGAACGAGGTGGCGCCGGTCAGGAATCCTGCCAGCATGAGCCGGTCGCACAGCGTATTGATGCGGCGCGGCACCCCGTCGGTGGCCTTGAAGATCGCCTCGTGCGTGCCGGCCAGGAAGGCCGGTGACCCGCGCCAGCCGACATGCTTGAGCCGGTGTTCGATGTAGGCCTCGGTTTCGGCCGGGTCCATCGGCCCGAGGTGATAGGACGCGATCACCCGTTGCCGCAGCTGCTGCATGTCCGGGCTCTGCATGGTTTCCCGGAATTCAGGCTGACCGACCAGAAAGCTCTGCAACAACGCATGTTCGCCAAGCTGGAAGTTGGACAGCATGCGCAATTCTTCGATGGCGCGCGGCGTCAGGTTCTGTGCCTCATCGACGATCAGCAACGCGCGCTTGCCCGCTGCGGTCAGCGACAGCAGGAACATTTCGATCGACAGCAGCAGGTCTGCCTTCTTCAGTTGCTTGTTCGGCAGGCCGAAGGCGGCCGCAACCAGACGCAAGGTGTCTTCGGCATCAAGATGGGTGCTGACCAACTGCGCCGCTACGACCTTCTTGACATCGAGTTTCTGCAGCAGGCTGCGCACCAGTGTGGTCTTGCCGGCGCCGATTTCACCCGTGATGACGATGAAACCCTCGCTCTGGTGCAGCCCGTATTCAAGGTAAGCGAGCGCGCGGCGATGCCCCTTGCTGCCGAAGAAGAAGGATGGATCGGGGTTAAGCTGGAAAGGCTTGCCAGAGAGGCCGTAGAAGGATTCGTACATGTATTCGCGACGTGTCAGGTTCGACGCAGGAACCGCTCCGGCACAAGGCGCCAGCGTGGTGTTCAGTTGAATCGCGTCGTGAGAGTCGCGATCACCGCATTTTCATCGACATCGCCCGCCGTGACTGTGGCACGCGTCATGCGCAGACCAATAGATCCGCTGCTGCGTGTTCCAAGACGCGTCGTCCAGGTGGCGTTGGCCACATCGCGGTTGGAACCGATGCCACTGCTGGAACTACCGTCGGACTTCGAGGTTGTCAAAGACAGATTGATCGACGAACTGGCGGTCAGCCGGTGCGAGTAGGATGCTGTCCATCCGATCTGCCGTATCACCGGCGAAAGCGCAAAATCGTCGCCGGAAATGGGGCCCAGCCCCCCTATACCGCTATCGCTTTCGCTACGGAAAAAACTCAGGCTGACGGTATTTCTGACACCGGTGTGCACCACTGTCATCTGCATGCGCGTCTGCAGGAACTGCCGATCGCTGAGAATGGGGGTCAGACTGGTCTGAAACCGCTGCAAGCCGTTATCGCGAAGAAAGGTTTCTATCATCCGGAGACGCTGGTCCGGATCCGCTTCGCTTGCAAAGGGCTCGAGCTGCGCAAGCGACTCCGCGAGATCGGTCACACCGTTCTGCGCAAGTATCTGCTCCGCACGCGTAGTCAGGTTTCTCATGTAGCTGGCGGACAGGGCGAGACGCGGCAGACGGTGGGAAGCGCGTAGCGATGCCGTGGTCGAAAAAGGGCGCTCATCAACATCACCGCTGAAGGACGTACGCGGTGTGGGGTTCCAGGTCGCCCCGAATCCGTAAGTATCGCCGTTGCGCTGGTTGGCGAAATTTGTGTCCTCGAATCCGTAGCGCGCAGCCAGGCGGATTGTTGTATCGGGTCGATAGATCAACGAACCTGTCACGCGCTTACGGTCGGTCGAACGGGATAGATCCGACGAAGTCTTGGTCGTGCTGACATCGACCTGCCAACCGATCTTCGCTGGCGTGCTGGCGAGCGTTCCGGTAAATGTTTCCGAAGTGAGCGTGTTGGCCGTGGTGGCACCGGACGTTTCGCTGCGCACAATATTGTAGTTGGACCGCCAAGTGGCTACGTCACCCAGACGAACCGTTCCGCGAAAGGATGGGGTCAGCGAATAAGTACGAGTACGACTGAGTTGGTCGGGTGCAAGCTGGTTATCTGTCGGTACAGCATTGAATACCGACTGAGAGCGCTGCGCGGAAATCGCCGTTGCATTGAGAAAGAACAAATCGTCTATCGCTTCCCAACTGCCCGTGCCGTTGAAGTCGTGCGCCACTCGCGAATCTATGGTGCCATCGAGATAGTCGATATAACGCGGACGGTAGGTCGCATCCAGCGAGAGGCGAGGACTGCGTCTCGTCAACGTGAATTGCGGATTCAGTTCCATGACCGTATCCGACTGCGGCGAAATTGCGGAAACTCTTACGTTGTCGCTTACCAGGACACGCGATGTGAGCGCCGTCGTAACGCGCCAGTTTTCAGCGTGGGCAACCTCGGCAAACAACGCCATAGCGCCAATTGATGCGCCAGCACAGAAGCGCTGCCAAAGAACACGTTGCCGTGCCACACTAGGCCACCTTGTCGGCCATGTCACCGCGGACTGCGCCACTGTAGCCATAACCGTAACCGTAGTAGCCATAATAGCCATCTGTCCTAGCGTAGCGGGCTTTATTCAATACCATCATCTTGACAGGACAGCTTCTGATCTTGGACAGCGCCTGCTTGACCATGGTGTGCGTCGTTCGACCGGCTTCGACCACCACCAACACCTGACCCATGGATTGTGCGAGCACCAGGGACTCGGTCGTCACCATCAGCGGGGGCGAATCGAAAATGATGATCCGGTCCGAATAACGATGCGCGAGCTCGACGAGCAAGGCGTGCATCGAGCCGCTCGCCAGCAACTCGGTAGCGTTTTTGTGCGGCATACCCGCAGGCAACAAGGTCAATTTCTCAATATTTGTGCTGAGCAGTACATCAGGCAATGCAACGCTTTCTTCGAGCAGCACATCCATGAGCCCATTGGCCGGGGGCAGCCCGAGCAGATTCAGCACCGATGGGCGCGCAACATCGGCATCAACGAGCAGGACTCGGTTGTCGAGTTCCATTGCTATGCTCATGGCTAGATTGATCGACGTAAAGCTTTTTCCTTCGCCCGGTACCGAGCTGGTGACCATGATCAGGTTGCCGTTATCAACTGGGGCCGCACCCTTGCCATGGGCATTAGCGAGAATAGGACGTTTGATGACCCGGAATTCCTCTGCAATCTGCGAACGCGGTTGCGACGGGACAACGAAGCCGAGCATTGCCAGCCTTTCCAGATCCACCGTTACCTGACGGGAACGGCGATCGACACGAGAACCAGAATCGCCTCGCTCTTCGAACTTGGACGTCGGGGCATGGGTCTGTTGCTTTCGCGCATCGACAAAACCCTCGGTGTCAACAGGTTCAGGTAGCGGCGCGGGCAGCTCGCCAACATCGCCTGCGGCTCCAATGTCTACGCCCGCTTTCCGAAGATTGCCCATCCGCTCAATTGCCTGCTCGATGATACTCATCGCCACTCCTTATGCCGCTCGCATTGCAAATGAAACGAAGCCCAGAAACGCACCGTACGTTGCAATCAGGCAGCCGATACCTCCATAGAAAAAAACATTCCGGCGACGCTCGAGTTTCTTACGTTCATTTTGAAACAGCATGGATATCGACCCCAATACCGGCACTTCCGCCACTTCGGCAAGTCGCTTTCCGTCATTAAATACGGGACGAATTTGGGAGGTCAGGAAAGATGCGGCAAAGCCGCTAAGCAGCGCCACGACAATGATCACCGACAGCAGCAGCAGTCGGTTCGGCGCAACGGGCTGCGGCGCGACGCGAGGCGGCTCGATCAGCCTGAATTCCGCGACGCCGGTCGCATCCATTTCTTCTCCGATTGATGCAGATTCGCGCCGGGCAAGAAGTTGCTCGTAGTTCGACCGATGCACTCCGTGATCGCGGTTGAGCTGGGCGAACTCTGCTTCGATTTCCGGAGCCAACCGGGCCGCAGTTCTGATTGCCGCGTAACGGTTTTCGTACTCGGCAACCCGTGCCTTCATCGATGCAACGCTTGCTTCCGCCTCGGCCACAGCCAAGTTAAGCTGCTGTGCCATGATTTCCTGTACCGACTGCGCCCCGCCTCGATTGGGCTTACCCCCCGCCTTGACGACCGCTTCATCCTTCTTCCACTGCTCATATTCTTCGTTTTTCTGCTGCTCGAGCTGATCGATTTGTTTCTTAACGATCTTGATGTCCGGATGGTCATCGGTGTAGCGCTGCAGCAGTTGATCGACCTGACTTCGCAGAGCCTGGATCCGACCCTCGTCCTTTGAAATGAAACTGGTCGACTTCCGCGCACCCGGGTCTTCTTCCGCAGGCGCGTCCTCCGCCGCGGGACGGCCCGCATTGGCGATCTGCTGCTTGATTGCATCGCGTGAATTGATGGCTTCCTTCAGATCAAGTTGCGCCTGACTGAGCTGCTTCCGGATTGCATCTACCTCGGCGAAGTAATTCCCCTCAGACATCCCTGGCCGTTCCAAGTTTTTCAGCTTAAATTCCTTGAGCCTATTTTCCGCCTCGAGCAGCTTCGCTTCGTAGACCTTGATCTGTTCCTCGATGAATTTTCTCGCCTGATCGGCATCCTGTCTTTTTCCGCCCAGCCCCGACTCGACGAACAGGGTGACCATCGCCTGAACAACCTTTTGCGCCCGCGCCGGCTTTTCGTCCCGGAACGACACGAAGTAAAGATTGTCCCGACCTGATCCGCTCAATTTGACATCGCGCATCAGGTTGTCGATCAGGACTTCGCGCTCCGACTTCTTGGTCGCTTCCAGATCCAGATCAGCCATCCGGATCAGCTTTTCGATGTTCGGACGACTGATCAGCGTGCGGCTGAGCATATTTATCTGCTGGTCGATATTCGGCTGTATGGCAAGCCCCGACATCAGCGGCCGCAGGAGTGACTGAGTGTCAACGTAAATCTTTGCAGTTGCCTGGTACTGGTCGGGCAAAACGAGAACAACCCCCATGCCGACCAAGCCGACGCACCATGCGACAATCAGGCCTAACCATCGATAGCCCCACGCCGACCTTAAATAGTCAGAAACCTGACGTAGAAGATCATCCACCTAAAATAATTCCTTAGAAAACCAACAGATCAACAAGTTGAATTCAGAACCAACTCTGGGGAATGATCAGGATATCGCCCGGCTTGACATCCACATTTGCGCTGACGTCACCGCGGCGGACCAAGTCTTTCAGGCGCACGTTGTATTGTTTGTCGCCTTCGGATGTGCGCAGGATGGTCGCCGCGTTGCCGTCAGCGAAATCGGTGATGCCACCGACCGCAATCATCACGTCGAGCAAGGTCATCTTCTGCTTGTAGGCCAGCGCCTGCGGCTTGGCCGCCTCGCCGATTACGCGGATCTGCTCGCTGTACGGGCCGATGCCGCCGGCCACGATGACGCTGACGATGGGGTCGCGAATGTACTTGGACAGTACCTGCTCGATCTCGCGCGCCAGGGTCGTGGGATCACGACCGGCTGCCGGCAGGTCCTCGAACAGCGTGCCGGTGATCTTGCCGTCCGGCCGGATGGTGACCGTCGACGAGATTTCCGGGTTTCGCCAGACGACGATGCTGACCGAGTCGCCCGGGCCGAGGACGTAGTTGTAGCCGTCACTATAGGCCTGCGCCGGAGCAGCCGGGTAAGGCGACGATGTGCAGGCCACCAGCGCCAGTGGCGCAAGCAGCAACGTCAATTTGCGCAGGGCAGACATCAGAAAGGTCAAACGGAACATTGCATCCTCCAGAAGGACAGCGGCGGGACAAGCCACGAATCATAGCCAATGCAGCCCAGAGCGCACTCTATTGCATCACGGCTCATCAGATGTTGTAGCGCAGCGCATCGACGATCGGCGTGCGCGACACCCTGTGGGCCGGCAAAAGCGCGGCCACCAATGTGGCGATCAAACCGACCCCGAACGCCAGGAAAACCGTATAGGGCAGCACCCTGACTGTAGCGGTGTAGGCGACGTTGGAGTTCGGCGGCGGCGGCATCGGAATGCCGACCTCGCTGATCGCCAGCGCTGCAAGCGTACCCAGCACGACCCCCACCACGGCGCCGAACAGACCCAACATTGCGTTCTCCACCATGACCAGCCTGAACACGTATCCACGCGTGTTGCCCAGCGCCATCAGCGTGCCGAATTCTCCCACACGCTCGAAAACACTCATGTTCACCGTGTTGAACACGCTGAGCAGCACCATGATCAACACAATCCACTGCAGCACACCGAACTGCGTGCGATACAGCTCGACCGTCTTGGCGTAGAAATCAGACAGCTCCACCCAGTCCCGGATATCGAATCCCAGCGACTGCAGCCGCGGAACCAGCAGATCCTTCACCAGCGCAGTGTCGGCCGTACGGTGCAACAGCAATACGATCGAATTGGCACCGTCGCGCGCCAGCAACTCCCTCGCTGCCGCAATGGGAATTCTTACGGCACGGGTATCGAAATCTTTCGAAAAGCTTTGAAAAACGCCCACCACGTTCAGTTCGGTCGTGTTCAGGGCGCCGTCAGCAGTATTCATGATCAGCGTGACCGTGTCGCCGGGCTCAAGGGCCAGTGCCTTCGCCACACCGTCGCCTATCAGCACGCCCGATGCATCTTCGTCCTTCAGCTGCCGGCCCGCCGTGATCCGGACAAAGGTACCGAGGTGATTTTCCTTGTCCGGCTCCACGCCCTCGCCGACGATGGCCCAGTCCGCCTTGCCGTTGTTGAGAAGGCCGGCGAAGCGGATGCGCTGAAGCACGGTATCCGCTTCGGGCATCTTGGCCGCGAAGCGCGCGATCTCGTCGGCGTCTTCAATGACGTACTTTTCCGGCGAACGGGAGCCCTTCTCGTAAAAACCCTGCTTGAAAACCTGCACGTGCCCGAGCTGACTGTGGATCGTGGCCTCACCCAGCTGGGTCAGCACATCCGCCACGAAACCACCGGTCAGAATGAGACCTGATACGCCGAACACGATGGCCGCCAGCGTCATCGCGGTACGCGATTTCTGACGGAGGATGTTGCGCAGGGCAAGTTTGAACATGGCGGCTCAGCGACTCTGGCGCAAGGCGTCGACGATGTTCATGCGCGACGCTCGCCAGGCGGGATACAGGCTGGACACGAAGCTGCTGACCACTGCAACCAGCATCGCCTGCGCCACGATATCGAAGGTCAGCATGATCTTGCCGTCAAACCCCTCCTCCATGCCGGGCGGCGGCGGCAACGGGATACCCACCGCCGAGATCCCGACCGCCAGCAGACAACCCAGCACCACGCCCAAACCGCCGCCCACGACACCCAACATCAGGCCCTCGGACACGAAAATGCGCAGGATGCGGCTGCGCGTGAGGCCCAGCGCCATGCAGGTGCCGATTTCGCTGACCCGCTCCATGACGCTCATGGAAAGCGTATTCGAAATGCTCAGCACGATGATCATCAGGATGATCAGCCTCACCACATTGATCTGACTCGAGAACAAGTCGCGCGTCTTGTTGTAGAAGTCGGCGAGCTGATACCACGGCACAAGTTCTAGCTTGGCGGCGGGAAGAACCTTGCGCAATTCCTTGATTTTGCTGTCGGTGTCGTCGGTGCGTTCAAGCAGCACCAGCCACTGCTGTGCGCCTGAGACCTTGACCAGCTGTTGAGCCAGCGCGATCGGCATGCGCAGCGCAGAATCGTCGTATTCCTTGCTGACCGAAGTGAACAGACCGACGATGGGCGCCTCGACCGCATTGATACTGCCGCCGGCTGTCGTGGTCAGCAGCACGATGGTGTCGCCGACCTGGGCATCGAGATTGATCGCCAGGCCGCGCCCCATGATCATTTCGTTCGCACCGTCTGCTGAGAGGTTTCGACCGCGACTGATGCGGATCGAACTCGACAGCACGGCCTCGGCCTGCGGCGACACCCCCTGTCCGAGGAATGCAAAGGTGTTTTCGCCCTTGCTCGCCAGGCCATTGAAACTGAGTCGAGGCGCGATCACCTTGACGCCGCTGCTGGATTGCACCGCCGCACGCGCCGCCTCCTCGCCTTCGATCATGAAGCCGAACGGATCCGAGGTGCCGCGCTCCACATACCCCGGCCTGACCACCTGGATGTGGCCGAGTTGTGACTTGATCGTCGATTCGCGCATCCCGTCCATCAACCACTCGATGAATCCGGCCGAAAGGATCATGGCGACAACCCCGAAGCTGACCGCTCCGATCGCAATCATCGTGCGCCGCCCCTGTCGCAGCACGCTGCGCATGGCCAGTCGCAGATCAAGCAGCCAAAACTTCATGCGGATTCTAGGGGTAAGATGCTAAGGTATTGCCAGCATAACAGTTTTTTACTTTCCAGCAGTCATAAGCCTTCAGGGCAGAAACCCGCTGGAGCGATTGCCGAATGGCAGGACGATGATGAATCACTCCGCATTTGACTATAACGAGGCATTCAGCCGGAATCTTGGCTGGTTTACCGAGGTTGAGCAGCAGAAACTGCGCAACAGCACAGTCGCAATAGCCGGACTCGGCGGTGTCGGCGGCATTCACCTGCTGACCCTGGCGCGACTTGGCGTCGGCCGCTTCCACATCGCGGACTTCGACACCTTCGACGTCGCCAACTTCAACCGGCAGGTGGGCGCCACGATGAGCACGCTTGGCCAGCGCAAGCTCGACGTGCTGGCCGCACAGGCGCGAGACATCAACCCGGACATCCAGCTGAAACTTTTTCCACAAGGCGTTTCGTCAGAATCTCCCGACGACTTCCTGCGCGGCGCGGATATATATATAGATGGACTCGATTTTTTCGCCTTTTCGGCAAGGCGCGCGACCTTCGCGGCATGCCATCGGCTGCGCATTCCGGCTGTCACTGCGGCGCCGCTCGGCATGGGTTCGGCTCTGCTCGTCTTTCTGCCTGACCGGATGAGTTTCGAGGAGTACTTCCGGCTCGAAGGTTGCGACGAAACCGAACAGGCGCTGCGCTTTCTCGTCGGTCTCGCACCGGCAGGCCTGCACCGCCCGTATCTGGTCGAGCCCTCGCGCATCGACCTGGCCGCGCGACGCGGCCCGTCGACCATGATCGCGTGCAATCTGTGCGCGGGTTTTGCCGCGGCCGAAGGGATCAAGCTGCTGCTCGGTCGCGGCGAGGTGCGCGCTGCGCCCTGGGGCCTGCAGTACGACGCCTTCCGCAACAAGCTGGTGCGTACCTGGCGGCCGGGCGGCAACAACAACCCGCTGCAACGGCTGATCATGTCCATTGGTCGTCGGCACCTTGCACGCAAGCCTGCGGCCTGACCTGCGCCTGACTTTTCGGACCATTTGAAACTTGAGAGGATGGCTTCCAGCAGCAGAGAGGAAGTCATGCGCAAGAGCCGTTTCTCGAAAGAGCAGATGGTCAAGATCCTGCGCGAGACCGACAAGGCACCGGTGGCTGAGGTGTCGAAGAAGCATGGGGTCAGTGAGCAGACGATCTACACGTCGAGAAAGCGCTTCGGCGCGATGAACGCCGATGAGGTCAAGCGTCTGCGCCAGCGCGAAGTGGAGAACGCGCGGCTCAAGAAGATGCTTGCTGAACGCGACCTTGAAATCGACGTGATGAAAGGCGATCGCATCAAAAAAATGGGCAGCACCTGCGCCCGTAGGGCGCAGGTGCTGCTTGCAGAAGGTAAACGGTTGTCGAGGCGGCGTGCCTGCGCGCTGCTCAACGTATCGCGCTCCTGCCTGGGTTATGTGTCGCGACAGGATGTTCGGGATCGGCCGGTGATCGAGCAAATGCGGAAGCTGACGGGTCAGTACCCACGGTACGGGTACCGGCGCATTCGTATCTTCCTGCGTCGCGCCGGACTCAGCCTGAGCATTGGCCGCACCTGGCGGCTGTGGACCAAGGCGGGCTTGCAGGTGCCGCGCAAGCGACCGCAGCGGCGGGTGGCAAGTCAGCGGGACCAGGTGCAGCGTGCGCCCGCAGCAAGCCATCTGTGGGCATACGACTTTGTGTTCGACACCTGCGCCAACACTCAGCACCTCAAGTGCCTGTCGATGGAATACTTCAGGAACCGGAGAGAAGCACGCGTCGTGACCCAACAATGGCGGCGCCATTGCAACGCAGTACGACCACACTCCGAACCGGGCTACCTGACCCCGGCGCAGTTCGTCGAATCCCTGTCAGGCAAGGACCATGAAGCCACTTTTCTCAAGTAATTCGTGGTCCGAAGAATCGAGGCAGCTCAGAAAGCTGATCCCCACACCAATGACGACCGGCAGGTGCCTGATTGGGCGCCAGAAGGTCGGGGGAGTCCATTCAACACCCAAGCGAGGCACCCAACATGCGCATCATCGAACAGATCCTGGACTTGGCCCGCTGGGCGCCGAGCGGCGACAACACGCAGCCCTGGCGCTTTGAAATACTGTCCGAAGACCATGTGCTGATTCATGGTTTCGACACACGCCACGACTGCGTTTATGACCTTGAGGGCCATGCCAGCCAGCTCGCACATGGCGCCTTGCTCGAAACACTGCGCATTGCGGCTACGGCACATGGCCTTAGCGCCGTATGGTCACGCCGTCAGGACACCCCGGACACCCACCTCCTTTACGATGTTCGTCTGGTCGCCGACGCGTCGATTACGCCGGATCCGCTGCTGCCGTTCATCAAGACACGCACCGTGCAACGCCGCCCGATGTGGGGAAAACGTCTGAGCGGAGCCGAAAAACAGGCGCTGGAAGCCGCCGCGCATCCGCTCCGGGTTCAATGGTTCGAAACACTGCCTGAGCGCTGGCGCATCGCGCGCCTCAACTTTGCCAACGCGAAAATCCGGCTTACGATACCCGAGGCCTACGAGGTGCATAAGCGGGTCATCGAATGGGGGGCGCGCTTCAGCGAGGACCGCATCCCGGAAGCGGCTGTCGGGGTCGACCCGCTCACGGCAAAGACAATGAAGTGGGTCATGCAAAGCTGGAAACGCGTCGAGTTTTTTAACAAATGGTTCGCGGGCACTCTGGGCCCCCGCATTCAGCTGGATCTGATTCCCGGTGTAGCGTGTTCGGCACACGCCAGTCTCGTAGCGCCTGCCCTCCAACCGTCCATAGAAGGCCGGATCGCCGCGGGCGCGGCGGTGCAGCGTTTCTGGCTAACCTGCGAGCGCCTTGGGCTTCAGCACCAACCGGAAATGACGCCGCTCATCTTCAATCACTATGTCCGCAGCGGCATTCCCTTCACCGACACGCAGAGTGCGCTGGCGCTGAGTCGCACACTGGACGCCAAGCTTGATGATGACGTAGCCACCAAAACACTGCACAACGCGAGCTGGCTATGCCGGATCGGTCGCCCGCAGAACACCCCGGGGCGTTCGACCCGAAAACCACTCCAGTCCATTCTTGAAGGCGCGAAAAGGAAGCGCTAGACGGTGTCCAGCGCGCACCTTGCACTGTTCGGGTCACTGCCGCTGATAGGAAAGGCAGGCACCTCTGGAGATGAGGCGTGCTGACTCAGATCGGACACGCGCCCGGTTCCGTCCACCCCCTGCCGCGCCGACCCCGGACAGGCGCAAGTGAACACCGGGCCGGTCGATTACAGAGCAGGCATGCACACCACCCAAAGAAAAAGGCCTGACTCCCCGCGGGAGTCAGGCCTTCTACGTCCTGCAATCAGGCTACGAACTCAGATCAGGCAAACTTGCGGCGGCGGCCGATGGCACCGAGCGCTGCGAACGACAGACCGATCAGAGCGAGGGAACCCGGTTCCGGAACGCTGACACGGAACGCACCCGACGCGTCGGTCTGGAAGTGGAAGTCGCAACGCGTTCCGCGATCGCCGGAACCATTGGCACCTTCCGTCTTGCCGATCGGACCGCGATCGTCGAAGCCGCACGTTGCGCCATTGACCGGATTGCCGCCCGCATCAACGCTGTATGTCGGCGTGAAGCCGACAACCGTGTTCGACGGATTGGCCTGTTCGAACGGGTCCGTGAGGTTGGTCGAATCCACGTACGTCAGGTTGAGCGCCAGTTCAGTTACATCGCCCAGGAAATAAGCATTGTTCAACGAAGTGACCTTGACCGTGATGGCGTTCGAGCCACTGCCCTGATGTGTCGTCACACCCGGTGCGTTGTTGTCCGGAGCGAACTGATCAAGACCTGTAATCGGCTCGAAATTGGGGTCGGTGTTGGGCAGACGCGTGAAGTCCGTGTAGTTGCCGGAAACCGAAGACAACACGCCTTCGAGAATCAGCACGCCGTCCGCGTAACCACCGCCGGTGATCTGATTCGCATCCGGCGTCGTGTCGGCATAGATGCGGAAGTAGCTCTCACCCGGTGCGAGGCGGAAAGCCGACGTTGCTGCCGAGCCGAGACCCTGGCTGAATTCGAAGAACGACGTGACGAATGTGAATTCGCGGCCGTAAATGCCCGGATTGTTCTTGAGGTCACCAGCAGCAAGACCCTGGATGCCGAACGCGCTCAACGAGCCCTGGGCAACCGTCTGAAAATACTGGTCATTGTCGCCTTGACCCGGCGCACGCGGAGCACCGATTACGTCAAGAATCGCACCGGTAGGGGTGCCAAGCGCATTGATGGCGAGTGCGTTGTCAGGCGCCCAGTCGAGCGACAACACGTTTTGAACTGCAGACCCGCCAAGCAAATTCACACCAGCACCGCCGCCGCCGGCCAGATCCATCAGTACGGCATTTGCACTTGCCGATGCCAGCGAGAGCGCAGTTGCCACTGAGGCAGCAATCAACGTTTTGTTGAACATTTTACATCTCCAGAAAAGATTGAATACCCGCCGGACGGGTTATTCCGCTGGCCGGCTCGAGACTACATAAGCGATTCTTGTGCCAGAAAATAATATTCTTATAATTCAAAAAGTTGCATTGCTCGCAACGGGCCAAAAAGTGAGGGTTGTAAAAAATATCGACAAGCTTTCGGTCGTTCATAAACGTGCAGCGGGCACGCCGCACCCGGATCATCACAGATGGAGTATCTGTGCCGCGACCACTGAAGAGGACAGCGCCGACATTTCATCGGCACATTTGCGCGCGCGTGTCACGGCACCTTGATGGGCAAGCATGTTCGATACGCCCGCGATGAGGCCCGAAGGCGTGAACCGATCCGCTCTAACGACCTCGCCCACGCCCGCGCCCTCGAGCGTCTGCATATTCAGAAACTGATCCAGATTGGATGCGACGCCGAGCACCGGCTTGCCGGCTGCGAGCGCCTGTTGCGTCGTCGGGCTACCTCCGTTGCATACGACCACGTCTGCCACTCTGCAGGCATCGAGCCCGGGAAGAAAGCGTGCCGAATACACATTGGTGATCTGCGCTGCCGCATCGGCCCCGGCCGTCGACATCAGAACCACATGGCCGGCTTCGGACAGCGCCGCCGCAATGGGCTGGACAAGATCCGCGCGACCGGAGCTGCCCAAGGTCATGTAAACGACGGATTTGTCAGGCGGCAGTGTGCGCATCCACGGCGGTGCTTCACAGGCGGGCGACCAGAGCAAGGGCCCGATGACGCGATGATTCGGCGGCGCGTCGCGGAGCTTGAACAAGGACGGCACATCGCAGTAAGCCACCGCATCGGCGTCGGTATAGACAGCCTGAAGGCTCCTGCCGAAACCACCCAGACCATGCTTCCTGCGCAGGGCATTCATCGGCTTTGCATGTTGCGCGAAGGCGAATGGGCGGACCAGGTTGAACAGTGGCGTCGCGACTGAAATCGGCAGAAAGCGCGTCAGCGGCAGGTCGGGCACCGGCCATGCACCCGACTGCACAAAATACGGGCTCCAGTAGGCGTTGCTCAGACTGACATATCTGACCTGTTCGAGCCGAGCGCTGACGCACAGCGACAGTCTGAAATCGCCGACGATCAGATCGGGACGCACATCCCGGATCAATGTCCGGTCGAGATCGACATAGCGATCAAGCGTGGCGAAGTCGTACAGCGGATCGCCGGCGGCCAGCCTTCTGGCGAAGATTTCCGGGGATTGCGCGTCGAGCGGCATGACCTCGAACGGTGCGTCCTTCCACGTCCAGGCATAGCGTACCGGCGCGGCGAGCACGACTTCATGCCCCATACCCGTGAATGCGTCGGCGAGCACCAGCGGACGGGACACATGGGCCAGTGTGGCACCTTCGGCGACCAGAAGAATCTTCATGATGTCATCCGGCACCGCATCCGGTCAGCGCTCAGAAGCTGTAACGCATTTCGCCGTAATAGCGATCCGATTCGCCATACCGACCGAAGAAGCCGTTCGAGTTGCCGCCGAAAAGATCCGCGCCGAACATGGCACGCAGATTCGACTGCACGCGCCAGATGACCTTTGGCCGGAACATGTAGTCGTTGCGCACCAGCGACTGCACCCACAGCACCTCGCCTTCCACCCGTTCGCCGAACTTGTGGTGGTACAGCAGCGACATGCCGTTCTCGCGCTTGGACGCCAGCAGTTCCGGTGGGCGATCGTTGTGATAACGCTCGAAGTACTGGACGTTGAAACGTGCTTCGTTCTCGAGCGGGAAGTCGAGGCCGACCGCGTAGTCGACCATGTTCTGCTTGACCAGGCCATCCGCGCCGGGCAACGACGTTGGCACACGACGATCCAGCGTCAGCACGCCTTCGGCGCGCAGCAATACGCTGCCGAAGTCCTTGCTCAGCGTGGAGCCGTACTGATGTATCCAGTCATGCTCAGGCGTATAGATCGCAGTGGGACCGACGATCTGACGGGCGAAAGTCGGGTTGACGTCGAGGCTGCGGTAATAGAAGGCCGACAGGTCCCAGCCCTTGACCAGCGTGCTCACGCGCAGACCGTAGTTCGAGTTGCTCAACTTGCGATCCGGTCGCACCTGATCGTTGTACACGGCTGTCAGCCCCGGGATTTCGGGCTGGACAGGGTAGTAGTCGCCGCCGAAACGGCCAATGTTGTCGACGCTGACGTAGGGTATCCACACTATTTCGGCGTGCACGTTGCCCATGAAGTACTCGGCGCGCGCGGCCCACTGCGGAATGCGCAGCTGGTCGAATTCGGGGTTGAAGAATTCGCGGGTGTCCTTGGCCGATACGACGTCAGCAAAGAAAAGGCCAACCATCTCGCCCCACACGATGTGCTGGCGTCCGAGTCGAAGTTCCATGTTGCCGAGCGGCACGTCGACGAACACTTCGCGCCACTGGAACTCGCTGCGCTTGTCGTCGCGCACATTCGCGTTGTAGAAGTCGTCTTCCCAACCATAAGCGAAATCGTAATCGACGCGGCCGAAGGCCTTCCACTTGATGCCCTGCCCGAAACTGCCGCTGCGCCCCAGCTCGTTGCGCCAGCGCGCCTTCGACCAGTGACTTTCGCCGGCGACCGTACGGGCCAGCTCAAACTGCGTGAAACCCTTCCAGCCGGAAGTCGCGGGCGCTGACGCTTCGCCCAGATCAGGCAATGCATTGCCTGCTTCCGACTTCGCCGGCGTGTCTGAAGCCGGCGCGTCGAGGAACAGGTCATCCAGGGGATCTGCGGCGCGCGCCGGGGGAAATGCAGAAAGCAGTGCGACCGCCAGCAATGGAAGGACCACGTTCCGCTTCATGGGGGGCATGACTCGTGACATCATCACGCCGCCTTGTCGGCAGCCGGCTTGGGCGGCTTGACATACGACCACTCACCCGGAGATTTCTGTACGCCCAGTGCGGTCAATTCGCCGTCCTCGATGCGGACCAGACGGTCGGCCATCGACATGACGCGCTTGTCGTGCGTGGAAAAAATGAAGGTTGTCTTCAAGGTACGGTTGATCTCACGCATCAATTCAAGAATGGCGTCACCCGTCTTGCGATCAAGGTTCGCGGTGGGTTCGTCTGCCAGCACGATGGTGGGCTGCACGGCCAGCGCACGGGCGATCGCCACGCGCTGGCGCTGGCCGCCCGACAATTCATTCGGCCGATTATTCATCTTTTTGCCCAGTCCGACCACGTCCAGGAAATAGCGGACGCGGCGGTCACGTTCTTCCTTGCCGACTTCCGGCAACTGAAGCAGCGGATATTCGACGTTTTCGTAGGCAGTGAGAACCGGCAGCAGATTGAAGGTCTGGAATATGAAACCGATGGTGCGCGCGCGCAGACCCGCCAGTTGATCGGGCGTCTGACCGGACACGTCCTGACCGTTGATCAGTATCTGCCCGCTGGTCGGCGTATCGATGCAGCCGATCAGATTGAGCAGGGTCGATTTGCCGCTACCGGACGGGCCGGCGATGGCGATGAACACGCCGTCCTCAATATCGAGCGTGATATTCTTCAATGCGGTCACCAGCTGGCCGCCCAGCATATAACTGCGGCTCACGTTCCGGATCTGGACGACGTTATTCATCAATACGCCCGGCTAGAGTTGAGGGCGGAACGCCCGCCACTGGAGACATCACGAATGGCATTGCTTTCCTGCATCCGTCCGGCTGCACGGCCGACATGCTTCCTGCTTTCTGCAGCAGTCCCGAATCGCCTGGCATCGCTTGCGCGAGGCATACTCGCTTCGGTCGCACTTGGTTCGGCATTTCTTGTTGCCCAGCCTGCCTTTGCTCAGGATGCCGCGAGTATAGTTGAAAAGGCGGACTCGATCCGCTTCCCGCGCGAGGCCTTCCAGGTCGAAGTCAGCATCACGTCAAACAGCGCGAGCGGCGAAGAATTCCGCAAGTTCAGGATCCTGTCCAAGGGCAGCAGCAACACGATCATCCAGACCATCGAACCGGCTTCCGAGCGCGGGCAGATACTGCTGATGAAGGAACGTGACCTGTGGGCATTCCTTCCGACCGTTTCGCAGCCTGTTCGCCTGTCGCTCGCCCAGCGGCTGACGGGTCAGGTGGCCAACGGTGACCTGGCACGTGCCAATTTTTCCGGTGACTACACTCCCAGACTGATCGGCGTAGAGAAGATCGACGGCGTCGATCACCAGGCACTGGAGCTCACGGCCGTGGATCGCTCGGTGACATACGCACGCGTGCTTTATTGGGTCCGGGCGAGCAATGGCGCACCACACAAGGCCGAGTTTTATTCGCTCTCCGGAAAGCTGCTGAAAACCTGCGTGTACGACGAATACAAGACCTTGGGCGGAAAATTGCGTCCGACACGCCTGACTATGCAGGATGCCCTCAGGGAAGGTGACCAATCTGTGCTTGAATACAGTGCATTGCAGTTGCGCGAACTCCCGGACAAGATATTCACAAAGGAATATCTGAAGAAGGTGGAGTAGCCGCATCCTGCCGTCACGTCGCGGAACGCATCCAGCGTCGTCTTTCGTGGTCAGATCATCATGTTTCTGCTCGAAGTCGGAAACCTAAAAGATAATTTCGCCAAGTATTTCTCGGTGGAAGCGGCCGTCAGCGACGAACTCAAGCATGAGGTATTTCGCGTCCGGCACGCGGTGTATTGCGAAGAACTCGGCTACGAAAACACCAATCAGAAACACGAAGAATCCGACGGCTACGATGCGCGCTCACTGCACATCGCGCTGCGTGCGCAGGCACACGGCCGCATCGTGGGCTGTGTCCGGCTGGTCCGGTGCGACCCGGATGCGCCGGAGAAATTGCTGCCGTTCGAAAAGCTCTGCACCGACGCCATAGATCGGTCGATCATCGATCCGGCGCGGGTGGATCGACGCGCCATGGTCGAGATCTCGCGCCTCGCGGTGTTGTCCGACTACCGCAAGCGCAAGGGCGACAGCGGCAGCCCGATGGCGATTTCAGAAGAAGACATGGGCACGCGCGATCAGCCGCGCTTCCCGTACATACCGGTCGGCCTGTATCTGGGCCTGCTCGTGGCGGCGGAACTGCACGGCATCGAACATCTGTTCACGCTCACCGAAGCACGGCTGGCGCGACACCTGTCGGCGCTCGGTTTCCGCATCCACCTGATCGGCCAGGCGATCGAGCACCGCGGCAAACGGGTGCCTTCGGTCATCTATCGCACCGAGTTGATGGCGCACCTGCCGGCCTTCATGCAGCCGCTGTACGACCAGATGAAGCAGGACATGTCGCGCCAGTACGCGTGCGAGCCTGCCTGAATCGAGGTCACGCAGCAGGCGGCAATCCCGCTACTGCCTGATCGCTTCCAGCTCGAACGTCAGCGCCACTTCGTCGCCGACCAGCCCCTTTTCCACGCCGTAGGTCATGCCCCATTCGCTGCGCCGTATCGTCGTGCGCGCCGAAATGCCCAGCGTGTGTTTCTTGTGGCCGAACGGATAACTGGCCGCCTTGTTCAGCGTCACGTCCAGAGTGACCGGCCGGGTCTGGCCGAGCAGCGTGAGCTTGCCGGCCAGCTTGCCGGCGGTCGGGCTGGTCGTTTCGTATCCCGTCGCTTCGAACACGATGTCCGGATGCTGCTTCGCATCCAGAAAGTCGTTTTCCCGGATGTGGTTGTCGCGCGCCTTGTGATTGCTGAACACGCTTTCGGCTGACACCACGACGCGGCCCGAACTCAGCTTGCGGGTCTGTTCGTCATAGACGAAGCTGCCCTTGCCCTTCAGGAACAGGCCGAGGATGTCCGCGTAGCCGATGTGGGCCACCCCGAACCCGATCGAAAAGTGATCAGGATCGATGTCATAGGTGCGCGGCTCGGCCTGTGCAGCCGTGGCGACTGTGCCGCAGGCCAGCGCGACGAGCAGCGGACGGTACAGGTGCTGCAGCAGCGGATGCATCGTTTTCATGGAAAGCCCTCCCGGTTGGAGTCGGAAATCCGACGAAGTCATGCGTGTGTCCGCCGCCGATACAGCCAGCGGATGTCGATGAAAAACGATGTCGCGAGCGCCAGCAACGCGCTGCCGAGCAGCGCGGCAGTGGTGCGCGCATCGACGGCCGGCAGCAGGCACACCAGCAGACAGGCCACCTGCACCACGCACACCGTCTTGCGGCGCAGGCTGTCCGGCAGCGGGCGATCGAGCCAGCGCCAGACCGGCATCGCGGCGACGAAGGCGTAGCGCATCGCGCCGATCGCCAGCACCCAGGGCGCGACCTTGCCGAGCAGTACCGGCGCCAGGCACAGCACTGCGATCAAAAAGGCGTCGAGTTCCATGTCGAAGCGCGCGCCGAACTCGCTGGCCGAATCGAAACGGCGGGCGACCCAGCCATCGACGCCGTCGAGCAGCAGCGCCGCGAGCGCCAGCATGGCGAAAGGCGTCGCCTGCGCCGCAAGCGCAGCCGGGCTCGCCAGCGTGCCGGCCAGCACGGCCACCAGCAGCGCGCGGAACAGTGTCACGCGGTTCGCCGCGCCCAGCGGCCGGCGTCTGTCCGGCCTGTGCCGCAGCAGCAGTGCCGCCATCACCACGTACACACCAAGTGCAGCACCACCGACCCGCAGCGGCAGATCAAGCGCATGCGTGAGGACGGCTGCAAGGATGGCGAGCAACGCACCACCCGTCAGCAGATCCACCCACATCGATGGCACCGCGTCCAGCGGTCGCGCATTACCCAGTCCTGCTGCCAAGCCGATCTCCCTTAACGCTGTCCGGAGGACTGCATGTCATTCGCCGTGCAACCTTCCGGTGGTGGCGACACGTCCATCGGCCTGCATACTTCCACTTGCGTTTCGATACCCTGAAGCACCTAATCGTTCGCTCACGATGAAAAACCATGCCAACTGACATGTCCATCGACCCCACGTCCGCATTCTGGACCGTCGCGCCCGGCACCGGCGAATTGCGCACCGAAGTGCTGCCAGTGCTGCGCGCCGGTGAAGTACGCGTGCGCGCGCTGTACAGCGGCATCAGCCGCGGCACCGAAAGCCTCGTATTCCGCGGCGAAGTACCGGCAAGCGAGTACCAGCGCATGCGCGCGCCGTTCCAGCAAGGCGACTTCCCGGGGCCGGTGAAGTACGGCTACATCAGCGTCGGCATTGTCGAGGACGGCAGGGGCGAACAGGCTGCCGCGCTGCACGGCCGCACCGTGTTCTGCCTGCACCCGCATCAGCAGCGTTACGTGGTGCCCGTCGACGCGGTCGTACCGCTGCCCGACGGCCTGCCGGCTGCGCGCGCGGTACTCGCCGCCAATATGGAAACCGCCATCAACGCGGTGTGGGACGCCGCGCCCTCGGTCGGCGATCGCATCGCGGTGATCGGCGCCGGCGTGGTCGGCACGCTGGTCGCCTGGCTGTGCGCGCGCATCCCGGGCACCCGGGTCGTACTGATCGATATCGACCCGGGTCGCGCCGCGCCGGCCGCGGCGCTCGGCCTCGCCTTGCGCGCGCCGGACACGGCCGAATGCGGCCGGGAGTGCGATCTGGTCATTCACGCCAGCGGCAGCGCCGCCGGTCTGCGCAGCGCGCTGGCGATCGCCGGCTTCGAAGCCACCGTGATCGAAATGAGCTGGTTCGGTCAGCAGGCGGTCGCGTTGCCACTGGGCGAAGCCTTCCACGCAAAGCGCCTCACGCTGCGTTCCAGCCAGGTCGGTCACCTGCCACCCGCGCGGCTGCCGCGCTGGTCTTATCGGCGGCGCATGGAACTCGCGCTGTCGCTGCTCGTCGACCACAGTCTGGATATCCTGATCAGCGGCGAAAGCGATTTCGCCGATCTTCCCGACCTGATGCCCGCGCTGGCCGCGGATGGCGCGGGTGTGCTGTGCCACCGCATCCGCTACCCGGCCACCTGACATCCAGCCCTGTTTCTTACACCAAGGATCTCCCATGTACAGCCTCACCGTCCGCGACCACATCATGATTGCGCACAGCTTCCAGGGCGAAATCTTCGGCCCGGCGCAGCGCATGCACGGCGCCACCTATCTGATCGACGTGTGCTTCCAGCGCGCCGAACTCGACGCCGACGGGCTGGTGATCGACATCGGACTCGCCAGCACCGTGCTGCATGACGTGCTGGCCGACCTGAACTTCCGCAATCTGGACGAAGAGCCGGCGTTCAGCGGCAAGAACACCACCACCGAATTCATGGCACGCGTGGTGTTCGACCGCATCGCAGCCGCCACGCGCGACGGCCGGCTGGGCGACAGTGGTCGCGGGCTGGACCGGCTGAAGGTGACGCTGCACGAATCGCACGTTGCCTGGGCCGGCTACGAAGCGGATCTGTGACGCTGCATTTCATCGTCGCGGGCGACCCGGCGCAGCACACCGGCGGCTACCGCTACGACGCACGCATCGTGGCCGCGCTGCGCGCGCGCGGCTGGACAGTCGAGGTGACCGGCCTGCCCGGCCGCTTCCCGGACGCCGACGACACGGCGCGCCGTGCTTTGCAATGCACGCTGGCCGCACTGCCCGACGGCAGCGCCGTGGTGATCGACGGTCTGGCACTGGGCGGCATGCCCGACGTCGCGGCAGCGCACGCCGGGCGGCTGCGCCTGATCGCATTGATCCACCATCCGCTGGCCGACGAGACCGGTCTCGACGCCGACCGGCGCAGCGCCCTGCTGCACAGCGAATGCGCAGCACTCTCGCACATGGCCGGCATCGTCACCAGCAGCCGGTTCACCGCGCGCCGGCTGGCCCGGTACGGCGTCGGCGGCAGACCGCTCGCCGTCGTCGAGCCGGGCGTCGATGCCGCGCCGCTGGCCGCTGCCGACCAGCAACCGCCGCGCCTGCTGTGCGTCGCCACGATCACGCCGCGCAAGGGCCACGATGTACTGGTGGCGGCGCTGGCATCGGTCGCCGACCTCGACTGGACCTGCGACTGCATCGGCTCGACCACGCGTACGCCGAGCCATGCAGCGCAGGTGGCCGCGCAGATTTCCGCCGCCGGTCTCGACGCGCGCATCCGCCTGCACGGCGAATGCAGCGACGCCGCACTGGCCGCCGCCTGGCGGGCGGCCGACCTGTTCGTGCTGCCGTCGCATTACGAAGGCTATGGCATGGTGATCACCGAAGCGCTGGCACATGGTCTGCCGGTGCTCACGACGACTGGCGGCGCGCTGGCCGACACCTTGCCGCCGGGCAGCGGTGTCGCCGTACCTCCGGGTGACGCCCCGGCTCTGGCGGCCGCACTGCGCCACCTGATCGGCGACGTGTCGGCCCGCCACGCGCTGCGCGCAGCCGCACGCGCCCGGCGCGCCGACCTGCCTGACTGGACCGCCGCCGGCGACGCCTTCGCCGCCGCACTGCGGAACCTGCTTGCCATGGAGGACCACGCCGCATGAGCGCCCCGCCCCGGCGCCTCGACGTACCGCACCCGGACACGGTTTTCGACGCCGGCTGGCTCGCTCTGCGCCGCCCGGCCGACACCGCCGCCCGCGCCGACCGGCTGAACCGGCTGGCGCACGACTGGCTGTGCAGCCGGGTCGGCCGGCCGCTGCGACTGATCGATCTGGGCAGCGGCAGCGGCGCCAATCCGCACTACCTCGCGCCCCGGCTGCCCGGACCGCAGCACTGGCAATTGGTCGATCACGACCCGGCGTTGCTCGAGCTGGCGCAAGGCAGCTGCGGCGCGCTGTGCGACGGCGACGGCCGGCAGGTCGGGGTCGACACGCTGCTGCGCGCACTGCACATGCTGGCCGAAGACGACTTCGCCGGCAGCGATCTGGTCAGCGCTTCGGCGCTGATCGATCTGGTCGACGAAGGCTGGCTGGTCCGCTTCGCCGACGCCTGCGCCGATGCGGGCTGCGCGGTGCTGATCACGCTCAGTGTCGATGGTCACTGGGCGATCGACGATGGCGAGGCGGCTGATCCTGATGACGCCTTCGTGCGCACCGCATTCAATGCACACCAGCAAAGACACAAGGGCGCCGGTGCAGGCGATGGTGCGGTCAGGACGTCAGGCCCGGCACTCGGCGCGCGCGCCGCGCCGCGGCTGGCCACGCTGCTCGAGGCGCAGGGTTATCGCGTCACGCTGGCCGACAGTCCCTGGTTGCTGCACACCGACGACGCCGGCCAGCGCGCACTCGCGGCCGCCCTGCTCGACGGCTGGCGCGGCGCAGCCGCTGAACAATGCCCGCATGCCGCCGCGCGCATCGAGGCCTGGCACGCGCGCCGGCAACTGGCGCTGGCGCGCGATTCGACCCGGATCGAAGTCGGCCATTTCGATCTGTACGCCGAGCCGGGTGTCCGCACATGAACCAGGGGCGCCTCCTCTGGCGCTATGCGATCGGTGCCGCGCTGCTGATCGGGCTCGCCGTCACGCTGGACAGCGCAGCGATCGGCGCGGCCATCGGCGGCGCATCGCCCGGCTGGCTGATCGCCGCCATCCTTCTGAGCGTGCCGCAGGTGGCGCTTTCGGCTTGGCGCTGGCGCTACACCGCCACGCGCCTGGGCGCGCCACTGGGCAGGCGGCAGGCGTACGCCGAGTACTACCTGGCCACCTTTCTGAACCAGGTGTTGCCGGGTGGCGTGGCTGGTGATGCCGCGCGTGCCTGGCGACATGCGCGGGATCTGGATGCCGGCCATGCCGCCTGGCAGGCGGTGGTGATCGAGCGCGCATCCGGCCAGTGCGTGCTGCTGCTGTGCGCGCTGGCTGCACTGGCCGCATCGGTGCCGCTGCGGTCCGCGCTGGCGCAAGCCATCGACGGTCGACCCGGCAGCGGGATCATCGGCGCGCTGCTGGCCGGCGCCCTGGTGGTGGCGGTGGGCGTGGCTGTGCTGCTGCGCCGCCGAGGTCAGCTGTCCGGGCGCATCGCTGCCGTGCTCGGGCGCGGCCTGCTGGCGCGCAACGTGTGGCCGGTGCAGCTCGTGGCGTCGGCGGGCGTCGTGCTGAGCTACATCACCATATATATATGCTGTGCGCGCATGATCGGCGTGACGCTGCCGACGGCCGATCTGTGGCCGCTGGTGCCCTGGGTGCTGTTCGCGATGGCGATCCCGCTGTCGGTCGCCGGCTGGGGCGTGCGCGAAGGCGCAGCCGCCCTGATCTGGGCGGCTGCGGGGCTGGACCCGGCGCAGGGCGTGGCGATTTCCGTGACGTACGGTCTGGTGGTGCTGCTGTCCAGCCTGCCCGGCGCGCTCGTTCTGCTGCGTCAGCGCGCCCGCATCGCGTCCAGTTCCAGATCGAACAGCGTGTCGCTGCCGCAGGCATAGCTGCGACAGCGCGGCCGCAGCGCCTCGTCGAGCGTGCCGATCGGCGGCAAGGTCAGACCCGGTCGGCCGGAGCCGATCAGCAAGGGCGCGACCATGACGTGCAGCCGGTCGAGTGCGCCGGCCTGCAGAAAGCGCGACACGGTCACTCCGCCTCCTTCGATCAGCACCCGCTTCAGGCCGCGCGACGCGAGCAGCGCGAGCACCGACTGCGGCGCGAATCCGTCTGCATCCGTGGTCAGCTCGACGCGCTCGACGTGCCCGGCGGCGGACACATCGGCGCACTGACCGGCTGCGACCACATGCAGCGTCGGCGCATCCGCCTGGTCGAACAACGGTCCGCTGCTTTGCGCGCGCCCGCGCGGATCGAGCACCACGCGCACCGGATGCGGCCCGGCGACATGGCGCACCGTCAGTTGCGGCTGATCGGCATCCGCCGTGCCGACGCCCACCACGACCGCATCGACCACGGCACGCACCCTGTGCAGGTGACGACGCGCCTCGTCGCCATTTATATAGTGCGAATGACCGCTGTCGGTGGCGATGCGTCCGTCCAGGCTCTGGCCGATCTGCGCGATGGCGAGCGGCGCGCAACGCGCCACCAGCGGCAGAAAGATGTCGAACAGCGCCGCCGCAGCGGGGCCGGCCGGCGGGGTGCTCGTCCACCCGCCGCCCGGCGCCACGTCGAGCGTGACATGCTCATGACGGAAACTTGTCAGCCCGATTGCGGACCAATCGACGCAACGGGCCTGAAGGACGAGGGCCCATGCTTCATCTTCGGCGACTTCGGTCAGCGACATCCGCAAAGCATTCCTTCATGGGGTGACTGCCTCGACACGACAACGGACGGGCAACGAGCGCCTTCAGACAACATCGATATCGAATCCAACATCAAATCGGAAACACGACATGCGCCAAGCCGAACGAGCCCTGTTTGACCTGCGACGCGGCGTCCCGGTGCTGCTGGCCGACCTCGGCAGCGACACTCTGATCCTGCCGGTCGAAGCACTGACCGACGATGCGCTGGCCGATGCGCAGCTGCTGACCGGCAGCGTGCCGCAACTGGTGCTGTCGCGCCATCGCCTGGCATCACTCGGCCACCTTATCAGCGATGAGGCGCAGGCGCTGACGTCGACCGGCGTGACCGACAGCGCGCTGCTGCGCCGGCTGGCCAGTGCGCGCGACGCCCGGCTGCCGGACGGCCTGCGGCGCGCGCCGGCCGGCACGGCTGCCGCGGCTGCGCGGCGCCTGCTCGGACGCGCACAGCTGCTGCCGGCGGCCGTCGCCTGTCCGGTGCTGCCGGCGCGCGCCGCAGGCCGTCCGGCCGCCGGGCGTCCCCCCCCGCGCGGTGCTGCGCCGGGTGCCCCGGGCGCGCGCCGCCCGGCGGCCGGACGGCCGGCGGCGCGCCCCGGCCGGCACGGCTGCCGCGGCTGCGCTGCGCCTGCTCGGACGCGCACAGCTGCTGCCGGCGGCCGTCGCCTTTCCGGTGCTGCCGGCGCGCGCCGCGCTGGTCGCCGCCGAAATCGCCAGCGGCAACCTGCTGTCGGTCAGCACGCCCGACGTGCTCGCGCTATGCGACGGCGGGCATGGCGTACTGGCGCGCATCAGCGAAGCACGCATACCGTTGGCCGACGCCGACGAAGCCCGCTTCGTGCTGTTCCGCGAAGCCGACGGCCTGCGCGAGCACGTCGCCATCGTCATCGGCGATCCTGACGACTGGGCCGAGCCGGTGCCGGTGCGGCTGCATTCGTCCTGCCTGACCGGCGATTTGTTCGGCAGCCTGCGCTGCGACTGCGGCGAACAGCTGCGCCGCGGCGTCGCGTCAATCAATGCGCAGGGCGGTGGCGTGCTGCTTTACCTGTCGCAGGAAGGGCGCGGCATCGGCCTGGCGAACAAGCTGCGCGCCTATGCGCTGCAGGACGACGGCCTCGACACGATCGACGCCGACCAGGTCATCGGCTTCGGCGACGACGAACGCGATTTCCGCATTGCGCACCAGATCCTCGACCAGCTGGGCGTATCGCGCGTGCTGCTGCTGACCAACAATCCGGGCAAGATCGACGCGCTGCGCCATGCCGGCATCAATGTGGTGGCGCGGCAGGCAATCTATGGCGACCTGACGTCGCAGAACCAGCGCTACCTGGAAACCAAGGCGCGCCGGCAGGGACACAGCCTGGGCGAACTGCTCGGCATGCGGCCGCTGGCCGACGGCGCGGGTCGTGCCTGAGCACATGCTGGGCGGCTCAGTGCGGCGCCGGCTTGAGCTGCGCCAGATCGAAGTCGTGCGCCTCGTCGATCAACTGCGCCAGCCGGGCAGCGAAGTGATCGACCAGCCGGGCGCCCAGTGCGGCGCTGGCGTCCTGCGCGTTCCCGGCGGCGCCCGAGCCGTGCAGGTCCTGCGCCATCCAGCCGAAACCCGCTTCCCCTTCCGGACCGAGCAGGCAGCCGTCGGCAGCCATCCGCGCGCCCAGACTACGGAAGTCGCCGAGCGCCTCGCGGCGCACCGCGTGCGGGGCCAGATGCAGCATCATCGACGCTTCCAGCGCGCCGCCGTGCAGGCCGTGACGAAGTTCGTCTGCATCGAGCACGCCCGACGGCAGTGCGAAGCGGAAGTAATTGGCGCGCACCACCAGCATGCCGTGTGCGGCACGCAGCTTCAGCGCGGCCAGATCGACCAGCGCCTTGTTGCCGCCATGGCTGTTGAACAGCACCAGGCGGCGGAAACCCGCGCGCGCCACGCTGTCGCCCAGTTCGCCCAGCACGGCAAGCGCGGTTTCCGGGCTCAGGCTCAGGGTGCCGGCGAAACCGGTGTGTTCCAGACTGAGCCCGACCGCCAGCGGCGGCAGCACGCACACCGGCACATCGGCGCGCACACGCGGCAGGGCTGCCGCGACCAGTCCGTTCGCGATATCGAGATCGGTGCTCAGCGGCAAGTGCTCGCCATGCTGTTCGATCGCCGCCAGCGGCAGCAGCGCCACGCCATCGCGTGCGGCGCACCGCGCTATACGCTGCGGCGTCAGGTCCTGCCACCACGGGCTTTCGCCCGACTTCCCTTCCCCTGCACCGTCTGCCATGCCGTGTCTCCGTTGTATGCCCTGTCGCTGCCCGTCCGGCCCGATACTACCGGGCGGTCCGACAAGACAGCGAAATCTGCACCACGCCTGCTGCCCCGACCACGCAGCGTGAGCCACGAAATCAGAGCCCCCGAGGCCCGAGCCCAGTGATGCCCCACCCGACCGCGCCGCTTCAAAGCCTTCTTCGACTGTTGCTTGCGCTGATCGTGCTCAACGCGCTGCTCGCGTTCGGCAATCTGTGGCCGGGCGCCTGGCCGCGGCCGGAGGCACGTCTGTCGGTCGACCTGTTCGCCGGCCTGCTTGCGCTGGTGCTGTGGGCGCACTGGCGCGGCGCCGTGTCGGCGCGCGTGACCGGCGTCGTCGCCGCGCTCGCCAGTCTGTGGGTGCTGCTGCACTACATCGACGTGACCATTCCGGCGCTGCTCGGCCGGCCGGTCAATGCCTGGTGGGATGGCCGGCACCTGTGGCAGCTGGCCCGCATGGGTGGCGAATTCGCCGCCGGCTGGCAGATTGCCGCCGTACTGCTCGCCACCTGCGCCGGGCTGGCACTGCTGTTCATGCTGGTGCGCGCCTGCGTGCGCGCAATATCCGCGGCGGCCGCCACGCCACGCTGGCAGTTACCGCTGGCCGCGCTCGGCAGCGCCGTGCTGCTGACGCACGGCGCGGCGTCGATTGCCCACCATGACCTGCAGCGGATGTTCGCGCCGCCGGTCGGCACGATGGTGGCGGCGCAGGCCACCCTGCTGAGCCGCGCGTTGTCGCGCAGCGCGGGCGAACGACAGCTCGGCGCAGGGCCGGCGTTCGACGGCGACATCGCCGCGCTCGGCGGTGCCGACGTGTTCGTGCTGTTCGCCGAAGCCTATGGCGCGATCACGCTCGACCGGCCGGAACTGGCCGCGGCGCTGGCCGAGCGGCGCCGCGCGCTGCAGCAGGCACTCGACGCCAGCGGCCGGCAGGTCGTGTCGGCGCGCGTCACTTCGCCCACTTTCGGCGGTGCATCCTGGCTGGCGCACGCGGCGCTGCTGTCCGGCATCGACACGCACGACCCGGACGACTACGCGCTGCTGCTGACCACGCAGCGACCCACGCTCGTCAGCCACTTCGCGCAGCATGGCTACCGCACCATAGGCTGGATGCCCGGCCTGCAGCGCCCCTGGCCCGAGGGTGCCTTCTACGGTTTCGACCGCCTAGCAGACGCCGACAACACCGGCTACGCCGGCCTGCCCTTTGGCTACTGGCGCATTCCGGATCAGGTGTCGGTCGCGCTGCTGCAGCAACAGGAGCTGCCGGACGCCGAGCCCGGCCTGCGCACCGTGTCGCTGCGCAGCGCCGACCCGTCCGTGCCGCGCACACCACGCTTCATCGTGTTCCCGACGCTCACCACGCACGCGCCGTTCCGGCCGGTGCCGCCGTATCTGGCCAACCCGCAGCGACTGCTCGCGGCCGACGCGTTCTCGGATGAGGACGTCAGCCGGGCGCTGACTGCGCCGGTGTCATGGACCGACCCGACGCCGGCCTACATCGACGCGATGCACTACCAGTTCGACTGGCTGACCCGCTGGCTGCGTGAAGAGGCGCCCCGGCACATGCTGCTCATCGTGATCGGCGACCACCAGCCGATCGGCGGTGTCACCGGGCCAAATGCGTCATGGGAGGTGCCGGTGCATGTGATCGGCACCGACGGGGCCTTGCTGGCGCGTCTGGAGGAGGCCGGATTCCGTCGCGGGCTGCAGCCCGACGTGACGGCGATCGGGCAGATGCATGGCCTGACGCAAACGCTGATCGACGCATTTGCCGGCGACTTCAGCCGGCCGAACGCCCGGACGCCCTGAGTTTTGCCGGAGTGAGACCGAGCCGGGCGTGCAGCACGCGGGTCATGTGCGCCTGATCCGAAAACCCGCACGAGGCGGCAACTTCCTTCACCGCCAGATCGCCGATCGTCAGCAGTTCGCGCGCCCGCTTCACACGCTGGTCGATCACGAAGGCGTGGGGGGCGCGCCCCTGGGTTTCGCGGAACCGTCGACTGAAGGTGCACACGCCCAATCCAGCCGCTTCCGCCATGTCTTCCAGCGTCAGCGCCTCGTGCAGCCGCGATTCGATCAGATCGAGCACGCGCCGCAGCTGGGCGGACGACAATCGCCCCGGATCGTTCGATGAACGGAAGCGCACATCGGCGTAGTTGCGCAGCAGGTGCACCGCAAGCTGGGTGCCGAGCGCCTCGACGTACAGCGGGCCGCCCATGCCGTTCTGCTTCGCCTCACTGGTGATGGCGTCGGTGATGGCGACCAGCGTCGGGTCCTTCGCGCACAACACATCACGCAGCCTCACCTCGGCCACCGAGCGTTCGGTCACCTCGCCGGCCACGCGATCCATCAGCGTGTTCGACAGGTAGACGTGCGACACGTCCAGATCATGCGTCCAGCGCCAGTGCGACGCCTGCGACATCGTCAGCAGCGATGCGTCGCCCGGCGCACAGTGCGCGCGCGACCAGCGCTCGTCGAAGCAGCGGTTCATGGGTGTCTGGCCAGCGCTGTAGCGCACGACCATGAAGTGATCGAGCGGGGGGATGGCCACGTCCAGCCCGGTGTAATGATAGGCCCGGTGGGAAACGCCCTTCCAGCCGAGCTTGTCGCTCGACGACAGTACGGTTCCGGGCACCCAGTCAAGCAGCTCTTCCGGTGTGATGGCGCGTCCCATCGATTTTCTCCTCCTGCCGGTCCGGTGCGGCCGATCGCCTGCCCTGAACGGTGTTGTCGGGGCGGCTTCCGCGTTCGACACGTGCCGACGCCATGCATTCCCCGGATCGAGCTTACCAGAGCGTCGCCGGCCCGGCTGTGACCGGGTCGCGGCGATTGCGTGCCGCTGCCGACATGAAAACGGGGACCCGAAAGGCCCCCGTTCCGTACGTACGCGACCGGCGACGCCTTACTGCATCCTGAACCCGGCGTAGTTCGACGCCGTCACCTCGTCACACTTCTGACGATAGGTGCCGACACCGCCGATGTAGGACAACAGGCGGCGCGGTTTGCCTTCGATGTTCGAGCCCATGTACCAGGAGTCGGTCTTGGTCACCAGCGTCGCGTTGGCAATCTCGTCGTGGTGCTCGACCCACTTGTCTTCCGTTTCCTTCGTCGGCTCGATCACCTTCAGGTCATGGCTTTCCATGTACTTGATGCAGTCGGTCACCCAGTCGACCTGCTGCTGCAGGCAGGTCGTCATGTTGCAGAACGCCGCCGACGGCGCCAGCGGCGCGGCGGTGGTGAAAAGATTGGGGTAGCCGTTCACCATCAGGCCCATGGTGCTGCGGATGTCCTTGTTCCAGTCTTCGGTCAACGAGCGGCCGCCGCGACCCCGGATGTCCATGCGGGTCAGCGCGCCGGTGCCGGCGTCGAAACCGGTGGCCAGGATGAGCACATCCAGCTCGTGGAGCTTGCCGTCGGCCGTCTTCACGCCTTCCGGTGTCACGCACACGATGGGCGAGGCCTTCACGTCGACGATCTCGACGTTCGGGCGCAGGAAGGCTTCGAGGAACTGCGTTTCCAGCGGCACGCGGTGGGTGCCGAAACCGTAGCTGGTCGGGATCAGCTTTTCGGCCAGCACCGGATCCTTGATGCGTTCGCGCATTTTCTCGCGCACGAATTCCGAAACCTCGTCATTCACCTTCTGATCGGTGAACATTTCCGGATAGAGCGTGAGCCAGAAGCTCAGCGAGCCGTCGGCCCACACCTTCTCCATCAGTTCGCGGCGCGCTTCCGGCGTCATGTTGTAGAAGCTGTCGCCGGCGAAGTCGTAGTCGAAACCGGCGAAGGTGCCCTGCACACGCTTGCGCATGTCGTGGAAACCTTCCTTCTGCGCCGCGCG
The DNA here is from genome assembly GCF_024580155.1 of Methyloversatilis sp. XJ19-13. Classification (NCBI taxonomy): domain Bacteria; kingdom Pseudomonadati; phylum Pseudomonadota; class Betaproteobacteria; order Nitrosomonadales; family Sterolibacteriaceae; genus Methyloversatilis; species Methyloversatilis sp. XJ19-13. The sequence goes on along the minus strand of NZ_JANINH010000001.1, from coordinate 240,062 downwards.
GTCGCTGTCGCCATATTTCGGGTTGCGCATCGGGATGATGTACTGCGGCGTACGCAGGAACACCTTCATGTGGCCGACCTGGCTCGCAATGGTCTGGATGACCTGGATGCCGGTCGCGCCGGTGCCGACGACGCCGACGCGCTTGCCGGCGAGCTGCACCGGCTCCTTCGGCCAGCGTGCGGTATGGAAGATCGGGCCCTTGAAGGTTTCCTGCCCCGGGAAGGTCGAGGTCAGCGGCGCCGACAGCATGCCGGCGCACGACACGAAATACTTTGCGTCGAGCACTTCACCGGAATCGGTGCGGACATGCCAGCGGTTCGTCGCCTCATCAAAGCGTGCGCCGACGACACGGGTGTTGAAGCGGATGTCCTTGCGCAGGTCGCAGCGGTCCGCGATGAAGTTCAGGTAAGCCTCGGTCTCCGGCTGGGCCGGGAAGCGCTCGCTCCAGTTCCATTCCTTCGCCAGTTCTTCGGAAAACCAGTACTGATAGATGTAGGCCTGCGAATCGACGCGCGCGCCGGGGTAGCGGTTCCAGTACCAGGTGCCGCCGACGGCCGAACCGGCTTCGATGGCCACCACGTTCAGGCCCTGCTGGCGCAGCCGGTACAGCTGGTACATGCCGGCCACGCCGGCGCCGATCACCACCGCGTCGAAAGTCGTCACCTTGCCCTGCGCCTCGGTTGCCTTGGCAGCCACGGTCGATGTATTCATCTTGTCTCCTCTTTTATGGGTCTGCGAGCCGGTCACTGGCGCGCCGCGGGTGGTGCAAGACTAACCGTCTCGCCGGACGAATGCCATTGGAGCCCGACTGTAGAGACAAGCGCGCCGCGAGGCTTGAACAAAAGCGGCGATTGCTTGAACGAAACGGGCGGCGATGATGCGTTCAGCGCTTTCGGCGGACGAACTTCACGAGGCTCAGCTGCGCGTAGTTAACGGGCTTTCCTTCGATTGTCGCAGGGCGAAAGGTCGAACCGCCGACGCGGGAACGCACGTAGCGCACCGCCGAATCTTCTATTTCGTGTCCCTTGATGACCAGTACCTGGATGGTCTGCACCTGCCCGAGCTGGCCGATGACGAACGCCACGGCAACCAGCGTTTCTTCCTTGTTCCATATCGCGTCGGGCCAGTGCGCATTCTTTCCCCACGCGACACGCTCGGGCCCGACCTTGGGCACGCCAGCGAACTCGGCGGCCTTCCACGCCAGATCGGCTTCGGCGAACGCCGGATCCTGACGTGAAGCAAGTTCGATCACGGCCACGATCCGCTGCGGCGTGAACACGTGGGCATAGTCGATCTCTTCCATGGACATGAACCCACCTGCATCGACCTCGGGCGGCGCGGCGCGGGCCGGCAAGGCAAGGCAGCCCAGACAAAGCAAACAGAGCAGACGACCAATCACAGCGCCTCCACGATTGAACGAAACGGAATCCGGATTATGACGTGGAGCGCCACTGCAACGGGAACACAGAAGGAGCGAATGCGCGAAACACAGTCAGGCTTCTGCACGGGCCTCGGTGGTCAACGCCATACGAACATATGCGTATTGCCTTGCAGTACGTCCTCTGAACAAAATATACACAGCAGGCATGGCGCATTCTCGGCCCCGATCCGGGCACCGTGACGACCGGGTACCTGCACGATCCGCTGCACAAAAACTGGCGGCATCGATCACCATTCCTTATGCCGCCGGAGATGCCGAAATGAAGTCGATCACCTTGATGGCCTTCCTTGCATTCACCCTCGCGGGCGCAGTGCGCGATGCACCCGCCGCGCCCATCGTCGTCAGCACCCTGCCGTCGTGGAACGGCAGCGCCAGCATCGGCGACTTCGGCTCTTCCGGGTTCTCCGCGTGGGGCCAGTTCTTCGTCGCACCTACGGGCACCAACCGCCTCATCGACTTTACCTTCCTGCTGAGTGACGCAATCCAGGGCGGCAACACGAATCCGGTGCCGGTCGTGATGCAGGCGTATCTGGTGCAGTACAACCCGCTCACCCGCCTCATCATCGGCCCGACGCTGTACAGCAGCGCCGAGATCACTGTTCCGGTCACGTCGGCACTGCAGTTCGAGCTGTACAAGTTCGAGGTCGATGCGGCGATCATCGCCGGCAGCACCTACATGATGTTTCTGTTCGCGAACAATTTCGAGCTGCAGATCCCGGACGATTCGCGGCTGCGGCTGGCCACGTCGGACAGCGACCTCGCCGGCAGCGCGTACAACATTCCGATGTCGGCATTTGCCGATCTGGATACCGCACTCGCCTCCCCCTGGCGATTCACGGCCGGAACCGACCTCGCCTTCTCGGCGACCTTCGACAACCGCCCGACCGCGCCGGTACCCGAACCCGACGCACTGTTGCTGCTGGCGACGGCGGGCGCGGCGGGACTGTGGGCGGCGCGCCGGCGGCAAGCAGGCTCGAGGACACGGGCTACGCCGGCGGCACCGGATCAGCCTGACCGCACCGTCGACGCAGGGCCTTCGAAATGACCACAGCAAACCGGCTGCTGCGCGTGTTGGCCATCGCATTGCTCCAGGCGGCAGGTTCGGCGGCGCTGGCCGCCGATGTCACGTGGACCACGCCCGGAGACGGCTTCTGGGACGACCCGGCCCATTGGCCCGGCGGGGTGCTGCCGACCGACGCCGACGACGTCACGGTCGATCTCGGCGGCGCTGTCGCTATCGTGCGGCAGCTGCCGGGAGCGCCGTCCTCCCCCCTGTCCCGCTACACCGTCGCCAGCCTGCTCGCGAAATCGCCGTTCGAACATGCCGGGGGCTCGCTGCTGGTCAGGGGCGACGCCACCTTCGATGACACCTTCAACTGGAGCGGTGGTGTCATTCATGTGGACAGCTCGATCCCGAGCGGCACGTGGACCTTCCGGAAAGGCCTGCACCTGACGGCACCCGGGCTGGTGGGCATGAACGCCGGCGCGGTCGAACTGCAGGGCACCTCGATCATCGAAGGCGGCGTCGGCATCCTGTTTGGCGCCGTGCCGGTGCACATCGCATCGGGCGCGACCCTGGACATCCGGTCGGGCGACCGGTTTGCCGTGCAGAGCAGCCTGATCAACGACGGCGCCATCGACCGTACAGCCGGCAGCGGCACATTCGAAATCTTCCTGCGCGGCGGCGGCAATCAGGGCGCGGTGCGCAACCGCACCGGCGTGCTGTCCTTCATCAGCGGATTCGATACGCTCACGCATGCAGGCAGCTTCTCGGTCGATGCCGGCGCGGAACTGCGTTTCTCGGGCGCGCACAGCTTCGCGAACACTCTCTCCGGTGCGGGAAACGTCACCTTTTCCCAGTTCCACGACTTCACCGTCGACGCCTCCCGCTTCGCGCTCGACGGGACGATCACGCTGGAGAACGGTGCCAAGGGCGTATGGAGCGGCGACGGCAGCATCCGGAACCTGCGCTTCAACAGCGCGAACTTCCTGCCGCAGGGGCAGGTGACCGTCCTCAACCGGGCGCGGGTCGACGGCATCGGTTTCGTCATCGGCGGCGCGAGCAGCCGCACACGGTTTGCCGACGGACTGGACCTTCATGGCAACTTCATCGTCAATTCGGGGCTGGTCGAACTGGGCGGCGATACCGCGGTGCAAGGCAATGTGGGGCTCGGCGTCGGCAATGACGCCACGCTGACCGTGCTGTCCGGCGCCTCGCTGCGGGTCACCAACGACGCCACGCCCACCGGCACGGGTGGCATCTTCGGCCCCGGGCGGTTCATCAATCAGGGTATCGTCCAGCGCGATACGGGCACCGGCGAATTTGCATTCAGCATGAGCGAGTTCATCAATGAGGGCCGCCTCGTGCTGAAGTCCGGCCGGGTGTCTGCGGCCGTCGATTTCCAGCAGACCGCCGACGGCACGCTGGCGGTGGATCTAGGCGGCTTCGCGGGGCCGTTTGCCGTCGCCGGCGATGCCCGTCTCGACGGCCTGCTCGAAGTCCGCTTCGCCGACGGATTCCTGCCCGCACTCGGTGACACCTTCGAACTGATGACCTTCGGCGCGCGCAGCGGCGCCTTCGCGCTCTCCACCGCGGGCGAAGCGGGGCGCGCCGGCTACACCTATGCCCTGCACTACGCCGACCACTCGCTGGCAATCGAAGTCACGGGTCTGGCCGCGCCGGTTCCGGAGCCGGCGACCCATGCGCTGTTCGCGGCAGGATTGGCGCTGGTGGTGAGTTTCAGGTGTCGGTCGAGCGGTTGAGGCGGTTGGCGTCAGAGCTGCATCGACAACCGCCTTCGGCTGCGGACAAGCTCCATTTTCGCGGGGCGGTGGGCGGTGTTGACGACCACCCAGAATTGACCCACCTGCTGCGCGAAATCGACCGGAATCATCTTCAGCCCGTAGTCGGGCGTCTTGAAGCGCGGCATCGCAGGGCTCCGTGGAAGCGATGACCGATCATAACAACGGCATGTAAACGGACGATTAAGCGGGTTTTTCTACAGCCTCAACGTCTGAATTCACCGGCCTGGCGCGGCTTGCCGCGACAGGTCCGGTGGAATGATGGGTTGGGCCTCTGCTTGCCGGGCATGGCTTATTTCCCGGCGACAGCGAGTAACGCCTTCGGATTTGTACTTGCGATAGAGAGCAACGTCCGAGCCGCTCCACTGGGCTGTTTGCGGCCCTGTTCCCACCCTTGCAAAGTGCGAACCGACACGCCCATGAGCGCAGCGAACTGCGACTGAGACAACCCGGTTTTCTTGCGCGCCTCAATGACTGGCGACGACACGACACGGACTTGCCCAGCCTTCATTTCGCGCACCGACTGCAACAACTCCGCAGCCAAATCGCGCTGCGCTTCATAGGCCTCCAACTCGGCGGGGGCCAGCGGCTTAATCTTCGAGGGCACGGCGAATCTCCTTGAGCTTTGGACCCGTGAGGTTGTCTGTCTTGGACTTCGCGTAAAGCGTGAGTAAGACGACCTCACCTTCCACGGTGCGCGTGAAGTAGATGACCCGCACACCGCCAGACTTGCCCGAACCTGCTCGCCCCCACCGCACTTTGCGGATGCCACCGGACTCGGGCACGACGTCTCCGGCGTTTGGGTGTCCCGCGATGTACGCAGCGAATGCACCGCGTTCTTCCTCTGTCCAGTACAGCGGCCACTGCTTCTGGAAGAGCATCGTTTCGGCGACTGTGAGCATGTGCGGACTGTACTCCTAAAGCGCATAGCTGGCTACCGCCGCCGAGATGCCCAACGGTTGAGCTGAGCGGCGCGCACGCGTTCACATGAGCTTGGCACTTTATCGTCCACGCGTCCGCTCCAGCGAGGTGTTAGGCGTCATTCCGTCACCACGAGTTTCACTTGCGTCCCATCGGGCAAGTCTTTGGTCTGGCGATGAATATCCGCAAGTATTGAATAGTGGACGCTCAAGTCCGTCGGTTCGACGTTGTCCAGCGTGTATTTGCCACCGAGCATTGGCGGAACCTTGAACCCGTAGCATTGCGATTCCTGTAGCGGGGGGAATGCCTCAGCGCACTTGTCCACGAGTGGGATCATGAGCCAGTTGTTTGCGTTGTCATCACGGTCGAGGAGTTCCGCGAAGTGATCGCGGCTATCGGCAACGCGAGAAATCTGGCCTGCACCCGCGTCGAGCATGTGAACCGATCCGTCATCAACTACTAGAAACGCATCGCCGAAGCGGTTGACGAGCCAGAGCGTAAATGACTCCGGAATGCTCCCTCCCCAGCCCGAAAGCAATTGTGGCCAGTCTTTGCTGCGCTGATCAATGAGGTAGTCGTTGATGTTCATGCAAATGACGCCTAACGACGCTGTAGAAAAACCCCATCCCGGGGCAAGTTGCTGCGACCGGCGCTTGCCGGCTTGAATTCATTCTTCATCGCATCAATCCCGTTTCAGCGGTTTCATCCTCGTCTCCTGACGCCCTTTACAGGGCGACTTCTGCATGGCCCGATCGGGGCGCTTCCCGCCCGCCAGCTTACCTAATTCGCGTAGCCATGGTGCCCAAGCTTTTCGATGTTGTGCACCATGCAATAGAGCTTCCATTGTCCATCGACCTTCGTACGCCCACGCAGCGTGAAGCGGTCGAGCCGCTTGTTGTGCCGCAGGTTGCCGAACAGCGGTTCGACCCCGGCAAGGCGCGCCTTTCATCCCGCTTGCCGTGCTCGGAGTCGATGCGCCGCTTCATCCGCTCGGTGAAGCGCCCCGGGGCGCTTCAGACTGGTTGGGCGTCACTTCCACTTGAGATCGAGCTTGCGGTTCGAAGCAGCGCAGTCGCGGAGGTACAGATTGATGAGACTCTGGTACGGGATGCCAACGTCTTCAGAGATGGATTTGAAGTAGTTGATGCACTCTTCGTCCAAGCGGATGGTGATTTGCTTCTTGAGCTGCGGAGCGTAGGGGTTCTTCGTTGACTTCGAGAAGTCGTATTCAGCGCGCATGGATTGCACCTTTTCAGTAAGACGCGGCCTCTTGCTTAGTGGCCTTTCGAGCCGAGATGATGCGAATTGCGTTCTCGGACCTGCGATAGCAATGGCACACGACAAGCAGTTTCAGGCCTGAGCTGTAGCCCAGGAGGATGAACCGCTCTTCATCTTCGGAATGGTCTGGGTCCGCGATCAGCCTCGCCCGTTCGTCGTAGAAGACCGTCTTGGCCTCTTCGAAGCTCACACCGTGCTTCTTGATGTTGGCCTTGGCCTTCGGGTCGTTCCACTCGAAGTGAAGTGTAGTCATGAGGCGACTGTAACCACGATGTAGTTACGCGTCAAGATCTTGGGATGCGCTAGCCGGTGACGTTCAACGGTTGAGCTGAGCGGCGCGCACGCGTTCACATGAGCTTGGCACTTTATCGTCCACGCGTCCGCTCCAGTGATGGAATGGACTCCCCCGACCTTTTGGCGCCCAATCAGGCACCTGCCGGTCGTCATGGGTGTGGGGATCGGCCTTCAACCGGAGGAGTCCGCCATGAATGCTACTACCGTCGCTGTCGATCTTGCCAAGAGCATCTTTCAACTCGCCGTCGCCGATGATCAATGGCGGCTCACCGAGTCTCATCGCCTCACCCGCAAGCAGTTCGAAGCCTGGTTCGCCAACCGCAACGTCTCTCTCGTGATCATGGAGGCCTGTGGATCGGCTCATCACTGGGCTCGCTGGCTCACTTCACTCGGCATCGAAGTGCGGCTGCTGCCCGCCGCCTATGTGCGCGCCTACGTGCGCCGCAACAAGACCGACGCCGCCGACGCGCGCGCGCTGCTCGAAGCCGCCCGCGCATCCGACATCGAGCCCGTGCGCGTGAAATCGGTCGAACAGCAGGCATTGCAGGGCCTGCATCGCATCCGCTCCCTGTGGATGGCTACGCGGACGGCACGCATCAACGCGCTGCGCGGCTTCTGCCGCGAATTCGGCCTCGTCATTCCGGTTGGCGCGCGCACCGGCATTGAGGCGATCAGCCGTGTGCTGGCCGATCCTGCCAGCGCTGTTCCGACTCTCATCCGAGAATCGATGAAGCTGCTGGTAGAGGAAATCCGTCTTCTTGAAGCGCGCATCGCTCGGCTTGAGCAGGAACTGTCGTCTCTGGCGCGCCACAGTGACGCCTGCACCCGGCTGCTCACCATTCCCGGTATCGGGCTGATCACCGCCACCGCCATGGTCGCCGCCACCGGCGGCAGCGTTGCCCACTTCAAGGATGCGCGTCACTTCGCCAGCTGGTTCGGGCTCACACCCAAGGAGTTCTCCTCCGGCTCGACCCGAACGCTCGGGCACATCTCCAAACGGGGCGATCGTTACCTGCGCATGCTGCTCACGCACGGCGCCCGCGCCTGCCTGAGAGCCGCCGCACTCGCGGCCAAAGCAGATCGCGCCCTGGACCCGCTCAGGCAGTGGGCCGTGACACTTTCGGCGCGCACCCACCACAACAAGGCCGCCTGCGCACTGGCCAACAAGCTCGCACGCATCTGCTACAGCGTGCTGCGTGACGCGACCCGCTACGGTGAGCCGCAGCCCCGACTGGCTCGCAAGTTCGAGCGCACGAGCTGGCCGGTCGCCGCCTGAACAACCCTTTTCAGTCGATATCCCGCCACCCCTTGCAACGAGACTGATCATCCATCATGGCCAAACGGGTCACACCCACGGGGATGTACGCCGATAACCCTTCCGGCAGCTTGCGTGCCGCTTGTAGCGATTGGCGATCCCCGCGCAGATTCCATGTCGGCACGGGTCACACAGAACCCGCTTCAGATGCCGGATATACGACTGCAAGTGATTCACCCGACTACGCCAGACTATTGATCAGCCTTGATTCTGGGGGGAGTCCATACACGAATTGTTAGGTGCCGGCTGAGACAAGCAAATGACTGAAACCCGCAGCGTGCCATTGGGTATAGGGCATCTTGTACAACCCATCACGCATAAACGTGTATGGAAACGCATACTGGCAATTGGGACAATGGAAGACTGGCTCTGCTGGGACGAAGTGATTGACGGACTCTCGCGAGCCGCAGAGATTTGAAAGATCATCGTAGAGCGTATCGCATTCGTAGCAGAAGACCATTGGTCTTCCGCAGTCAGGACAGCCAAACGGATACAGATCTTCGTCGCCGCAGCAGTTGAATTGGCCAAAGTCTAGGTCTTTCTCTTCAACAACCAAGGACATTGTGCGGCACCTAACGACGCTGTAGAAAAACCCCATTCCGGGGCAAGTTGCTGCGTCCGGCCATTGCCGGCTTGAATTCATTCTCCATCGCATCAGTCCCGGTTCAGCGGTTTCATCGTCGTCTCCTGACGTCCTCATAGGGCAGCGCCTGCATGACCTGATCGAGGCAGTTCCTCGGCTGCCAGCTTACCTAATTCGCGTAGCCATGGTGCCCGAGCTTTTCGATGTTGTGCACCATGCAATAGAGCTTCCACTGCCCATCGACCTTCGTGCGCCCGCGCACCGTGAAGCGGTCGAGCCGCTTGTTGTGCCGCAGGTTGCCGAACACCGGTTCGACCGTGGCAAAGCGCGCGCCGATCATCTGCTTGCCCTGGTCAGAATCGATGCGCCGCTTCATCCGCTCGGTGTGCGATGCGCTGCCATCGCGCTTGCCGCGGAAGAAGGCGACCTGTCTCACCTTCGTCTGGTGCGGCGTGCGCAGGCATCGATGTCGCTCGGCACATGGCACGCAGTCGCGCTCGGCCCCGGTGTACTTGGTGGCGGCGTAGCCGTTGATCGTGCAGTTGCCGCCGTTGCGATACAGCCGCTTGCCGGCCGGGCACAGGCAGTGGCTGCGGTCGTCGGCTTGCTTGAAATCGGTGTTGGCGTAGGGCTTGTTCTTGCTGGCTGTGCGCGCTGCCTTCGCCTTGGCGCTCTTGTCCCACAGCGGGTCGGGCCTGGCCTTGTGCTTCGCCTGTTCGGCGTACCTCGGATCGCGTTGCCGGTAGCCGTTGTCGCAGATCCAGGCCGGGATGTGTCGCTTGTCCAGCTCGGCCAGGTTCTTCTCGGAGTGGTAGCCGGCGTCGGCGCAGATCGCCGTGTCCGCCGTGCGCTGCGCGGCGGTGGCATCGACGACCGGCAGCAGCAGTTCCTGCTCGGAGCCGGTGCCGTGCGCCTGCGCGTCGACGACGATCTGGTGCGCGGCATCGACCGCGGCCACACCCGTGTAACCCTGGATCACGCCCTTGCCAGTGGCCATCTTGGCCGACTCGTTGTCGGTGCGATTACTCAAGCGCACGGCGCCCTTGGCGCCGCGCCGCTCGTCCGGGTTGGCCGCGAGCCAGTCGCGGATCTTCTTTGCTTCGTCGGTGAGCCGCTCACGGGTGCGCGCTGCGCGCACGGCCTCGTCGTCGCAGCCCGCTGCATCGCGCGCCTTCTGCTCACCCATCATGCGCTGCACGGCCGCCTCCATCTTCGCCGCCTCGCGCTCGAAGTCGGCACGCGTACCGCTCTTCGCCTTCGATGCATTCGACGGCAGCTTCACGCCGTCGATGGCAAAGAGCTCGCGCCCGATCAGGCCCTGGCGGTCGCACACCAGCAGCACCTGGGTGAACAAGGCTGCGGCCTCATCCCCCAGCTCAGCCACGAAGCCGGCAATCGTCGTGAAATGCGGCGCGCTGTCACCGGAGACGGCCATGAACAGCACGTTGTTCCGGCACGCGCCGGCAATCGAACGCGAACTGATGAGCCCGCGCGAGTAGCCGAGCAGCACGATCTTGAGCAGCACCGCCGGATCAAAGGCCGGCGCGCCGCCGGCGTCGTTGGTGAAGCGGGAACGGAGGGTGGAGAGGTCGAGTTCATTGTTGACCAGGTGACAGAGCGCGAACTCGAAGGTGCCGGGCAGCACCTGCTGCGCGAAATCGACCGGAATCATCTTCAGCCCGTAGTCGGGCGTCTTGAAGCGCGGCATCGCAGGGCTCCGTGGAAGCGATGACCGATCATAACAACGGCATGTAAACGGGCGATGAAACGGGTTTTTCTACAGCCTCAACGTAGAGCTAACCGGCGATGCGCGGCTTTATCGCGCAGCGTCCAGCGACCGAAGGGAGCGCGGTTGAGCGCCATGTTATGCGTCGGCTGCACTACGGAAGCTCCCGAACAAGAGGTTCTGCGCATGCGATAACGGTGGCGCTCATGTTGCTGGTGTAAACGAGCCACTCTCGACCGCACCAAATGTTGATTCGTTCACTTTTGGCGTGGGACAACCACCCCCCGGAAAGTACCTCGAACAGAAGTTTTCCCTTTTCATAGGTGCCGTCGTTCCAATAATTCTCGAGGTCAGACTCCTCAAGCACCCTGTGTCTCGTGAGGCCACTCCAGAAATACTCGATGTATCGACGCGCTGTCGGATCGGCGCGGCACCAAAACTCAACAACAATCCGGAGCCCGCTGTCGCCCCAATTGAGTTCGGAGATTTCTGACTCATCCCAAACGTAGGACGGTCCGATGGAGCGAGTCTCAAGACGCATAACGAATAGGGTTTATCCCCCGCGAGACGACGTTTTCTCGAAGCGCCATGGTCAATCGCGGGGGATAAGCCATGTTGAACTGAACCGCCGCTCAGGCGGTGATACTGAGGATTGTATGCGCGGGCGATGCCCGTTGAATAGCGTGAGGTGTTTCCGGGTGCCTGCGGTCGGTTCGTTCGACGTGCGGCCGTTGCTCGATGGCGTGGTCAGTGTGTTGAATCGTGTCATTTCCGGACGAAGGTCGAGCCGGATTGAGCTGATCTGGCCGCTTCAAGCAAAGGGTGCCCGCCAAGGCCGTCGGCGACCTCGTCAATGCCTTACGTGGGGATGACGGAGGGCTTCCGATCATGGCGGTCCGTCGCGCACACGCGCACCGGGGTGCATTCGTGCGATGGGCGCAGGGCGCATGGTCCGCGGCGCATAGATCTCGACCGCACACCAGCGCCCGCTGTGGCAATGCGGACAGCGCTGCAGATCACGTGCGCTGACCCGGCGCAGAAACGCCTGAGCGGTTTCGATGGCGGGCGCCTGCGGTTCAGGTACTTGCAGTGCCGCACGCGCCTGCGCCATGCGCACGCCCTTGTGACGGGGCGCCAGCAGCCCGTAGTGACGGATGCGCTTGAAGCCACGCGGCAGCACGTGGCGCATGAAGCGGGCGATGAAGTCCTGGGCCGGCAGGCTCACCATGCGCCGTCGCTGATCGGGGCCGGGGCGCACGCGCAGCCGGATCTCGTCGTTGTCGATGCCGAGGATGCGGTCGTTGGAGATCGCCACCCGGTGTGTGTAGCGCGCCAGATAGTCCAGTACCTGGGCCGGACCTCCGGCGGGTGGCTTGGCGTAGACCACCCAGTCGTGCTCGCGCAGTGCGCGCAGCCTGCGTGCGCGCTCCGCTTGATTGCGCGCCGGGTCCCGGTCGAGCACGCCCGCTTTGTGTGCGGCCACAAGTGCGCCGATGAACTTGCCGCGGAACAGCCGTGACGCGGCCTTGACCGGGAACAGGAAGTGGCTGCCACGCACCGGTGAACGCCAGTTGCCCTGCGCGTCCAGCCCGCCGCAGCTGACCAGGGCGTGCACATGCAGATGGGTGCGCAGATCCTGCCCCCAGGTGTGCAGCACCAATGTCACCGTGGGCTCGGCCTTGAGCCAGCGCACACTGCCGGCAAGCTCCAGCAGCGTGCTCGACGCGCAGGCGAACAAGGTGTCGAACACCCAGCGCGCATGTGTGCTCGCCAGCGCATTGAGCGCATGCGGCAACGTGAACACCCAGTGCGCGTAGGGCACCGGCAGCACTTCGCGCACGCGCGCCGCACGCCAGGCCTCCTTGGCCTGTGTCTGGCACTGCGGGCAGTGCCGGTTGCCGCACGAGCGATACCGATAGCGTTCGCACCCACAGTGCTCGCAGCACTCGCGTACCCCACCGAGTTCGCGGGTCCGGCAGGCCACGATGGCTCGCCAGGCGCGCCCCTGTTGCGCATTCAGTGCATGGGTGTCTCTATACGCTGGACCGTACCTGCGCAGGATGTCGGCCAGCGTGGGCCGATGCATGACCAAACACCTACAGTTGCCGCAGCAGATCGAGCGGGCTGTCCTGCGGCTTGGCCCCCGGACGCGCAAGATGCACGTAGCGCTGTGTAGTGGACAGGTGACCATGGCCAAGCATGCTGGACAGCGTGGCCAGATCCACCCCCGCTTCGAGCAGGTGTGTGGCAAAGCAGTGACGCAGCACGTGGATGCCGCCCGTCTTGCCGATGCCCGCCCGCGTACGCGCCTGGTAGAACATGCGCTGCGCGCTCTTCACGTCCAGTGCTCTTTGCTTGTCGCGCGCAGCCGGGAACAGCCACGATTGCGGACGACAGGCCTGCCAATACAGGCGCAACGCCGCCAGCAGATGGCCGGTGAGCAGCGTGTAACGATCCTTGCCGCCCTTGGCGCCGACAATGCGGATGCACATCCGATCAACGGCCGAATCGATGTCGGCCACGCGCAGCGCGCACACCTCCGACACGCGCAGGCCGGCCGCATAGGTGGTCATCAGCAGCGTGCGGGCCCGCACCCCATTTGCAGCTGCGAACAGCCGCGCAAGCTCCTCGCGCGACAGGATCTGCGGCTGTCGCTGCGGGGTGCGTGCGTAAGGAATCGTCAGCGCATCGGCTTCGCGCCCGAGCACCGTGCCGAAGAAGAACTTCAGCGCGCACACCGCCTGATTGACCGTGGCGTAGGCCAGGTGTTGCTCGCGTATGCGGTGCAGCAACCACGCCTGAACCTGCGCAGCATCCAGTCGATCCGGGCTGCAACCGTAGTGGCGCGACAACTGGACCAGCACCGAAACATAGGCGCTCTGCGTGCGCTCGGCCAAGCCGCGCAACACCATCGCGTCAATCATCTGCTGACGTAAGGGGTTCATCGCACTTCTCCTCGAAAACGGGAACAGTCCCATTCCAAGGTAGTGCTTCACCTCTGCCGAATACGCCCGAAATCGACGATCAGCGCCCACCGCGACAGCGGTTTAGTTCAACTTTGTTTTCGGGCGCAGTTTTGATGGATAACTCCTGGGAGTGCTGGATAACTCCGCACACCGAAACAGGAATTTATGCATTTACATCAATGATTTGATGCACTCCGCGATGACCTGAACGGTCATTAAATCGCCGACAAAAGCAGCAGTTCGTCGAAAGCATACTTGTCACCACCCGTTACGTCTATTGCGTAGCTCGATCGGGTAAGCGTGCGTAAATCTTTGGTGCTATGCCGCGATGGCCTGGGCGAGCTCGGTCGAGCGCGTGAGCTGCTGTGCAGCGAGGATGAGGACGATGGCCAGCAGGTGGCCGGCATAGAAGGCGAGCGAGCACGGCGCACGCGATGTGTGTGTGTGGGTGCTCCGGATCTCACGTACTGGCACGTGGCGATGATGGCCGCGATCGCTGCGGCAATGAGCGCGTTGGCGATCGGCATGCCGGGATTGAGCATGAAGAAGGCGACGAGTGCTGCAGCTGGCCAGACTGCTGTGTTGTCGGGTTGTCGGTTCGGGAACCGGTGCAACGAGAACTGCCAGACGATGCCGGCAAGGCCGAAGGATGACGGCGACTGGATGAAGGCGACGGCGGCGATGACGGTGAGCGATCTTGCGATCGAGGCGGGTGTCGGGTGCCTCGCCTCTTCCACCAGTTAGGCGACGGCGGCGAAGCTGAACAGGATGTTGCCGGCCCACCATGTGCTGAAGCCACTGTTTGCGAAAGCGATCGCGTAGATCGGCTGTATCGCTGAGCCAGCGATAGCCAGGCGCCTGGCGGTCTGCAGTGCCTTGTGGGGGTTGAGCGTGAGTGCGAAGGACAGACCGAACAGCGGGAACGCGAGAGGCCGACCAGCAAGGCCGGAAACGAAAACGGCCCGCCGTGATGGCGAGCCGTCTGAAGGGGTGGTGGCCTGGGGCGGAATCGAACCACCGACACGCGGATTTTCAATCCGTGCTTCAACGGCGGCAATCAATGCTGCTGTGTTAATCGAAATTTTCCATAAACCCGGCAAGGTCGCCGTCGACGTTTCGGGCCTGCGCACGATGTGCGCCGGGCTGCAGATGCGCATAGCGGCGAACCATGACTCGCGTTTTCCACCCGCCGAGATCCTGAACGACATCGAGCGACGTGCCGGCTAGTACGTGCCAGGTCGCCCACGTGTGCCGCAGATCGTGCCAACGAAGATGAGCCATGCCGGCACGACGCTTTGCCTTGTACCAGGCAGAGTTCGACGCACGAGTCATCGCCCTGCCCTTGTAGGTGAAGACATACCGAGGATGCTTGCCGAACTGGTGACGAAGCACATCAAGTGCTGAATCGCTCAAGGCCGGCGCGAAGGGATCGCCGCCCTTCATGTCATTCCCATCAAACAACAGCATGCCGCGTTGAATATGGACCTGGTCCCACGTCAGCCGGATGACGTTCGACATTCTCAAGCCCGTTGCAAGCGAAAACACAAACGGTCCCCTGAGGTGCTCCGGCAACTCGGCGAACAACGCCTTCGCCTGATCCTGCTGCAGCCACACAGTCCGCCCTCTCGGCTCCGGCCGAAGCTTTACCGGTGGTGGCTTCTCGATCCAATCCCAATCGAACGCAGCACGCCGAAGGATCGCGCGGACAAGCGCAAGGTAACGATTTACCGTGCTGACGCCGGAGCCTTCGGCTCGTCTGGCTGTCGCAAGTGCACGGATAACGTCCGCAGTCACTTCCGTGAGAAGAAGGGTACCGAGGTGCTCGTCAATCCATGCAAGTTTCCTCACGTCTTCGTTCGACGTTCGCTTGTGGCATGTCTCCTCCTGCCACCGCTGTGCAGCATCGCGCCAAGTCGTCATAGCGACAACTCACGGAAACAGTCATCGAGGAATCTCAACGCAGTCAAATTGACTGAAAAGGCGGGGAGCCTTTGAAAATTCATCCTTGCTAAGCAGTGAAGTCGGAGGAATCTTTGGTGCAAGAAGACGAGCGGCGTCGATACAGGACTTAAATGTCGAGAAGGTTGGGCCCAGAGAAGGTGTAACCGAAAGCTCTTCATTTCCACTCCCGGCGTAAGCAGTTACCACCAATACAAGTATCCATTGGCTCATAAAAATTCCCTTCAAATAAACGACACGACGCTATGCAAACGGCAAAGATAAAGAATAGCTTTATCGGCCATTCGGGTGAACTCAAGTCTTGAGGCGGATATCCCGAAATGAATATCTTTATGTGACTACGCGTGACCGGCCATGCTGCGCATCGCCGAAAGTCAAAGGCGACGACGTGTGCATGTCGCACACCTCGTCCAGCTCGAGGCCGGACCCGGGCCGTTGGCCCGCTTGGTGTTTGCGGGCGTTGCCCGGAGCCGGCTGCGCCGGGTTTCGGTTGCCCTCCGCTTGACCGCATGCACTGCCGTCCCATCCGCTGATTTCCTCGCACATCGCTACCAAGGTTTGAAAGCAGGCAAGAACTCGCGCCAGCGATGAAGCCGCTGGCACGCCTTCTTGCGTGCTTTTTTGATGGTGGACGCTTCGCGTGCGTTCGCGACCCTTTCGGGCGAGGAACTCAGCGGATGGGACGGCAGGAGGCTCCGCAGCCTGTCTATCGGAAGACACCCGAAACGTACGCGGGGCTCCGAATCTAGCGGCTAGGTCGGCTTACAAACGAAAGGACAAAGACATGCGTTACACACTCACTGTGAATTATAGCGGCACGGATGAAGGCCACAGCGACGCCTTCGAGAACCTGGGCGAGGCGATGGATCGTCTGACGGTCGAACTGCGTTCGCCGGACACGCGGAGCCATAAGCAGGTCCAGCTTGTGCGCGACGGCGAAGGCCTTCCGACGATGACGCTTTGGGCCGCTACCGTGCCTTCGGTGGCTTCGCAGGTCGAACAGATGACGGAGGCTTGAGCCATGACGACGACTAAGGAGAAGAAGGCAACAGTTCGCATCAATGCCAAAGCGAAGGAACTGCTTGCCCAGATCGCCGCTTTTCACGACACAACGCAAACGGAATACCTGGAGGCGCTGCTGCACTACGCGATATCGCAGCACAAGCGGCCGGGATCTTGGGAGACGACGTGCGAATTTGACTTCGCCAATTACGACAGACGCAACGAGCACGCTTTTGCGGACATGTGGTTCTAAGGGGACATGATCATGACGACGACTACCGAGAAGAAAACAGCGCCGGTCAAGGCGGTGAAGAAGGCGCCTGTGAAGGCGAAGCGGCCGGAACTGGCGAGCGTGGCCAGCGTGGTGTTGGTGCCGCTCGCTGACCTGGTGGAGGTATCGAACATCCGCGAGGCGATGGACGAAGAAGGGATCGCGGAGCTTGCGCGCGATATCGAGGCGCGCGGGCTGTTGCAGCCGATCATCGTTACGCCGGCCAGGGGGAACAAGTACCAGATTGTCGCGGGGCACCGACGCACGGCTGCAGTGCGGCGTACCGCCGCCACCGCTGTGCCGGCCGTGGTGATCAAGCTCAACGGTGCGGAGACGACTGCGGCGCAGCTGGCGGAGAACGTCCAGCGCGAGAACCTTTCGACGCTGGACGAGGGGCGCGCGCTGCTGGCGTTGAAGAAGGAAGGCATGAACCTGGCGCAGCTGGCGGAGCTCGTGAACAAGTCGCGCTCCTGGGTGTGCAAGCGGATCGCGTGCGTCGAGGGGTTGCCGTGGCCGATCGAGGAGCTCATCCGCGAGGGCGTGACGGAAGATCCGGAAATCATTCTGGCGTTGAAGGAACTGACGGCGCTCGACTGGTGGGCGACGCGCCAGGCGATTGATCGACTCAAGGCCGGCGAGGAGAACCGGGACTCGCTGCGCGAGCTGGTGAGGAAGGCGAAGGAACCGAAAGCTGACCTGGTTGCGCAGATGGACGGTGCGGAGGGTGATGGCGACGGGGACACGGCGGGAAAGCTTCGGCAGACGGATGCAGATGCGTCGCCCCAGGCGCGGGCAGCGCAGGCGGCTGAACGTGATGCGATGGAGCGGGAGCAGCGGCGAGGGAGCAGAATCAACCTGCAGTGCGCGACGTGGCAGTTGCTGAGCCTGGCGACGCTGGACGAGGAGCCGACAGATGAAGAGTTCGAGATCTATGCCGAGCTCGAACCGGAGGCGCGGGCCTATTGGTGCGAAGTGATCAACGATGCCCTGGGCGGTGATCTGTTCGAGAAGATGATGAAGCGGGCGGCGGTCGCGGCCCTGGAGGAAGAACCGGATGTGCTGCCGGTGATGCTATGGGTGGCGATGCAGCCGAAGCCGTTGCCGGAGCGGGAAGAGGATGTGTTGAAGGGGTTTTTGCAGGGGTTCAGGAAGGTTTGCGTTTCGCATGCGAAACGGGAAACTTAAAAGATGAAGCCGGCGAAAGCCGGCTTCCCTTTTCATCAGAATTGCTTTGGCAGACCCGCCTGCTTGAGTACCTGATTCGCGGTATGTCGCGACTTGATCGTGTAATCCACGGGAAAACGCGTTCCGCTATGCGGACTTTCCCAAATCTCGTGATCGCCCTTGCCGGGACGGACGTAAAAACAGCCTGCTTCCCGAAGAATTTCCTTCAGCTTCGCCGTGTAGCCGCTTCCCATGCATCAGGCCGCATGCCGATGCACCACACGGTGCGATAGCGACATGATTTCAAGCGGAATATCCGCGCCGTCCGCGACGTCGTTCTCATCGAGCAGTTCGGGAACCCGCTTTTCCAGAACTGCCACCAGACCTTCGAACGTAGACGCTTCAGCCGCCAACCCCGGCACATTCGAATCCTCGACGTACCAGACCTTCGCCTCTTCATCCCACGCGCAACGAACTCGATAGTTGTCCATCACTCAACACTCCACATGTATCCCACTGCGAACCCGTAGGGTACATCGTTCAAAATTTCAACGCGAGGATGGCCATCAAGGCGAGATGGCCAACATAGAACCACAGTGACCAAGGCACGCGCGTTGTGCGTGTTGGTGCTCCGGATCTTGCGAACTGCGACGCGGCGATGATGGCCGCGATCGTGGCGGCAATGAGCGCATTGGCGATCGGCATGCCGGGGTTGAGCATGAAGAAGGCGACCAG
Source organism: Methyloversatilis sp. XJ19-13 (assembly GCF_024580155.1). Taxonomy (NCBI): domain Bacteria; kingdom Pseudomonadati; phylum Pseudomonadota; class Betaproteobacteria; order Nitrosomonadales; family Sterolibacteriaceae; genus Methyloversatilis; species Methyloversatilis sp. XJ19-13. Next base: position 221,605 of record NZ_JANINH010000001.1, on the reverse strand, counting down.
CGCAGCAGCTGGCCAGGCTACGGTGCTGTCGGCTTGTGGGTTCAGGAAACGGTGCAGCGCGAACAGCCAGATAATGCCCGCGAGACCGAACGATGACGGCGCTTGAACAATGCTGGCCAGCATCACCACTGCCAAGGCCTGGATGATGCTCGACGTGGTCGGCGACTTCACCAGTTCGACCAGATACGCCACCGCGGCGAACGAAAACAAGATATTTCCAGCCCACCATGGACTAAAACCCGTGTCAGCAAAGGCTATCGCGTAGATCGGCTGTATCGCTGCGCCGGCGATCGCCAGTCGCCTGGCGGTCTGCAGCGCCTTGTCTGGATTGAGCGTGAGTGCGAAGGCCAGACCGAACAGCGGGAAGGCGAGCCGGCCGACCAGGTAGGCCAAGACAGAGGCACGATCGAACAGGCAGGTGTTGATGTGATCGACGAGCATGCAGGCGCATGCGATGGCTTTGAGCACGTCGATCTGCAGCGGGTGACGCGGCAGCAGCACGGCGTGCAAGGCTGTCACCAGGCGACCCGTTGCGACATAGGTGGAGTTCATCGTTCGCACACCTCAGAACCCTGGGGCGATGTTCGCCCCAGACCCCCCGGTTTCACTGCACACCCCTGTCGGGGTGGGCTCGGGACCTCCGTCCCTCGAACGGGAAACGGGGTTTCCCTGAAACCTTGAACACCCTGGGGCGGGTGTCCGCCCCAGACCCCCCGATTCCACTGCACACCCCTGTCGGGGTGGGCTCGGGACATCCGTCCCTCGAACGGGACACGATGTTTCCCTGAAACCTGGAGCACCCTGGGGCGGGTGTCCGCCCCAGACCCCCCGGTTGCCCTGCACACCCCTGTCGGGGTGGGCTCGGGACATCCGTCCCTCGAACGGGAAACGATGTTTCCCTGAAACCTTGAACACCCTGGGGCGGGTGTCCGCCCCAGACCCCCCGATCTACGGCGCACGCCACGGTGAGCTTTGCGGCACACGCGGCTGGTAGGGCTGCTGTGTGGGCTGCGATGTCGTCTGCGGTGTGGTCGAGCTCGGCGACGTGCTCAGGCCTTCTCGCGGCGCCGGTGCGCCGATGACCAGGTCGGTCGGCGTGGCGGTGCTGGCGCTGGCCAGCAGAGGGGCGTTTCTGTTGGCGTCGTGTCTGCGTTCGCGCTGCTCGGGTGTCCTCGCGTCCCAGGCGAGGAAGAAGCCATCCTGGACGATCTTGTCGCACAGGGTCTGTTCTACGGCCAGGCGCGTGCCTTGCTGGCTGTAGCAGCGGCATTCATTGCGCAGGGTCAGACACGCAGCAGGGTACGGTGCCTGTGTCGGTCGGGTGACTTCATCGTACACCGGGGCGGTGTAGGCCAGTCCCTGGATGCGCGGCTGCTGTTCCTGCAGGTACTGCGCGGTCGTGAGCTTGCCTTCTCGGGTGCGGCCGGCTGAACTGGTGGCCGGTGCGCCGGTACCGGCTTGCTGTGCCGTGGGCTTCGTGCCACCGATCGGCACGCCTTGCGTGCGATCGTAGAACCAGCTCACGGTGAAGCCGATCAGCGCAATCGCAATCACGGGTAGCACGAACATCAGATAGAAGCGTGCCGGCAGCTTCTTCTTGTGCGTGTGGACTTCGGCCGACTTGTAGCACTCGAAGATCTCGGGCGGATATTTGAAGTTGTGTTCGATGCCGGTCGATCGCGCGGCAACCGGGTTCTCCTTGACGGACTCGAACTCGAAGACGCGGGCCTTCTGCTGGCCGAAGGTGCGAACCGAGTGGTAGTGCTTGCCGACCAGGCGGCGCACGTTGCTGTCGACGAGCATCGGGTGTTGCGTGATGAACACGAGATCGATGCCGAGGTGTCGATGCGTCTCAAGCTTGGCGACGTGCTCGGGGACGTTTGAGCCGTTTCCGCGCGGGCGGAACACGCGCTGGCATTCGTCGATGACGATGATGCTGTTCGCCGGGCACTCGTACCACTTGGTCGGATCTTCGAGCTCGATCCATGGAAGCTTCAGGTCCGCGATCCCGGAGTAATAGACCGGCCGGCCCTCCAGCTCCGACTTCTGCTTGATGCGCCAGATGGAGTACAGCGTCTTGCCTGCACCCGGCAGGCCGGTCTGCAGGTCGATCATTTAACGACCCAACGCTTCACAGCCCCCTGCACGGCGGACATGGCGAGCTTCGTTGCGAGGGCCGCGAAGATGATCTGCACGGCGTCGCCCAACTTGAGCAGACCGACGAAGCCGGAGATGTCTGCGGGCAGGCCCGACAGTTGGCTGAAGTAGCTCGATCGAAACTGATCGAGCAGCGGGTCCAGTGCCGTGTAGGTCACCAGTCCGAGGCCGAGTGCCAGAAGCACCCGGCCGACGAGCGAGGACACGAGGGTGAGCAGGACACCGCCGATCGAGCTTGCGGCAATGACGGGAATCAACGGAAGTGCCATGGCGGGCTCCTCAGGCGGTCGGGTTACGCAGCACGATCAGTGCGGCGGACAGGTAGGCGAAGGCCTGGACGAAGAAGCCGAGATAGCCGGCGAATTCGCACGCCTTCTCGAAGGACACGTCGACGCTGTATCCACCCGGCAAGCCAATTGATCGCGACGCGGGGCACGTCGCGGCGATCGGCGAGGACTGCAGGCTTTCGGAGAACTTCGCCTGGGCGCTGATCGGTGCGGCATCCTTCTGTGCCTGGATGTAGGCCGAGGCGGCATCCGTGCCGGCTGCGGCCGTATCGGCCAGATCGGTCAAGGCGTTCGGTGCCGTGGATTCGCAGTTGCGTTGATGCACCTCGCGGGCGAGTGCGCACTGCACGGCATCCCCCTCACACGTGAAGGCACCGCAGGCGCCGCCCCATTTGCCTTCCTTGCAGAAGGCGGACGTGGGGTTGTCCTTGCAGAACGACTCCTGTGGCTCTTTCTTCTCCTGCGTGGTCTTGTCGGTCGTGGTGCCGTTCGGGCCGGTGGTCGTGGTCGTTGTGCTGGTCGTGCTGGTGACGGTGCCGGAGCCGTCGTGCGTCGCGACCGTGTCGGTGGTCTTGGTTTGCGTTGTGTCGTTGGGCGGTGTGCCGGTCGTGGTGGTTTCGGTCTTGCGATCGAAGGTTTTGACAGGCTTCGTTTCCGAAGCGGCTGCACCGCACGGGACGCACACATAGACGCCATTGACCTCGCCCGGGCACTCGCCGGCTTTGCAGCGGGGCGGATCGTCTTCGGGCGTGACGGTGACGGGCGGCGGGTCGCCCGGTTCGTCGTAGGACTCCTGATTGCCGGAGCCATTTCCCTCGACTGAACCGTTGCAGAACTCGCCGGTATGCACCAGGCCGTTCACGCCGTACCAGGTGCCGGTCGACGACGGGATCTGAAAGCCACCGCCGACCGTGAGCGCGCAGCCGGCTCGGCAGATGCTCGGCGGATGGACGGTGTAAGGACTGGTGTAGTCAGAGCCCCCGGCAGCGCCAGCGGCGGGGCACGGCGGCTGGCATTCGTTCGTGATGGAGTTTCTGACCTGGCCAGGCGCACAGTCGGCAACGCCGCAAGAATTCGTTGTCGCGTTGTACTCCTGGCCGGCGGGACATGTCGGCGAGCCGGAGCACATGTTGTTCGCAACGATGCTTCCGCCGTATCGACATGCATAAAAGAAGTTGATGTTGGAATCGTTACCAGGCGGCCCGGAGAAACCGCCGTAGCAGACCGTGTCCGTATTGGAGTAGTACTGACCGCCGGGTGAGGTGACGACACAGTTCGTCTGACCGTTCCAGAACGCCTGACACGCTTCCGCCGGACTCCAGGCGTTCGGCACGCATGACTGGGCCGACGCGTAGTAACGTTTCTGAGCTGGATAGTCGGCCATGGCGGGTACTGCGAACACCGCGACAATGAGGCCGATCAGGAAGGCTGCAGCGCTGCGGAGGAGCCTGCGCGCGCTCAGTAGTTGAAGATGATCCATGCGGCCCCCAGCAAAGCGATCATGACGTATGCGCCCATGATTTGAATCCCCCAGGTGAATGCCGGGACCGACCGCAGCCCCCCGGGTTACTACGCTTGAAACGGTTGATGCGAGCTGATCAGCTCGCGGTGGTTACAGCGCGCGACGGATCCACTTGTAGACCGCAACACCGACCAGCACGACCAGCACGGCAGCGCCGATCGCAGCGATCGGAGCACTGGCGCCAGCGATTGCCGTGGTGACTGCGGACACATCGACGCCGCCACCACCGGCGTGCGAGGGTGCCGAGACCAGAGCCAGCGGAGCGGCCGAAACGAGGACACCCGCAACCTTACGCAGACGATTCATCATTTGTACTTCCTTTCAAGAACAGGGTTTGAATTGCGGCACGGCAGCCAAAGGCGACAGCCCATACCGTGATGATTGCGACCGCAATGGCCGCACCAGCTTCCGAGCTCAGGGCGAAGGGGTTACCCATCGCTTCCGAGCCCGAGAGCACCACCATCCCGCATTCGCTGAGGTTTGCGGGCTGAGGGTTCTGTACGACGAGGGCACCGCCCTCGCCGGTTGTGACGCACAACATGTTTGATCCTTTCTGCTGCGGATAGTCGGGCAGCGATCCGAATTGATTTGCGCTACCGGTAATGGATGCGACGTGCGGCCCGAAATACTCGACGGCGCCGCTTTCCGGCCAATACGGCAGATACGAGTTGAAAGACACGCCCACACTGTCCAGACAACTGAAACTGATGTATCCCTCCGAGTCCAGAACCGCCGTCACGCACTTGGTTGTGCTCACGTCCAGCGTTCCACGAAGGGACACGGCTTCGCTGATCGTGTCGGCGTGACTGGCGTAGCAGCCGGAGTAAAAGAGCTCATTGCCGACTTCGTTGCCGAACTCGTCGTAGATCGGAATGAACACTTCTGCGCTGTAGCACCCCATGGTCAGGCTCTTTCAACCCGGAGCCAGCGCGGATACAGCCGGCTCGACTGCACGCCGACCGTGATCGAAAGCTTCGCCTGGTCATCCTTCTTGAGCCCATCTCCGGCGGGCGCTTCGCCGAAGGTGCCGTCGGGCAGTTCGACGATCGCAATGCGCATGCCGTTGTTCGCGCGCTTGAGCGAACGAACGGTGCAGTTCGTGGAGAGGTTCATTGGATCCTCCGCAGTTGAAGGCGCGCTTCGACGCGGCCATTCTTGACCTGGACGCGGCCGTACAGTCCGACCGTGTCAGCCTTCGTTACATCGGCGTCACACGGCACGTCTCCGAAGCGGCCATTCTCCAGCTGGATGTGCGCGAGGTGAAAGGCGCCCTTGATCTGGCTCACGGAGATGACGGACACGGAGCGAGACAGAAGCTGTTCGCCCGTGAGTGTGGCCGGAGCGGGAACAAGGAGTGGGTGAGACATCATCGAAATCCCTTTCGGCGGGGCTTGCCCGCAAACAGGTTTATTTAAATGTACTTACTGCGACTACCGGTTACTTCGTTCTAACACTCAAGAAACGTGGAACCCACTCGAGTTCGGTCTGATACTCCTCGATCACGTCGGAGAAGTAGCAAAGCCGGAACAAGACATAACGCTCTTCGTACTCGCTGTGAATCAGGTGATCACGTAGATAGCTCTGAGCTTCTTCTAGCGTGTCGAACCAACGATCAGCGAGCTCCGAGCCATCACCCGTATCCCAGCCATGCACGCCCCAAGGTGGCGAGTAGTCCGAAACTCTCATTACGAAGCCCCGAAAAACTCCATCTTCGGAAGCGATAGTGAGAACAATCATTTTGTTACCGACACGTACGTGGTACTTTTTGATTTGCATTGGTTTTCCTTTCAACGCGGGCGAGCCCCGTCGAAAGGGGATTCCATTTACGGCCGCTACTCGCGGCCGTCTCTTTTTTCCTTTCTGATCTTCACGATGTGGATGCACGCGAAGTGCGGTTTGCGAAGCGCCGAAACATCGACCCCCTTGCTTTCAAGAAACGCCAACCTCTTGGGATCATCGCCCTCCGGCCTCCACTCAATCCGCCTCGTCGGGTAGCGCAGCTGAAGCAAGCCGCCGCCGATTTCCGGAAGGCCAGCACGACCCAAGGTGTTGCAGAACCACATGCCGAACTTGCCCGGCGCCGTCAGCAGTGCGTCGAACAGCAGGAACGCGAACAGGAACGGTGCGGCAAGCAGCGCCAGCGCGGTTTGCCACCACGTCGCCGGCTGACCATTGACGATGAAGCCGGATCGGTTCAGTTGAATCTTCATGTCGTACTCCCTTCAGGTGGATGAGCGTTTCGCATGCGAAACGCGGGTTAGCCCTTCTGCGATGCTGCGGCGGCGGACTGTTGGGCGGTTTTCTCCTGGCCGAGCATCTTGATCGGCTTCACCGATATGACTTCTTTCTTGACGTCCTTGCCAGCGGAATATTCCCGGATCTGGATTTCGGCCAGATAGGCGTCCGCCTGCTTGAGCGAGATGGCATTTTTGCTGCCGGGCATCTTGAGGACTTCGACGCCGAGGCCCCACGCCATCGGCACCGGATCATCGGCACGCTGCAGCGGGACGGTCACGAACAGTTCGGTGTAATCGAATTGCGTGCCGTCGATGTTGAACATGCGACCACGGGCACCCAGCAGCACACGGCGTTCGGTTCGGACTTGTTCGGACTCGGCCATATCAAACAGAATCGACATCATCATTTCCTTTATGGCCTGTTGTGTCGGTGCCCGATGCGGCCAGATCGGCGACGAGGTAATGAGGGACATCGAGTCCACGGCGCACCATCTGCCGGTGAATTTCGTCCTGGGTGACTTCGGCGACCAGGTCGTCGACGAAGGCGGCGCCATGGATGGCGAGCGCGACGGCCAGTGCGGCACCGGCTGAACGGCGAACGTATCGACGCATGGCGTCGAAACCTTGCTTGACGGCGTGGCGTACCGTGGCAATGCGGGCTTGTTCGGTGTTCAGGAATTCGAGCGCGGGGTAGGCAGCGGCGAGGTAAGCGCCGGGACGGGTGAGGACGTCGAACGGAATCACCCGATCTTCGGCTTTCAGTTCGAGCTCGATCCGTGTCCAGGGCGAGTTCGGGTCGCCCAACTGGCGGCCCTTCTCATAGACGCGCAGGTACTTGCCGGAGAGGCGACGGCCGATGCCGACTGTTCGGCCCCTGCCGTCAGGCTTGGCCCAGTTGCCGAACTGCGCCATCGCAGGCGACTGCGGTGCCTGGGGGAGCTTGAAGAGGTTGTTCGACCAGTCGTCGAAGGCTTTGTCGACGCTGTAGTGTCCGGCGTGATCGTCGTGCGTCAGATCGACGCGGGTGATCTTGGGAAGCTTCAGGTCACCGGAGGCGAGGAAGTCGTACATGCGGGCTTCCCAGCCCGGCTTTGCGTGCATGCAGCCTTCGCCGGTGAGCTCGAACAGGACGGTGCCACGCTGGCCACCGATGGCGATGAAGCCGAAGCGGCCGTCTTCGCCAAGGCTCCATGAGTGTTGATAGAACTTGTGGCCGTTCTTGCGCTTCTCGAAGATGCCGAAGCCGACGATCTGTTCGAGGCGTTCAGCCAGGGCGAAGGCGAAGTCCTGATCGACGACGGGGACCAGGCACTTCCACCCGTTCTCAGGATGGATGGCGACATCGGGGAAGGTGACGGTGAGCCAGTCGATGAAGGCTTTGCCGTCACCACGGGCCGAGGTTTCAAGAAGAACGGATTCTTCTCCCCGATGGTTCAGCACGTAGCGTTCGCCGTTGCGATTGCGCGGCCAATGGGATTCAGTAGTTCGGAACATATCGGTTCCTCGCGTGACGGGATCGGGTCTTGGTGGATGTCCCTCCCCTGTTAGTCAGGGGGGGCGCGGCCGCAGCCGCCGTGCCCTGCGGTCCCGGCTTGCTGCGCCCGCGCTCGAAGCTGCTTATCGAGCCGCATTCGATGCAGATGCCGGACAGGTCGGGGCGGACTCCACGACGGCCGGTGGACAAGCAGGCTTCCCGCCACAGGAAGCCGCAGTCGTAGCAGCGCATGAAGATCCACAGGAAAACGGTGACGATCATTTGAGCCCCCGGCCGCGACGTTGGGCGGCGAGGATGGCGTCCGCAGTGATGCCGGCGCGCCTCGCGCGGTCGAGCTCTTTCTTGCGGTGACGCTCTTTGGAGCGGCGGATGGACGCCGGCATCGGCGCCGCCAACTGGCGCTCGAGGTCTTCGATGACGGTGAGGAAGCCGGGGTGGGGCATTTCAGCGAGCGACCGAGGTGCGAATCCGACGAGCGGACCGGGCTGTTTCGGGTTCGCTTTCGCTCATCCCTGCGGGACGGGCGCCCTGCTCATCCCTTTCGCCTGCGCGCTCCGCTTGCTGCTGGAAATACTGAATTTCAGAACGCACCGTGGCAGAGGCGCGCTGCTGATCGTCGATGGTCTTCATCTTCACGCTCTCTCCAAAAGAATGACGTCGGGCTTTACGTTCACGACTTAAACCTTAAGGTCGCTCCGTAATAGTTGTCAATCTTTTTTTTAAGCCTTAGCCTTACGACTCAAGGTGAAGAAAAGCGGAGCAGTGAGATGGCCGAGATAGGCAAATACTTGGACGAAGTGATCTCCACCGGCGTCGCAAAGAACGACAGCGATATCGCGCGGAAGCTGGGAATCAAACCGGGAAGCGTGTGCGACTGGCGCAAAGGACGGAGCCGACCTGGCCCGGATCAGGCCGCGCGTCTGGCAAAAATACTTGGAAAACCGGAGGTTGCAGCTTTTTGTATGGTCGGCGGCGCACAAAGCGACGAGTCGCGGCGCGTCTGGGAGGTGATCGCGCAGATGCTGCAGGAAGCCGAAACGAAAACGGCCCGCCGTGATGGCGAGCCGTCTGAAGGGGTGGTGGCCTGGGGCGGAATCGAACCACCGACACGCGGATTTTCAATCCGCTGCTCTACCAACTGAGCTACCAGGCCACGCGAGGCCGCGATGGTAATGCGTCGGGCAGGCAGTGTCAAAGAGTTTGGCGCATTCAGGCGGCGGGGCGGGCCTGCAGTTCGAGCACGAGGCTGATCTTGGCGATGATGAGCAGCAGTTCGGCGAGCAGCAGCCAGAACAGTGCAACCGCCGGCAGGTGGCGGTCGGGCACGAACGCGGGGGTGATGCGGCGGGTGATGGCGAGGACGCGCGCGCCGACCAGGTTGAAGGCGTTGTAGATGAGGTTGTGCTGGCGCTGGCTGCCGGCGAGCAGCCACAGCGCGCCCTGGGCGATGAAGGTGAGCAGCAGCAGCTCGTTGAGCCCCTTCAGGACGACGACGACGCGCAGGGCGAGTTCGAGCGTATCCGCGCCGGCGGTCATGCCGGGCGTCCGGCACCGGCGGGGGCGGCGTGCCAGCTCGGTGCGTCGTCGTCGCGCGGCGCTTCGGCTTCAGGCATGACGCGCGGAAAGGACACGCGCACCAGCAGGCCGGACTCGCTGCGCGCGTCGAGCAGTTCGACGTCGGCGCGGTGCAGTTCGGCGATTTCGCGCACGATGGGCAGGCCAAGGCCGGAGCCTTCGACCTGGGTGCCGAGCACGCGGTAGAAGCGCTCGAACACGCGCTGGCGGTCTTCGACCGGCACGCCGGGGCCGGAATCCTCGACTTCGAACAGCGCGCGGATGTCGGCGCGCAGACGCACGGTGACCATGCCGCCGATCGGCGTGTACTTGATGGCGTTGTCGATCAGGTTCTTGAACATTTCGTTCAGCAGCACCGGATTGCCGTCGACATGCAGCGGCACGTGGGCGCGCTCGAAGCCGATGTCGATGCGGCGCAGGCGGGCGGCGGGCACCCAGTCGGCCACCAGCCGCTCGACCAGACCGTTCAGTTCCAGCCGCTCGACCACATGCACCTTTTCGGTACTGGACTCGGCGCGCGCCAGCGCGAGCAGCTGGTTGATCAGGTGGGCCGAGCTGGTGGCGCTGACGAAGATCTGCTCCATGCAGGTGCGGATCTGCGCCGGATCGTTTTCGAGCAGCGCCAGTTCTGCCTGGCTCTTGAGGCCGGTCAGCGGGGTGCGCATCTGGTGCGCGGCGTCGGCGATGAAGCGTCGCTGCGCCGCCAGATTCAGTTCGAGCCGCAGCATCATGTCGTTGAGCGCACTGATCAGCGGCCGCAGTTCTTCGGGCGCGCGCCGGACTTCGATCGGCGACAGGTCGGTCGGGCGGCGCTTCTCGATCATGCGCTGCAGCCGGTTGAGCGGGCGCAGGCCGCGCGCCAGACCGAAATACACCAGCACCACGGCGATCGGAATGATGACGAACTGCGGCAGCAGCACGCCGGACAGGATGCGCGACGTCAGCGCCTCGCGCTTGTTCAGCGTTTCGGCGACCTGCACCGTCACGTAGGAATCCGGAATGGTGGTGACGGGCTGGAACATGTAGGCGATGCGCACGTCTTCGTTGTTCACGCGGCCTTCGCGAAAATACAGCTCGCCGGCTTTCCACGGCAGGTCCTGCGGCACATCGGGAATTTCGGCGTCGCCCGCCAGCAGGCGGCCGCTGCCGTCGAGCACCTGGTAGTAGATGATGTCTTCGCCGTCGATGTGGAACAGGTCGCGCATCTGCGGCGGCTTGACCAGCGCGGCGCCGACCGGCGTCGAGCGCACCTGGCGGCTCAGTTCATAGACGCTGTCGCCGAGCACCTTGTCGTACGGCGCGTGGGCGATGTCGTCGGCCACGTTGTGGATGATGGCGATGCTGATCGGCCACACGAACATCAGCGGCGCGAGCATCCAGTCGAGGATTTCGCCGAACAGCGAGTTGTGTTCGCCCGCCGCCCTTTCGTCGGCCTTGTTGCGGCGCTGCCTCAGCTTTTCACGCGACGGCATCCGGTCGTTCCAGGCAGTAGCCGAGGCCGCGCAGCGTCACGATGCGCAGGCCGCTGTGCTCGATCTTCTTGCGCAGCCGATGGACGTACACCTCGATCGCGTTGTTGCTGACCTCTTCGCCCCAGCCGCACAGGTGATCGACGAGCTGTTCCTTGTTGACCAGCCGGCCGGCGCGCAGCAGCAGCACTTCGAGCAGCGCGGTTTCACGCGCCGACAGCTCGATGGCCTGCCCGTTGACGCTGGCGACGTGGTCGGCCTGATCGTAGGCCAGCGGGCCGACCTCGATGCGCGTCGGCATGCCGGTGCCGCGCCGGGTCAGTGCGCGCACGCGCGCTTCGAGTTCGGGCAGCGCGAACGGCTTGCACATGTAGTCGTCGGCACCGGCGTCGAGTCCGCGCACGCGGTCGTCGATGCCGTCCTGCGCCGTGAGGATCAGGATGGGTACGGTGCATTTGCGCGCCCGCATGCGCTTGATCACCTCGATGCCGGACAGGCGCGGCAGACCGAGGTCGATGATGGCGAGGTCGAAGCCCTGACCGTGCAGCACGGCATCAGCTTCGCTGCCATTGGCCACGCTGTCCACCGCATAGCCGGCGCGCTTGAGCGCGCGTACCACGGCGTCGGAAATGACCGGATCGTCTTCTGCCAGCAGTATGTGCATGTCGCCTACGGCCTTGCGGCCGCCTCCTCGATGAGCGCGTGACTGCATTCGTCATTCAAGTGTAAGGCAGATGTAAGCCCACCTGAATATTCTGCAGCTCTCCGTCTTTTGGTCTTCGGGGGCGCAGCCGGCACGCCGGCACCCGCTCCGGAGGGTGCCCTATTTCCCTGCACGGGGCACCCTCCGCCACCTTTTCTTTCCCGCATATTCTCATCCGCTTTTCGAGCGGCTTGTTTCAGATTTTGCTGCCTCGTTTCCCCTGGTTCATCCAAAGGCGTGCCCGGCCCGGCCCGATATCCGGACGGATGTTGCAGTTCGCACGCCTGCCACAGACCGATTGTTAACGAAAAAACCCGCTCGCGCGGGTTTTTTCGGAGTCGGGTGACCGGGCCGCAGCCACCTTGCGGCGGCCGCGACGGACATTACATGTCCATGCCCATGCCGCCCATGCCGCCCATACCGCCCGGCATGCCGCCGCCAGCCGGCTTTTCTTCGGCCAGCTCGGCCACCATGCAGTCGGTGGTGAGCATCAGCGAAGCAACCGATGCGGCGTTCTGCAGAGCGGTGCGCGTGACCTTGGTCGGGTCCAGCACGCCCATCTCGACCATATCGCCGTACTCGCCGGTGGCTGCGTTGTAGCCGTAGTTGCCCTTGCCTTCCTTCACGTTGTTCACCACGACGCTCGGCTCTTCACCGGCGTTGGCGACGATCTGGCGCAGCGGCTCTTCGACAGCACGCATGATCAGCTTGATACCTGCGTCCTGATCGGCGTTGGCGCCCTTCAGGTTGCCCAGGTTCTGCAGTGCGCGCACCAGCGCGACACCGCCGCCGGCCACGATGCCTTCTTCGACGGCGGCACGCGTGGCGTGCAGCGCATCTTCGACGCGGGCCTTCTTTTCCTTCATTTCGAACTCGGTCGCGGCACCGACCTTGATCAGCGCAACACCGCCGGCCAGCTTGGCCTTGCGTTCCTGCAGCTTTTCACGGTCGTAGTCGGAGGTGGCGGCTTCGACCTGCGTGTTGATGTTGGCAACACGGGCCTTGATCGCGTCTTCCGTGCCGGCGCCGTCGATGATGGTCGTTTCTTCCTTGCCCACTTCGATGCGCTTGGCCTGGCCCAGATCGGCCAGCGTGGCCTTTTCCAGGGTGAGACCGACTTCTTCGGCGATCACCGTGCCGCCGGTCAGGATGGCGATGTCTTCCAGCATGGCCTTGCGACGGTCGCCGAAGCCCGGAGCCTTGACGGCGACAGTCTTCAGGATGCCGCGGATATTGTTCACCACCAGGGTGGCCAGCGCTTCGCCTTCGATGTCTTCGGCGATGATCAGCAGCGGGCGACCGGCCTTGGCGACTTGTTCCAGCACCGGCAGCAGATCGCGGATGTTGCTGATCTTCTTGTCGTGCAGCAGGACCAGCGGGCTTTCCAGAACGGCGATCTGGCGGTCCGGGTTGTTGATGAAGTACGGCGACAGGTAGCCGCGGTCGAACTGCATGCCTTCGACCACTTCCAGCTCGTCGTTCAGGCTCTTGCCGTCTTCGACGGTGATGACGCCTTCCTTGCCCACCTTGTCCATCGCTTCGGCGATGCGCTCACCGACCGACGTGTCGGAATTGGCCGAGATCGAGCCGACCTGGGCGATTTCCTTGGTGGTCGAGCAGGGTTTCGAAATCTTCTTCAGCTCGTCGATGATGCCGGCGACGGCCTTGTCGATGCCGCGCTTCAGGTCCATCGGGTTCATGCCGGCAGCCACGTACTTCATGCCTTCGCGCACGATGGCCTGGGCCAGCACGGTGGCGGTGGTGGTGCCGTCACCGGCGACGTCCGAGGTCTTGGAAGCGACTTCCTTGACCATCTGGGCGCCCATGTTCTCGAACTTGTCCTTCAGTTCGATTTCCTTGGCGACCGACACGCCGTCCTTGGTCACGGTCGGGGCGCCGAACGAACGCTCGAGCACCACGTTGCGACCCTTCGGGCCCAGCGTCACCTTGACGGCATTGGCCAGGATATTGACACCGGTCACCATCCGCTCACGGGCGGAATCACCAAAACGTACTTCTTTTGCAGCCATGTTCAACTCCTTGAAAGTTTGAAAGATTCAGGTTGCAGGAGGCGATCAGGCCTCGACCACGCCCATGATGTCTTCTTCGCGCATGACCAGCAGTTCCTCGCCATCGACCTTGACGGTCTGGCCCGAGTACTTGCCGAACAACACGCGGTCGCCCGCCTTGACTGCCAGCGGACGGATCTTGCCGTCTTCGAGAATCTTGCCTGCGCCCACGGCGATGATTTCGCCCTGATCCGGCTTTTCTGCAGCGGCATCGGGAATCACGATGCCCGAGGCGGTCTTGCGCTCTTCTTCCAGACGCTTGACCAGCACACGGTCGTGCAACGGACGGATTTTCATGCAATGACTCCTTGAAAAATAAATCGCGACAAGGTCGCGAGATGGTCGATATCCGGGCGGCGCGCCTTGCACACCGCTTTGTTAGCACTCACTGCCAACGAGTGCTAATGATAGGGGCTGGGTGTTGCAATTTCAAGTCCTGATCGCGAACGGCGCCGCAGAGTGCTTGTGGGAGCACTGTTTGCGGGAGCACTTCCTTGTGGGAGCACTTCCTTGTGGGAGCGGCGGCCTCGCCGCGATCAGTGCAGCGATGGTCATTGATCAGCGTGCGTATCGCGGCGAGGCCGCCGCTCCCACAGGCCGCCGCTCCCACAGGAACAGCGCCCGTCCCGCCGATCCACCGTACGCCCATATATATATGCGGCGGCGCCATCCATCCCGTCCGATCGCCGCCCTTCGACACCTGTGCCGACACCGGCGCCGAACCCGTGCAGGGCGTTGCGCAGGAAGCACAATTTGATGTCTTCAAGCCTTGAACGGTGTGCACAAGCCCGCACAGCTTGGCATCATGTAAATTGGTCCCCTAATCTTTAGTCTTACCGAGCCGATGCCCGCCCTTGACAGCCTGCACACGCGCCTGCCCCTTTCGGCGCGCATTCTGCTGTCGATGGCCTTCGTCGCGCTGGCCACGATGCTGCGTTTCGCACTGCTGCCGGTCGACGCGGGGCTGGTGTATCTGACGTTCTACTGGGGCGTCGTCGTCGCGTTCTACCTGTGCGGCCCGGGGCCGGGCGTGCTGAATGTGGTGCTCAGCGGAATCGCCGGCTTCTACTTCTTTTCGCATCCGTTCTCGAGTTTCGGCATCAGCCAGAACGGCATCGTGTCGCTGCTGGTGTTTTCGGCGACCAGTGCGCTGATCGGTCTGGTCGTGGTCAAGCTGCAGTCGGCGAGTGCGGCGACCCGCAAGACGCTGGAAGCGCTTGCGCTGAACGAAGGCCGTTATCAGGCCATCGTCGAAGACCAGACCGACTTCATCTTCCGCTTCATGGCGGACGGTCAGGTGGTCTATGTCAATGACGCCTACTGCCGCTACTTCGGCACATCACCGGACGACATCGTGCGCGGGAAATGGCATCTGCTCATGCATCCCGATGATCTGCCGTACATCGAACGCGAACTGGCCCGACTGTCGCCTGACAACCCGGTGGTGGTCATCGAAAACCGGGTGTTCGTCGCCGACGGCAGCATGCATTGGGCGCAGTTCGCCAACCATGCCTATTTCGATGACGGCGGCGCGCTGCTGGAGGTTCAGAGCGTGGGGCGCGACATCACCGAGCGCAAACGTCTCGAGGCCCGGCTCGCCGAGTCGCTGGACGAATTGCGCGACCTGTATGAATACGCGCCGTGCGCGTATTACTCCCTGTCGGGCGACGGCACCATCCTGCGCATGAACGAAACCGGGCTGAACTGGCTCGGCCGCACACGTGACGACGTCATCGGAAAACTGAAGCTGCCCGACGTGCTGACTCCGGAAGGCAAGGCGCTTTTCGCCGAAACCTTCCATAAATTCAAGGCCGATGGCTCGGTCAGCAATCTGGACTTCGACATCGTCAGCCTCGGCGGCGATCTGCGCCGTGTCAGTGTCAGCGCCACCGCCGTAACCGGACCCGACGGACAATTCCTGATGAGCCGGTCGGTCATGTTCGACATCACCGAACTGAGCGAGGCGCGACAGGCACTGCGCCAGCTGGCGCGCGAGCAGGATGCGATGCTCGACAACGATCTGGTCGGCATCGTGAAGCTGCGGGAGCGGCGGATCATCTGGGCCAACCGGGCGACGCACCGCATCTTCGGCTATGCGACCGGCGAGCTGACCGGCCGGAGTACGCGACAGCTGTATGCCGACGACGAGGCCTTCGATGTGCTCGGTCATCAGGTGTATTCCAGGGCGGGCACGGGCGACGTATTCCGCCTGCAGTTCGAAATGCTGCGCAAGGACGGCGGGCGCGTCTGGATCGATGCCAGCGGTACCCGCATGTCGGCCAACCATGAGGAATGGCTATGGATCTTCGCCGACATCACGCGGCTGCGGAAATCGCAGGAAAACTCTGAATACCTTTCGCTGCACGACGACCTCACCAGCCTGCCCAATCGCCGGCTGCTGAACGACCGCCTGGTACAGGCCATCAGCCAGGCGCGGCGCACGCGTCGGCCGTTGATCCTGTGCTACCTCGATCTGGATGGCTTCAAACCGGTCAATGACCGTTGGGGGCACGCCGCAGGCGACCGTCTGCTGCAGCAGGTCGCCAAGCGGCTGCTGGGCTGCGTGCGCACGAACGATACGGTTTGCCGACTGGGCGGCGACGAATTCGTGCTCATGCTGACCGACATGGATGATGTGGATGAACATGAAGCGGTGATCGGACGCGTGTTGACGGAGCTTGCCTGCCCCTTTTCGATCGATGCGGACCAGCACGCCATGGTCACCGCCAGCATCGGCATCGCCACATTCCCGGACGACGCGGACGAGGCCGAACCGCTGCTTCAGCGTGCCGACGAGGCGATGTATCAGGCCAAGGCCCGCGGTCGCAACTGTACCCAGCGCTATCAGCCGATGGGCCAGGCGCTTTTCCCGACGCCGGACCGCCGGGGCTGAACGGGGGTTCTGCGCCGGGCAAACCGACGTTTGCCGGAAAATGCGGGCGCATCGTGTCGATCCGGCGCGGCCTGCTTCGTCGTCAGGGTGCAGCGCCCGCTTTCGGGGCGCCCGACACCTGCCCAGGAGAACCCGACCATGTCCCGCGTCAAGCCCATCCCCGACGGCATGCACACCGTCACCCCGCATCTGGTCTGCGCCGACGCTGCCGCGGCCATCGCTTTCTACCGGTCCGCTTTCGGCGCAGAGGAACAGATGCGCCTCGCTGCGCCTCAGGGCAACATCATCCATGCCGCCATCCGCATCGGCGATTCGACGGTCATGCTGGTCGATGCCTTTGCCGGCTGCGGCCTGTTCGACCCGACTCACCTGGGCGGCTCGCCGGTCACGCTGCACCTGCAGGTCGCCGACGTGGACGCCGTCGTCGCCCGCGCAGTGGCAGCCGGTGCAACCGTCACGATGCCGGTCGACGATGCGTTCTGGGGCGACCGCTACGGCAAGCTGAAAGACCCGTTCGGACACGAGTGGTCGGTCGCCACCCACTTGCGCGACGTCAGCCCGGACGAACTGCAGGCCGCAGTGCGGGCGATGTGCAGCAACGATGCGGGCAACCCGGGCGGCCAGTGAGATCGCACCGGGGAACCGTATCCCGTTCATCCAGCCGACCGGCACCGCCGGTCCCGAAGAAGGAGCACACCATGCCGCACATGTTGTTGATCGTTGAACCGGTCGGCCAGCGCGCCGAACGCACCGAAGAAGAAGGCCGCGCGCTGTACGACAGCATGATGCGCTTCGGCGCCGACCTGCAGGCACGCGGCCTGCTGATCGCCAGCGAATCGCTGCACTCCACCGCTTCCGGTGCGCGCGTGGAGACGCGCGATGGCCGCACCAGCGTGGTCGACGGGCCGTTCGCCGAAGCCAAGGAAATGGTCGGCGGCTTCTTCCTGCTGGCCACCGACAACCGGCAGGAGGCGATCGACATCGCGCGCGCCTGCCCGGCCGCCACCTGGTCGACGGTGGAAGTGCGCGGCGTCGGGCCGTGCTTCGAAAATGGCTGAGTCAAAATGGCTGAGTGACAAGGGATGAATGACGCACGCGACGGCGCCGGGCCGCCCGTGCGCTGTCCGTCCGTCGCATTCGCACGCAACCGCAGGGGAAGCCCGCCATGCGCTACATGATCATCGTCAAGGCCACGCGCGACACCGAAGCCGGCGTGATGCCCGAGGAACCGCTGCTGGCCGCGATGGCCGGCTATCACGAAGCGCTCATGCGGGCGGGCGTGCTGCTCGACGCCTCGGGCCTGAAGCCGAGCGCCGACGGCTGGCGCATCCGCTACCGCGACAGCGCGCGCAGCGTGACCGACGGACCGTTCACCGAGAGCAAGGAGATGATCGCCGGCTACACGCTCATCCAGGTGAACAGCCGCGAAGAAGCGCTGGAATGGACGCGCCGCTTTCCGAACCCGGCCGGCGAAGGCGTCGACGCCGAAATAGAAGTGAGGCAGCTGTTCGAGCTGGACGACTTCGCGCCGGGCGAGGCGATCGACCGCTTCCGCGCGATGGACGCCGGCGCCTCATGACGCACTGGCGCGGCCGATGAGCGCGCCCGACATCCACCGCACGCTCGATGCGGTGTGGCGCATCGAATCGGCGCGCATCGTCGGTGCGCTGGCGCGCCGGGTGCGCGACGTCGGCCTGGCCGAAGAGCTGGCGCAGGACGCGCTGCTGACGGCGCTCGAACAGTGGCCGGTGAAAGGCATACCCGACAATCCGGCCGCCTGGCTGATGACCGCGGCAAGGAACCGCGCCATCGACCTGTTGCGCCAGCGCACGCTGCACGCACGCAAGGCGGACGAGATTGCGTTCGAACTCGAAGGGCAGTTGCAGGACGGCGCACCGCCCGCACCCGACGCTGCGCTCGAAGCCGCCGTCGACAACCCGCTCGGCGACGACGTGCTGCGTCTGGTGTTCATCGCCTGCCACCCGGTGCTGTCGCTCGAGGCGCGCGTGGCGCTGACGCTGCGCCTGATCGGCGGCCTGGGCACGCCCGACATCGCGCGCGCCTTCCTGGTACCGGAAGCGACGATCGCCCAGCGCATCGTGCGCGCCAAGCGCACGCTGGCCGAGGCCCGCGTGCCGTTCGAACTGCCGCCGCCGGCCGAACTGGCGGCACGGCTTTCGTCGGTGCTGAAGGTGATCTACCTCATTTTCAACGAAGGCTATTCGGCCACCGCCGGTGACGACTGGATGCGCCCGACGCTGTGCGAAGAGGCGCTGCGGCTGGGCCGCATCCTGGCCGTGCTGGCGCCGGCCGAACCTGAAGTGCACGGACTGGTGGCGCTGATGGAAATCCAGTCGTCGCGGCTGCATGCGCGCGTCGATGCAGCCGGCGCGCCCATCCTGCTGCTCGAGCAGGACCGCAACCGCTGGGACCGGCTGCTGATCCGGCGCGGCCTGGCGGCACTCGAACGCGCCGCGTCACCCGATGGTTACGGCCCGTATGCGCTGCAGGCCGCCATTGCCGCCTGCCACGCGCGCGCCGCCACCGCCACCGATACCGACTGGGGCCGCATCGCCGCGCTGTACGACGCGCTGGCCGAGCTGGCGCCGTCACCGGTGGTCGAGCTGAACCGCGCCGTCGCCGTGGCCATGGCCTTCGGGCCGCAGGCCGGGCTGGACATCATCGACCGGCTGCTCGATGACCCGGCGCTGCGTCAATATCACCTGCTGCCCGGCGTGCGCGGCGATCTGCTGGACAAGCTTGGCCGGCTGGACGAGGCAGCCGCGGAGTTCAGGCGCGCAGCGGCACTGACGCAGAACGGGCGCGAGCGCACACTGCTGCTCGAACGCGCCGCACACTGCGCACGCAGTGCAGGGAGCGGCTGAGCGGACGCAACTGAAGTCGCTCCCGATCCGGCGACGGATGCCGGGACCTGCCCCGGCGCCGCAACCGGCCGCAAGCTCCGGGTCCCGCCGCCCGCGCACCGCCGCCGGTTCGCACCTTCCTTCGCCCCTCTTTCGCATCCTCTTTCACACCGCGGGATTTCGCGGCCATCCGTACTGTCGGACACAGCACGGCGCATGTCCGCCCGAACATCGCATCGGCTGCGTGTCGCAATGCGCACCCGTGCCGACGGCCGTTGTAAGCCTGACCCTGCCCTGCCGGTCTGATCCTGCATGAGCCGGCCCGACCCGGGCACGTCCACAGTGGCGCCCTGCGCCGCACTGCATACCCACGAGGAGATTCTGCATGAACCGACACATCAACCGACGCGAATGGCTGGGCGTGATCGCAGCCGGTGCGCTCGGCGCCGTCGCCGCCCGCGTGATCGCGGCCGACGCACCTGCCGCCGCCAGCGGCGCACCCACCCCGCTCAAGCTCAGTGACGCCGAATGGCGCAAGCGCCTGTCGCCCGGCCAGTACGCGGTACTGCGCAATGAAGGCACCGAGCGTCCGCGCAGCAGCCCGCTGAACGACGAGAAGCGCCGCGGCACCTATCACTGCGCCGGCTGCGATCTGCCGCTGTTTTCGTCCGACACGAAGTACGAAAGCGGTACCGGCTGGCCCAGCTTCCATACCGCGCTGCCCGACGCACTCGGCACCAAGACCGACTTCAAGGCCATCCTGCCGCGCACCGAATACCACTGCGCGCGCTGCGGCGGTCATCAGGGTCATGTGTTCGACGACGGCCCGGCGCCGACCGGCAAGCGCTACTGCAACAACGGCATCGCGCTGCGTTTCGCGCCGGCCGAGGCGTGAGCGCCGTGACGAAACAACTGATCGGCGCACTGGCCGGCGCCGCGCTGTGCGCCGTCGTGTTCGCGCAAGCGCCTGCCGCTGCACCGGCCGCACCGCCCGCGGTTGCGAAAGCCACCTTTGCGGGCGGCTGCTTCTGGTGCGTCGAGGTCGATTTCGACAAGGTACCGGGTGTGCTGTCGACCACCTCGGGCTACACCGGCGGCAAGACCCCCAACCCGACCTACAAGGCGGTGTCGTCCGACACCACCGGCCACGCCGAAGCGGTGCTGATCGAGTACGACCCGGCGAAGGTGAGCTACGAACAGCTGCTGGCCCATTTCTGGCGCAGCATCGATCCGACCACGAAAGACCGCCAGTTCTGCGACGCCGGCCACTCCTACCGTAGTGCCATCTTCGCGCATGACGCCGCGCAGCTCGATGCCGCGCGGCGCTCGCTGGCCGAACTGGAAAAGGCCAAGCCCTTCAAGGCGCCCATCGTCACCGAAATCACCACGGCGAGCACCTTCTACCCGGCCGAGGACTATCACCAGGACTATTACAAGAAGAACCCGGCGCGCTACCAGTACTACCGCTGGAGCTGCGGCCGCGATGCACGGCTGAAGGCGTTGTGGGGCGGGAAGTGAACGCCTGAACAACACGCGCCCTGCCTCCGTGACGGCTTGATCACCAGCAAAGTCATGGAAACGGGCACACACCGGGAGTGCTGAGAGCTGCGGCCCTGTGGGAAGTCCCTGTGGGAGCGGCGGCCTCGCCGCGATACGCGCTCTGCACAACGATGGTCGCGGCACTGATCGCGGCGAGGCCGCCGCTCCCACAAGGGGCCGGCGCCGATCACGGCTCCCACATTCCACCGCTCTCGCAGGGGCGCTCAAAACGCTACCGGTCCCGCAGGGGNGGGGCGCGCCCGCCGCTCCCACAAGGGGCCGGCGCCGATCACGGCTCCCACATTCCACCGCTCTCGCAGGGGCGCTCAAAACGCTACCGGTCCCGCAGGGGTCACGCCGGATGCCGGATCAGGTTCGGCGTGTCACGCGGGTCGAAGTCGCCCCAGTCGCCGGCGGCGATCGTGCCGTCGGCGCGTTCTATCTGGTCGGCACCGAGCGCTTCGAGGATGGCGATCACCTGCGCCTCGCTGCCCTGCCCGTTCATCGCCACCGCCACCACCATCCCGGATTCACGTTGCGGCAGGGCATGGCCGGTGCCGGGCTCGTCTTCGCCGTCTTCCTTCATCTGCGACAGGCTGCCCACCAGCGTGCCGATATGGGCACCGACTGCCGCGCCGAGAACCGAACTGACCGGTCCCATCACGGAGATGCCGGCCACGCCCACGGCGGCACCGATGGCACCACCGGTGGCCGCGCCGCGCAGCAGTCCCTCGTCGGCTTCGGACGTACCGGGTGATTCGTCGCGATCGCCGCCGACCGGATACAGATCATGCTGCCCGGCCGGATTGACGTAGAAAGCACTGATGCCGTCGCGCGGGAAGCCGGCGGCGAGCAGTTCGGTGATGGCGAGTTCAACCTGGTCCTGGCGCTGCAGGCGCCCGGCGATGATGGATGTCATGACGACCCTTTTCTGTGGATGCCATGCGGATGCCGGGTCGCTGCGCCACACGGCGCCCGACGACATCCGCGATGGACGCGCGCCCGACCATCGGGCGCTTCGACTGCCCCAGCATGGCAGCTGCGATGTGCCGGGTCTGTGCGGTGGCGAACCGGCGAAGTGGCCGGGCCTGCGCACGTCGGCATCCGTTCCGGATACGCCCCACCGTGCGTCCCGACCTTGCGTTAAGCGGCACTTAATGTCGCGCGTTCAGGATGTGTCCATCAGCCCGGACAGACGGGCAGCTTTCCGCTCAGCACCCCATGACGCAACATGACATCCGACAGGGCGTGCCGCACGACACTGCCGTGGTCATGGCGTGCGACGCAAACTACGCGCCCTACGCGTTCTTCATGGCCGAACAGATCGCGTTGCTGCACCCCGACCGCACCTTCGACATCTGCGTATTCTCGCAGGATGACCTCGTACTGCCACCGGGGTTGCTTGGCACCGGACTCAAGCTGATGAAATTGCCGCCCGGCAACCCGTTCCGCGCCGGCACCCAGGCCGATCGGCACGGCGCGGCGGCCTACCTGCGATTGCTCATTCCCGGTGCGGTCGCGGGCTGCTACCGGCGCATCCTCTACCTCGACAGCGACATCATGCCGATGAGCGCCGGCATCGAACAGCTGCTCGACATCGACCTGCTCGGTGCGGCCATAGGCGCGGTGCGCGACAACGTGCAGTGGCGTACGCCGCGGCGGCGCGTGCCCGAGAACCGCACGCTCGGCCGGCCGGCCTCGCCCTATTTCAACTCGGGCATGCTGCTGATTGACGTCGATCGCTACCAGTCAGAACGCATACTCGGGCGCTGTCTGCAGGTGCTCGCCAGATCGCCCGAAGCCGTGCTGCGGCACGACCAGTCGCTGCTCAACCTTGCGCTCGACGGCGACTGGACGGAACTGAGCCCGGTGTGGAACTGGCAATACACCTGGTCGTCGCGCTTTTTCGCGGATCTGGTTGAGCCGAAGCTCGTCCACTTCATCGGCCCGAACAAGCCCTGGCGCGACACCGCATGCACCTTGCCGCCGCGTTTCCGGCGCGCCTACCGGTCGTTTGCCGAACGTCATTACCCGGCTCGAACGGATCTTTCCGCCATCGACCCGGCGCGCCGCTGCTGGCCGCCGAAACTTGCGCGTACCTACCTCAAGCACCTGCTGAGCATCCGCGCCATGACCGACTACCTGAACTGCTTCGACTCCGACTTCTCCTGCCGTCCCGCGACGCGGAAGCAGGCGGTCGCACGGGGCCGCAGGGCGGCTGCGACCTTCAAGCTGCCGGCAGAGGCCGGCGTACGCGCTGCACGGCCAGCAGGGTGAGCAAGCCGGAACCGAAGAGCCAAACGGCCGCCGGCATCGGTACCGCCGACACGTCGCCGTCATGCACCGCCCACGCACGGGGTTCGAGCGTGGACACATTCACGAAGACCTGCACACCGCCCATGCCGAAGGCCCACGCCGTCTGGCCGGTCGGATCGCCGGCGAAGACGTCCGCCGACCAGTAGCCCGATACCTGGATGTTCGAGAACAGGTCGAAGTTGGCGTTGTGGGTGTCGGTGATGGCAATCGTCGCCTCACCGCCAAGCACGTTGTAGAACAGGTTGCCCAGTTCGCAGCCGGTACACCCGGTACCGAGCGAAAACCCCGCCCCCTGCGCACTGCAGCTCAAGTCCGGTTGCGCCGTGTAAGGCAGTCGCCAGCCGGTGACGCCGCCGATGTCCAGCCCGGCAGCCCAGGCTTTCGCATCCGCCCAGGTCATCAGCCCGTCCGCGTCATGGCCGGACGTCCGGGCGTAATCGGCGTCCGCCAGCCAGGTCAGGTCGGCCGCGGTGTCGTAATACGCCAGCCCGCCGAGACGTGGCAGCAACTCGGCGCGCGCCGGACCGGCCAGCGCGCTCGCCAGAGCGGAAAGAACAATCATGATTCGCAGCTTCATGGCCTTGCATCTCCCCGACGACATGCAGTGAAGAACGAACCGCGGAATTCAGATGGATGGGCGAACCGGACTGTTGCGTTCGCACGGCAGGCGACGCCTTGCGCCATGACGTCACCGGGCCGCCTTCATCAAGGTGTAGCTCAGGATCGCCGGCTCTGCCCGACCGATACGCGTGGCCCCGGCAGGAACGACTGCTGCACAAAGGTACGGCCTGTCCTGTTTGAGACAGGCCGTACCCCGGGCGCGATGCCGGTCAGCGGCACCGCCCGGCAGATGCTCAGTTCCGTCTGGCGCGGGCAGCGAATCCGGCCAGACCGAGGCCGGCCAGCAGCATAGTCCAGGTCGAGGGTTCGGGAATGGGCGGGGCGAAGGTGAGCGAGCCGACGAAGTGCGCATCGTCGGCCAGACCATTGCCCGCAGTGAAGCCGATGTAGATGGCGCGACCGAGGAAGTTCGACTCTTCGTCATACACGTCGGTCGCCACGGAACTCCAGTCGGCGCCTGACCACTCGACCCGATAGGTTTGATTGGTGAAACCCTGCTGGACTTCGAAGAACAGGTCCCCGGTTTCGTCGCCATTACCCGACGGCGTGTAGCCCACCGTGCCATACCACTGGTAGTAATCGGAAGGCTGAATGTCGGTCAGGCCGGTTTCGGTGTAGGCGAGCGGGGTGCTGCTGCCGTCGCCGAGAATCTGCACGCTGACCGCCTGTGGTTCGTCGTCGAAATTGAAGGTATCGACGGCAAACGCATAGCCGTTCATGCCGCTGCCGCCATAGCCCAGATCGGAGCCGCCCGAGCCGAGCGCAGGTGTGCTGCCGGTCATGAAGAAGGTCAGGCCGTCGCCCTGCGTGCCCCCCGGGTTGCCTTCGTCATCGAGCATTCCGGAATGCGCAACATAGAACCGGAACGAAACCTCGAACGGCGCATTGAATTCCACAATGAACGGCCCGGGCGCGAACGCACCACCGACCGATCCACCGCCGATGCCGCGATTGAGCTGCGCATAGCTGTCCGTTCCGACGCTGACGTTGGCGTTGTAGGCCGTCGCGTCACCCTGCAAGCTCCAGGTGGTGAAATCGACGTTGGTCGTGAGGTCGATGAAATTGGCGTGCGCGACCGGCGACAGACCGGCGATCGCGAGTGCGATCAGGGGTGCAGTGACCCGCTTGCGGATGGGTTTGATGGATGCGCAGTACATCTTCACTCCTTTGGCCAGGCCAGGAAACGAAGCAACCAGAAGGGCTCGCGAATCGGGCGCCGAAGCCGCGAGAGGACGTCGTGCCCGCGTGCGCAGAACCGGCATGCTCGAGATCACGATGCACACGAAGCAACGCAACCGCCGTGCCAGCATCGTAGAATCAACACAGGTTATTGATTTATATAAATTATCTGGACCCGAATCGTGTCTGGCCACGACAGCCTTTCAAAGACTGTCAAAAACGCCGACAAACCAGCTCGGGGCGACACCCATGAACGGTCGGGCATGCCCTGCGACGTTGCAGGAGAGCGGTCCCTTCAGCGCGCCAGCCGCTCTGCCAGATCCTCGATCAGCACCCTTACCCGGTGCGGCACGTGGCGGTTGCCGGGCAGCACGGCATACACCCCGAGTTCAGGCGTGTCGAAGGCGGCCAGCACCGGCACCAGGCGGCCGTCGGCCAGCCAGGGATCGAGGATGAAGTCGGGCTGGCAGGTGATGCCCATGCCGCGGACGGCGGCCTCGGTCAGCACGTCGCCATTGCTGGCGGTCAGTCGGGCGCGCAGCGGGATGGCGACCGTCTGGCCGTCGACGCTGAAGGCCCAGCTCGGCGTGGCGTTGGCGGTATAGCCGAGGCACTCGTGGTGGGTGAGATCGTCGGGGCGTTGCGGCGCACCGTGACGCGCAAGGTAGTCGGGTGACGCGGCGACGATGAGGCGGCTGGTGGCCAGGCGCCTTGCGACGGTGGCGGGGTCGAGCCGTGCGGTGACACGGATGGCGAGGTCCATGCCCTCTTCGATCAGATTCACCCGCCGGTCGTTGTAATCGATGTCGAGGCTCACTTCGGGGTAGCGCTGTGCAAAATCGAGCAGCAACGGCGACAGGCGTTTCAGCCCGTAACTGAGTGGCGCGCCGAGGCGGATCGCACCGCGCGGCGTCTGCCGTGCCTCACCGATGCCGGTTTCGGCCGCTTCGACCAGATTCAGGATGACGCGACACTTTTCCAGATAGGCGGTGCCGGCCGAGGTCAGCGACAGCCGGCGCGTGCTGCGCGCCATCAGCTTCACGCCGAGATGCGCTTCGAGCGCGGCAATCTGCCGCGTCACCACCGAGCGCGCCACATTGAGCTGCTGCGCCACGGCCGAAAAGCTGCCCAGTTCGGCCACCCGTACGAACAGCTGCATCGCATCGAGTCGATCCATTGTTGTTTCTCTAGCAACGATAAATTACTGATTGTGGCCTATTTCGGCGCAATGATGACGGCTATGGTTCGGTCATGGACTTCAACACCGCCCCGATCACCGCCTCACGCCGCACCGCCGCCGGCCTGTCGTCGCTGTTCGTGCCGCACGGCGCACCGACCTTCGCGCTGCAACCCGGCGCCGCCGGCGCGGCGCTGACGGCGATCGCCGCGCGCATGGCCCGCCCGCGCGCCGTCATCATCGTCAGCGCCCACTGGGGCACCGCCGTGCCGACCGTCGGTGCAGCCACCCGCTTCGACACGATCCACGATTTCAGCGGCTTTCCGCCGGCGCTGCGCGCGCTGCGCTACCCGGCCACCGGCTGCCCGGAACTGGCGCGCACCGTGGCGGCAGCGATCGAGTCGTCCGGTCTGCCGGTACGGATCAACGCGACACGCGGCCTCGACCATGGCGCCTGGGTGCCGCTGCGCCTGATGTTCCCGGACGCCGATGTGCCGGTCATTCCGCTGTCGCTCCAGAGCGCGGGCGGGCCGGATCAGGCGTGGCGTCTCGGCCGCGCTCTGGCCACGCTGCAGCACGATCTGGTCGTCATCGGCTCCGGCAACCTGACGCACAACCTGCGCGACTGGCACGCCGTGTCGCATCCGGGCGCCGACACACCGGCCTATGTGCGCGGCTTCGCCGAGTGGGTGGCCGAAAGGCTGAGCGCAGGCGACACGACGGCACTGCTCGACTACCGGCGCCGCGCGCCCGACGGCGTGCAGGCGCACCCGAGTGAAGAACATCTGCTGCCGCTGTTCGTCGCCCTGGGCGCGGCAGGCGACGGCGCGCAGGCGACGCGCTTTCATGCAGGCATCGACGAGCACGTGCTGGCGATGGATGCCTGGACCTTCACCCCCGCATTACAGGGAGACATGCAATGAGCCTGACGAACACCCGCGACAACTACGGCCGCGTGGCCAGATGGCTGCACTGGTCAACCGCCGCGCTGTTTCTCGCCGCCTACTGCTCGGTCTATTTCCGCCAGTGGTTCAGCGAGAAGCAGACGCCGGAAAACCTGACCGCGCTGCAGCTCCACCTGTCGGTCGGCGTGACGATCGCGGTCATCGTCGTACTGCGCGTGCTGTGGCGCCTGAACACGCCACAGCCGGCCGACGAGCCGGGCACGCCGCTGGCGCACCGCGCCGCGCATCTGGGCCACATGGCGCTGTATGCCGTGATGATCGTCGCGCCGATCACCGGCTACCTGGGCACCGGCGTCGATACCGACTTCTTCTTCCTGTTCGACATACCGAAGTTCGAAAGCACGGCGCTGTTCCAGACCGTGGTCGCCGACGGCATGGGGCTGGATTTCAAAACCTTCGAAAAGCCCATCGATTTCATCCACAAGGATGTGCTCGGTGCCTGGCTGATCTGGCTGCTGATCGCGGGCCATGCCGCGGCGGCGCTGTACCACCACTTCGTCAGGCGTGACCGCACGCTGCTGAAGATGACCTCCGGCGGCTGAGCCGCCAACCACAACACACCCTATATATATATGCAACATCACAGGAGCACTGCCATGACCCCGCTGAAAACCCTCGTCGCCGCACTCGCCTTCGCCTCCGTCACCGCACCCGCGCTGGCAGCCCCGGAGACGTACAAGCTGGACGCCGGCCACACCTTCCCGCGCTTTTCGTACAGCCACTTCGGATTTTCCACGCAGCTGAGCCGCTTCAATCGCACGACCGGCACGGTGACACTGGACCGCGCAGCCCGGACCGGCGCGGTCGACATCACCATCGACACGACGTCAGTCGATACAGGTTTCGCCGTGTTCGACGAACACATCCAGGCGGAAGACTTTCTCGACACTGCAAAGCACCCGACTGCGACCTTCAGGTCGAGCAAGGTGGTATTCAGCGGCGACGCGCCGACCGCCGTCGAAGGGGTGCTGACGCTCAAGGGCGTGAGCCGGCCGGTCACGCTGAAAGTGACGTCCTTCCAGGCCATGCCGCACCCCATCCTGAAAAAGGACGCCATCGGCGCCAACGCGACGGTCACCGTCAAGCGCACCGATTTCAACATGGGCAAGTACGCCCCGCACGTCGGTGACGACGTGACGATCGATGTCGCCGTCGAGGCGATCAGGGAATAAGTCATCCGTGTCGCAGCGAACGGGCGGGCTGCCGGCTGCGGTGACCAGGCCGCGGGTTGGGGCGACGGCTGCGGGGGTGATGACTGGAGGGGTAGTGGCTTGTTGGGCCACTGGCTGTGGGAGCCACTGGCTGTGGGAGCCACTGGCTGTGGGAGCCACTGGCTGTGGGAGCCACTGGCTGTGGGAGCGGCGGCCTCGCCGCGATGCGCCCGCTGATCGTTGACCATCGCGGCACTGATCGCGGCGAGGCCGCCGCTCCCACAGGGGGCGCCACTTCCACAGGGGGAGGAGCGACTCTCACAGGGGGGCAGCTCCCACAGGGGCTGCTCCGCCGCCCGCGCCAGCAAGGCGCGCAGCGAGCGGTGTCAGGCCAGCATGCGCACGGTCTTTTCACGCGCCCACTGGCGGGTACCCGCGGCAGCGATGAAACCGGCGTGATCGTCGACATCGAACACCCCTGCATCGGCAACGATGCCGGCGGCCTTCAGCAGCGTGCGGCCGCCATCGTCGAGCATCAGCGCCTTCAGGTGGCCGAAGGCATCGCGCACGAAATCGATGGCCGCGGCGTCGGCAGACAGTTCGACGGCACCCGACGACGACAGCACGATGGCCACCGCGTCGAACATGACCGATGGTGTGCCGGCGAGCTGGCCGTCGGCGGCGAAGGTCGACCCGTCGCGCAGCTTCGCGCCACCGACCTTGGGTGCGACGAGCTTCACGGTGGCGCCGGCTTCGACCAGCGCCGTGTGCAGCGCTTCGATCGCCGCATCGTCCGTCCCGTCGTTCATCAGGATGCCGACGACGCGTCCGGTCAGCGTGTTGCGCCCCTTGCCGATGGTGCGCAGCGCCGGTGACGGCTCGCGATCCTGCACCGGGCGTGCCGCAGCGGGCGGCGCCGGCAGCTCGATCATGCCGAGACCGTCGGCCACGCGTCGCGCCAGCGCCTCGTCGATGTGGCGCAGATGTCCGACCATCGCGGCGCGGATGTGCAGGTGCTCGACCTTGGACAGCTCGAACACGAGTGCCGAGGCGATGTGCGCCTGCTCATGTTCGGTCTGGCTGCGCCAGAACTGGCGCGCCTGGCTGTAGTGGTCGGCGAACGTGTCGGCGCGGATGCGGCCGCGCTGCCCGCCCTCGTCGATGGCCATGCTGCGGAAACCCGTGTCCGGCGATTCGCGCGCCAGGTCGGGAGCCAGCGAATTGGGTTCATAGGCCACGCGCCCCTTGGGCTGACCCATCTGCATGTGGCCGTCGCGCTGCTGGTTCGAGAACGGGCACTTCGGCGCATTGACCGGAATCTGGTGGAAATTGGCCGAGCCGAGGCGCGACAGCTGGGTGTCGAGATAGGAATGCAAGCGCCCCTGCAGCAGCGGATCGTTCGAGAAGTCGATGCCGGGCACCAGATGCGACGGGCAGAACGCCACCTGTTCGGTTTCGGCGAAGAAGTTGTCCGGCCAGCGGTCGAGCACCATGCGGCCGATCTCCTGCAGCGGCACCAGTTCTTCCGGAATCAGCTTGGTCGAGTCGAGATGGTCGAACGGGAAGGCGGCCGCCTCTTCTTCGGTGAACAACTGCACCGAAAAGGTCCATTCCGGAAAATTGCCGGCGGCGATGGCCTCGAACAGGTCGCGTCGGTGAAAGTCCGGGTCGGCGCCGGCGATCTTGACCGCTTCGTCCCATACCGTCGATTGCAGGCCGAGCACCGGGCGCCAGTGGAACTTGACGAAGGTCGATTTGCCCGCCGCGTCGATCAGCCGGAAACTGTGGATGCCGAAGCCTTCCATCATGCGCAGCGAACGCGGCAGCGTACGGTCGGACATGGCCCACATGACCATGTGCATCGATTCCGGCGTCAGCGAGATGAAGTCCCAGAAGGTGTCATGCGCCGATCCGGCCTGCGGGAAGCCTCGGTCCGGCTCCATCTTCACGGCATGGATCAGATCGGGAAACTTGATCGCGTCCTGGATGAAGAACACCGGAATGTTGTTGCCGACCAGATCCCAGTTGCCCTGCTGCGTATAGAACTTGATCGCGAAGCCGCGCACGTCGCGTGGCGTGTCGACCGAGCCCGAGCCGCCGGCCACCGTCGACATGCGGCTGAACACCGGCGTGCGGGTACCGACTTCGGTCAGCACTTTGGCGGTCGTGTAATCGGCCAGCGAATGCGTCAGTTCAAAGTAGCCATGCGCGCCGCTGCCGCGTGCGTGCACGATGCGTTCCGGAATGCGCTCATGATCGAAGTGCGTGATCTTCTCGCGCAGGATGAAGTCTTCCAGCAACGTCGGCCCGCGCCGATGGGCGCGCAGCGAGTTCTGGTTGTCGGCAATCGCCAGCCCCTGATTCGTGGTCAGCACCGGATGGTCTGCGCCGGCCGGCTGATGCAATTCACCGCCATTGCCGGGGCAACCGTTGGCGGATTGAGGGGGGGTGGTCTTTTCCTTGCTGTCATGCTTCTTCATGCGGGGTGTCCTTCGGATGTTCTGTGGGCGCGCAGGCGCAGGCAATCGGTGGCGTGGGGTTCAGCCGCGCAGGAACTCGAGCACGTCGGCGATGAAGCGTTCCTTGTGGCTGGCGAACAGGCCGTGCGGCGCACCTTCGTACTCGATGAACCGGGCATGCAGGATGGCGCGCGCGGTCAGGCGCGATGACGATTCGATCGGTACGATCTTGTCGTCGCTGCCGTGGATGATCAGCGTGGGAACCGTGAACGACGCCAGGTCGCCACGGAAGTCGGTACTCGAAAAGGCCTTCGCGCAGGCCAGTGTCGCCTTCAGGCTGGCCTGCATCGACACCGAGCAGGCCCAGGCCATCACCTCGTCGCTGACCGGATGCGACACCATGCCGACACCGAAGAAGTTCTTGAAGAAGGGGGGCCAGAAGGCCGCGCGGTCCTGTGCGATGGCGGCGGCGGTTTCATCGAACTTCGCCTGTTCGACGCCATCCGGGTTGTCGTCGGTCTTCAGCCGGAACGGCAAGGTCGATGACACGAGCACGGCCTGCTTCACCTGATTGCCGGCGTGGCGCGACATGTAGCGCGCCACCTCGCCGCCACCCATCGAAAAGCCGAGCAATGTGGTGTCATGCGCGCCGGTCTGCTCGAGCACGTCGGCCAGGTCGTCGGACAGCGTGTCGTAGTCATAGCCGGTCCATGGCTGGTCCGAGCGGCCGAAGCCGCGCCGGTCGTAACTGATGGCGCGCATGCCGGCGTCGGCGATGGCCATCGACAGGTCGTCGAAACTGTCGGCCGACAGCGGCCAGCCGTGGGTCAAGACGACCGGGCGGCCCTGACCCCAGTCCTTCACGTAGAGCTTCACGCCGTCGCGCGTGGTGACATGGTTCATGGTGATCTCCGTTCCTTCGATGCAGTGCATGCCGGTTCGCGCGGAGCGCGGCCGGACGGTCATTCCTGGAGCGCGGTCAATTCAGGTCTTGCCGGCTTTCTTGCGGGCGGCCGTGAGGCAGTGACTGCGCGTATCGCTCGCCATGGCTTCGCATTTCGCGACCGCACGCTGGTATTCGGCCTCACGGCGGGCGTCGACCGGCGTCTGCGCAACGCTGCCTGCGGCTGCGGCTGCGGCCTTGGCCTCGGCCAGCGCACCCGCCTGCGCCGACCTGGCTGCGGCAAGACAGCGCGCCTTGTCGGCGCCCGTCTGCTCGTCGCATCGTTCGCGCGCAACGGCGTACCCGGCTTCGGCGCGCACCACGGGTATGGCTGCGGCGTCGGACAGATGGCCGCTGCGACGGAATGCGAGTTCGGCATGCGCAATCGACTGGACGGCGCGCGCTTCCTCGACGCAGATGTCCCTGGTATTGCTGGTCAGTGCGTCGCACACCGCCCTCGCGTGGGTGAAGGTCGACGCGATGTGCGCCGTTTCAAGCTCGAACTCGAAACGGGTCATCGGCCCGGCTGCGAGCGCCGGCAACGAAAGCAGCGCGAGCGCACACGGGGCAAGAATGGGGAACAGACGGTTCATGGTGCGATCATCAGAAGCAGGAGGTGCGGTCCGCTGGAACATGCATACCGTTGTATTCACCCGCCGCCATCAGGTCTGTTCGCCAGCGCACGCGCTGCCCGCGCCTGATGCCGACGTCCGTCTTCCGCCCGTGAATTCCCCAGCCGCGCTGTGTCCGTCAGCGCACAGACAAGGATTGCGCCCATGACCACGATGCGAACCCGTATACATATATGTCGGAGAACAATTCATGAGTCTTGGAACCATATTGCTGGTCGTACTGATCCTGATCCTGATCGGCGTCATCCCGACCTGGGGCCACAGCCGCAGCTGGGGCTACGGCCCGAGCGGCGCCCTGGGTCTGATCGTCATCGTGCTCATCGTGCTGCTGCTGATGGGTCGCATATGACGCAGCGCAGGGTTGCGGCATCGCGCCCGGGCCATCTGACGGGGGCGATGCTCGCACTCTGCGTGCTGCTCGCCGGCTGCGGCGATACGGCGAAACTTCAGGTCGCTGCAGGTACCGGGCCGGAGCCGATGTTGCCGGCGCCGGTCAGCAGCCTGCTGCCGACCGTGAACATCGCGCCAGCCATCGGCTGGTCGGAGGGCGGCGCACCCGTTGCTGCACCCGGCACACAGGTCGCTGCCTTCGCGCGCGGTCTCGATCACCCGCGCTGGCTGCATGTATTGCCCAACGGCGATGTGCTCGTGGCGGAAAGCAATGCGCCGGCAACACCGGACGACGGCAAGGGCCTCAAGGGCTGGATCAGCGGACTGGTCATGAAGCGGGCCGGCGCCGGCGTACCCAGCGCCAACCGCATCACCCTGCTGCGCGACAGCGACGGCGATGGTGTCGCCGACCAGCGCAGCGTGCTGCTTGCCGGGCTGAATTCACCCTTCGGCATGGCGCTGGTCGGCGACACGCTGTACGTTGCCAACACCGACGCGGTGCTCGGCTTTCCATATGTCACCGGCAACACCGAAATCACCGCACCCGGCGTCAAGCTGGTCGATCTGCCCGGCGGGCCGATCAACCATCACTGGACGAAGAACCTGATCGCCAATCCGGAAGGCAGCCTGCTCTACGTCACGACCGGCTCGAACAGCAATGTCGCCGAGCGCGGCATGGCGGCCGAAGAAGGCCGCGCCGCCATCTGGGAGGTGGATCTGGCGACGCGCACGCACCGTCTGTTCGCGACCGGCCTGCGCAACCCGAACGGCCTGGCGTGGGACCCGCATCGCAAGGCCCTGTGGACGGTGGTGAATGAACGCGACGAAATCGGCAGCGATCTGGTGCCCGATTACCTCACCTCGGTGCGCGACGGCGACTTCTACGGCTGGCCGTACAGTTATTTCGGTCAGCATGTCGATGTGCGGGTGCAGCCGCAGCAGCCCGCGTTGGTTGCGCGTGCCCGCAAGCCCGACTATGCGCTCGGTCCGCACACCGCCTCGCTCGGTCTGGCGTCGTCGTCGGGCACCACGCTGCCCGCGGCATTCGCCAGCGGCATGTTCATCGGCCAGCATGGCTCGTGGAACCGCCGGCCGCACAGTGGCTACAAGGTCATCTTCGTGCCGTTCGACGAAGGCAGGCCGGCGGGCGCACCGGTCGATGTGCTGACCGGTTTCCTGAGCCCGGACGGCGAGGCCTACGGCCGGCCAGTGGGCGTCGCGCTCGACCGGAAGGGCGCGCTGCTGGTGGCCGACGATGTCGGCAACACGATCTGGCGCGTCACGGCGGCAGCGAAATGAACACGACCTTCAGGCTTGCCGCCGCCTTCACAACGACGCTCGTCGTGATGGTCATCCTCGACCTCGTCTGGCTCGGCGTCATCGCGAAATCGACCTACCAGCAGGGCATCGGCCACCTGATGGCCGAGCGGCCGGTCATTCCGGTGGCGGTGCTGTTCTACGTCATCTATGCGGTCGGACTGACGATTTTCACCATCCGGCCCTTCGCTGCGCAGCCCGGTCTCGGACAGACCCTCATCGCCGCCGCGCTGTTCGGCTTCTTCGCCTACGCGACCTACGATCTGACCAACCTTGCGACACTCAAGGACTGGCCGGTCCGCATCGTGCTGATCGACATCGCCTGGGGCATCTTCGTCAGCGCCGCGTCGGCCACGGCAGGCAAGTGGATGCTCGACCGGCTGACCGCCGGCTGAATCCGGCGGGGCGTCCATTGCGGGAGCAGCCGCTGTACAAGGTACCCGTGTGGGGACGGCGATCAGCGAGGTCTTGTGGGAGCGGCGGCCTCGCCGCGATTCGCACGCTGCACAACGACCATCGCGGCACTGATCGCGGCGGGGCCGCCGCTCCCACAGGCCGCCGCTACCGTAGTCGACGCGCCCCACGTTCTGCCGCTCCCGCAAGGGGGCCCCGGCAGCAGCCGTCCCCCGGCGGCGCCTCAGCTCAAGGCAGCGTGTGCCCCTCGAACTGCTGTCTCAGCTTGAGCTTGAGCATCTTGCCGGTGGCGGTGTGCGGGATTTCGTCGACGAACACGACGTCATCCGGGATCTGCCAGCGGGCGATCTTGCCTTCGTAGAACGCGAGCATGGTGGCGCGGTCGAGGTCGGCGCCGGGCTTCTTCACGACCACCAGCAGCGGACGTTCGTCCCACTTCGGGTGGCGGCACGCGATGACCGCCGCTTCGAGCACGGCAGGGTGTGCCATGGCGATGTTCTCGAGCTCGATCGAACTGATCCATTCGCCGCCCGACTTGATCACGTCCTTGCTGCGGTCGGTGATCTGCATGTAGCCATCGGCATCGATGGTGGCGACATCACCGGTGGCGAACCACCACTGGCCGTCGAGTTCGCGCAGCGCCGAGCCGGCTTCGCCGAAATAGCGCTCGATGACCCAGCCGCCGCGCACCAGCAGGTCGCCGCTGCTGCGGCCGTCCCACGGCAGCGCACGGCCGTCGTCGCCGACGATGGCCAGATCGATGCCGCAGATGGCGCGCCCCTGCTTGTTCAGCAGCGCCCGCTGCGCATCCGGCGGCAGCGTCGCATGCTGTGCCTTGAGCCGCGACAGCGTGCCCAGCGGCGACAGTTCGGTCATGCCCCAGGCGTGGATGACCTGGACGCCGTAGTCCTCTTCGAGCGTCTGCCGCATGGCCGGCGGACAGGCCGCGCCGCCGATGACGGTGCGCTTGAGGCTGGACATCTTCAGCCCGGCGCACTTCAGGTGATTGATGACGCCCAGCCAAACGGTCGGCACGCCAGCGCTGAACGTGACCTGCTCCTGTTCGAACAGCTCGTGCAGCGACTTGCCGTCGAGGAAGGGGCCGGGGAACACCAGCTTGGCGCCGACCATCGGCCCGCTGTACGGCAGACCCCACGCGTTCACGTGGAACATCGGCACCACCGGCAGGATGACGTCGGCCGCCGAGCAGCCCATCGCGTCGGGCAGCGCGGCGCCATAGGCATGCAGCACCGACGAGCGGTGGCTGTACAGCGCGCCTTTCGGATGCCCCGTGGTGCCCGAGGTGTAGCACAGGCTGGACGCGGTGTTCTCGTCGAATTCCGGCCAGCGGTAGTCGCCGTCTTCGGCGTCGATCAATGCCTCATAGCACAGCAACCCGGGCAGCGTAGTGGCCGCCGGCATGTGGGCGCGGTCGGTCATCAGCACGAAATGACGAACCTGCTTCAACGCGGGGGCGATCTGTTCGACCAGCGGCAGGAAGGTGAGGTCGAAGCACAGCACCCGGTCGGCCGCATCATTGGCGATCCATGCGATCTGGTCCGGGAACAGGCGCGGATTGATGGTGTGGCACACCCGCTGCGAGCCGGACACGCCGAAATAGATTTCGAAGTGGCGATAGCCGTTCCAGGCCAGCGTGCCGATGCGTTCGCCCGGCTGCGTGCCGAGTCGCGCCAGCGCCTGTGCGAACTTGCGGCTGCGCAGTTCGGCTTCGCGATAGGTCGTGCGGTGGATGTCGCCCTCGATCCGGCGCGACACGATTTCGGTGTCGCCGTGGTGGCGCGCCGCGTGGCGGATCAGGTTCGAGATGAGCAGCGGCATCTGCATCATCTGGCCGGGTAGCGGATTCATGCGCTTGCCTCCACACGACGATGGACGGATGCACCCCGGACGGCCACGACGCAGCCGCCCGGGGTGTCACGACGGGCTGCGTTCAGGCAGCCGAAGCCAGCAGTTCGCGCAGGTGCTTGTCCACCTGTTCGGTGTAGCCGGCGTCGGTGCCGAACAGGCCGAGGTGGCCGTCTATCGTGTTGAGCACGCGCAGTTCGCTGTTCGGGATCAGCTTCTGCTCGGCGGCGCAGTCGGCCGGCGGGAAGAACATGTCGGTCGAGATCGGCATGACGAAGGTTTTCGCCTTGATGCGGCCGAGTGCCGCCTTCAGGTCACCGCCGGTGTGGCGGCTCACGTCGCCGTGCTGCCATTTCCACGCCATGCACAGCAGATCGTTCGGCTCCATCACACCGAAATAGCCGTTCATGAAGTTGGTGATGAAGTCATCGACCGACGAAAAACCCAGCGCCTTGATGCGGTCCTGCTGGAAGAATTCGGTGCTCCAGCCCATGACCGCCCACATCTTGGCGTGGCGGCGCAGGCCCTGATGCACGTCGAGCGGCGAGCCGTACCAGCCGCCCTTGAACGCCGGGTCGGACGTGATGGCTTCGATCAGCGTTTCGGCGAACAGGTAGTCATGCGGCGTGTTCTTCGCGGTGCCGGCGATCGGTGCCGCGCGACGCACCATGTCCGGGTAGCGCACCGCCCATTCGTAGGTCTGCTGCGCGCCCATCGAACCGCCGACCACCAGCGCCAGCTTTTCGATGCCGAACTTTTCGGTGATCAGCGTGTGCTGCGCGCGCACGTCGTCGCCGATGCGCACGCGCGGAAAGTTGGGGCCACCGCCCGGGAAGGGCGTGTTGTGCGGCGAGGTCGACAGGCCGTTGCCGATCTGGTTGATGGCGATGATGAAATACTTCGCCGGATCGAGCGCGCGACCGGCGCCGATGTACACCTGCTCCATGATCTTTGTCGTGCCCGAGTACCAGGTCGGCACCAGGATGGCGTTGTCCTTCGCCGCGTTCAGCGTTCCGAAGGTCGCGTACGCCAGCGTGCAGCCGCGTATCGTGCCGCCCTCTTCCAGCACGTGGTCACCGATGCTGTGGGTTTCGTACGGGCCGTGAACGGCCTGGTTGTAATAGGCGTGCTCCGTCATGCTGTCTCCTCCTGTTGTTGTGGCGCCGGTCTCGGGTGCCTGTCCGGTAGCAGCATCGGCGCAGGCAGCGGGCGCAGCGATGATAGCGGACTGTGCCTGTCGCGCGAACCGTCAGCCGGGCCGGCGGTGGATGAACGAAGTCCGGTGTCGACAGCCCTATCGATGTGCAGGCCCGCAACTCAACACGCCGGAGGCTCCATCCATGACGACTGCCGATCCCACCGCCCCGCGCGCATCGCTGCAGCGCGTGACTGCGCTGCAGCGCTGGACGCCGATGCTGTGGTCGCTGCGCATTGACCGCCCGGAAGACTTTCGTTTTGCGCCCGGCCACTACGCCAAGCTCGGTCTGACCGGCCCGGACGGGCAGACCATGTGGCGGCCCTATTCCATCGTGTCGGCCACCGATGACCCGGAGCTCGAATTCCTCATCGTGCTGATTCCGGGTGGCGCGTTCAGCGAGCCGCTGTCGCGCATCGAGGTGGGCCAGCCGGTCCAGCTCGCGTCGGCCCTCTTCGGCTTCTTCCTCGAACCGCAACTGGCGCCCGGCGACACGCTGTGGATGCTGGCGACCGGCACCGGGCTCGGACCGTATGTATCGCTGCTGCGCAGTTCGGGCGCGCTGGACCGCTACCGGCGCCTGATCGTGGTGCACAGCGTGCGGCAGGCGGCCGAACTGGCCTACCGCGACGAACTGGAAGCGCTGGCGGCGACCGACACGCGACTGAACTACCTGCCCATCGTCACCCGCGAAGCCGGCGCAACAGCGCTGAGCGGACGCATTCCGGCGCTGATCACCGAAGGCACGCTGGCGCAGCACGCGGGGGCGACGCTCGATCCGGCGACCGACCGCGTCATGGTGTGCGGCAATCCGGATTTCACGACCGACATGCGCGCCCTGCTGAACGCGCGCGGCTTCGTGCCGTGCCGGCGCGGCAACGCCGGCAGCATGCTGTTCGAAAAATACTGGTAGCCCGGTGCCGTCACTTCGGTACCCGCCACAAGTACCAGCTCGCCGCAGAACGATGCGGCGCCCACGCCGCACCGAGTGCTGCGATCTGCCGCGCGCCGGGCAGCGCGTCGAGCGACTTGAGCCGCCGGTAGCCGTCGCGCACGCCGAAATCGTCGGCCGGCAGGATGTCGCCGCGTTCGAGGGTGAACATCAGCAGCATGTCCACCGTCCAGCGGCCGATGCCGCGCAGCGCGGTCAGGCGCTCGATCAGCGCGTCGTCGGCCAGCGCCAGCGCTTCGTCGCGGCCGGGTACCCGTCCGCTCAGCGCCGCCTCGGCGATGCCGCGCAGCGTGTCGGCCTTGCGGGCCGAAAAGCCGCAGGCGCGCAAAACCTCGACATCCGTGTCGAACAGTTGCTGCGGCGTCGGGAAGTCGCCGCCGTGGCGCGCCAGCAGTCGTCCCATGATGGCGTCGGCGGCGCGGCCGTGCAGTTGCTGGTAGGCGACGGCGCGCACCAGCGCCTGCCAGGGCTCGCGCACCGGTCCGGGTGCCAGGCCACAGGGGCCAACGGTCGCGATCAGCCGCGCCCAGTCGTCGTCGAGGGCGGCGAGATGGCGTTCGGCGGCGTCCAGCGCTTCTCGGGTGTGCGTCATGGCGGAGCAGTATCGATGCGCCGTGCGGCACCGGCAAGGTCGAATTTGAAAGCAAGGGCCGGAGTGCGCACGCCTCGAACGGCGACTACAGTGCGGCCATCGACCCGCAGGCGCGAAGGATTCCGGATGAACGCATCGACCCGCCATGAAGCACCGGATGTCGCCGCGCGCGCGGCCGCCACGCGGGCCGACCCGCGCTGGGCTGCGGTGGTCGCGCGCGATGCCACGGCGGACGGCGACTTCTTCTATTCCGTGAAAACGACCGGCGTGTACTGCCGGCCGTCGTGCGCCGCGCGCACCGCGCGACCCGAAAACGTCGCCTTCCACGCGAGCGCGGCCGACGCCGAACGCGCCGGTTTCCGCGCCTGCAAACGCTGCCGGCCTGACCAGCCGCCGCGCACCGAACGGCAGGCCGCCCTCGTCGCCGACCTGTGCCGGCTGATCGAGCGCGCCGAGTCTCCGCCCACACTCGACGCACTGGCAACGCACGCCGGCGTAAGCGCCTTTCATCTGCACCGCCTGTTCAAGTCGGTGACCGGTCTGACGCCACGCGGCTGGGCTGCCGCGCGCCGGGCCGAGCGCCTGCGCGACCATCTGACGCAGGGTGCGCCGGTGACCGACGCGCTGCACGACGCCGGCTACGGCTCCAGCAGCCGCCTGTACGAGGCATCCGGCGCCCTGCTCGGCATGACGCCGGGCCGCTATCGCGCGGGCGGCGCCGATACCGACATCCGCTTCGCGCTCGGCCAGTGTTCACTCGGCGCAATCCTGGTCGCGGAGAGCCCGCTCGGCGTGGTCGCGATTTCGCTCGGCGACGATCCCGACGCGCTGGCGCGCGCGCTGCAGGACCGCTTTCCGCAGGCGCGCCTGATCGGCGGCGATGCGGCGTTCGAACAGCGCGTGGCACAGGTGGTGGGCTTCGTCGACGCGCCGCGCATCGGTCTCGCGCTGCCGCTGGACCTGCGCGGCACCGCCTTCCAGCAGCGCGTGTGGCAGGCGCTGCGCGACATTCCGGCCGGGCATACGCTGAGCTACCGCGAACTGGCGGCGCGGCTCGGCGTCCCGAAGGCGGTGCGCGCGGTCGCTGGCGCCTGCGCGGCCAACACGCTGGCGGTGGCCATCCCGTGTCATCGCGTGGTGCGCAGCGACGGCGCGCTGTCCGGCTATCGCTGGGGCATCGAGCGCAAGCGCGCGCTGATCGAGCGAGAAGGGACATGAACGGTCTGTTCGATGCGCTGGAGCGCACCGCAGGCGCGGTCACCCTCGCACCGGGTGCCGCCCTGCTGCGCGGCTTCGCGCTGGACGACGCAGCCGCCCTGCTGGCCGCGATCGACACGGTGGCCGCGCTTGCACCGCTGCGCCACATGGTGACGCCCGGCGGCTACACGATGTCGGTCGCCACGACCAGTTGCGGCGACATGGGCTGGACGTCCGACGCGCAGGGTTACCGCTACGCCGAGTACGATCCGGAAACCGGCCTGCCGTGGCCGGCCATGCCGGCGCTGTTCGGCACGCTTGCGCGCGACGCGGCCGCGCAGGCCGGTTTCCCCGGTTTCGAACCGGACGCCTGCCTGATCAACCGCTACGCCCCCGGCGCGCGCCTCACGCTGCACCAGGACAGGAACGAACGTGACTTCGGTGCGCCCATCGTGTCCGTGTCGCTGGGCCTGCCCGCGACCTTCCTGTTCGGCGGCATCAAGCGCGCCGACCCGACGCTCAAACTGCATCTGGTACACGGCGATGTGGTGGTGTGGGGCGGACCGGCGCGGCTGCGCTTTCACGGCGTGCTGCCGCTGGCGCACGGCACGCACCCGCTGACCGGGGCGTGCCGCATCAATCTCACATTTCGCAAGGCGAGCTGAGCGCGGGCTGATCGGAGGTTTCATGCAGCGCCGCGTTGAGCGCATCGATGATCGGCGCCCAGTCGGCATCGGCCTGCAGGCCTTCACGCAGGAAGGCCGCCTGCGAAGGCGTCCAGAACGGCGCTTCGGACAGCTTCACGCAGTCGGGCAGCGGCCGGTGCTGGTCGATGAAGCGGTAGATCGATCCCGGGTCTGCGGGCAGACCGAGCTGTGCGAACAGTTGCGCTGTGCTGTGTACCGGTGCGTCCATGAGTATCTCCCGTGTCGGATGGTGGAGCTGGATGCCGTTGCGGCGCGGATCGGCAGGCCGATCGCTCGGCCGCCGATGCGCCCGTGCGTGGCGTACAGCGTTGACGCGCGATGGCGTCAGGCGTTCGGCCCGACACTGACATGCTTGATCTTCAAGCCCAGCATGCGCGTCTGTCCGGGCCGGGTCTGTTAGCCAGAGCACCATGTTCGCCGGGGAGCCGGGCGAGTCGGTAGCATGGCGGGAACCACGTTCAGGCAGTGCGGCCGAAGCCGGGTTGAAGGTCAGGCTTTCATTCATCACTGTCCGGACGGAGCGCCGTTGCAACTGCCCCTTTCCATCGATGCGTCGTCGACCACCACACTGCAGTCGCAGATCGTGGCGCAACTGCGCGCGCTCATCCTCGACCGCCGGCTGGCGCCCGGTGCGCCGGTGCCGGCGACGCGCGACCTCGGCCGCCAGCTGCGTGTGTCGCGCAACACCGTCACCGCGGCCTACGACGAGCTGATCAGCGAGGGCTATCTGTACACCGAGCGGGCGGTCGGCACCTTCGTCTGCAAAACCCTGCCCGACACGCTGATCGGCCAGGCGCCGGCGCGTCCGGAACATCGCAGCGGCAGCCTGCACCGCGCGATGAACCTGCCGCTGCCCTACGGCGGACGCGGCCTGACCGGGCTGCACCGGCCCAGCTCGCCGCGCCTGATCGCCGATTTCGTGTTCGGCCGCTCGGACGCGCGCAACTTCCCGGAAAAGATCTGGCGCAAGCTCATCGTCGAATGCCTGGGCGGCGCAGCCGAGCGCATGAGCGAATACAGCGACCCGGCCGGCCTGCCCGAACTGCGGCAGCTCATCACCAGCCGGCTCGGCCCGACGCGCGGCATGGTCGCGTCGGTCGAACAGGTGCTGCTGGTGGCCGGCTTCCAGCAGGGCATCGATCTGGTGGCGCATCTTTTCGTCGGCACCCACACGCCGGTGGTGATGGAAGCGCCCAGCTATCGCGGCGCGGCCTTCCTGTTCGAAAGCTATGGCGCACACATCATTCCGGTGCCGGTCGACCCGCACGGGATCGACGTCAGCCGGCTGCCGGAAAGCCGCGTGAAACTGGTGTATGTCACGCCGTCGCACCAGTTTCCGACCGGCGTCACGATGCCGCTGCACCGCCGGCTCGCGCTGCTCGAATGGGCGGCCAAGGCCGGCGCGTACATCCTCGAAGTGGACTACGACGGCGACTACCGCTACGACGGTGCGCCGCTGCCGTCGCTGCAATCACTCGACCGCAACGGCTGCGTCATCTACCTGAATTCCTTCTCGCGCTCGATCGGCCCCGGACTGCGCATCGGCTACATGGTCGTGCCGCGCGACCTCATGCGCACCGCGGTCACCATCAAGTCGCTGATGGACAACGGCCTCGCCTGGCTGGAACAGGCCGCCCTCGCCCAGTTCGTGCGCGACGGCAGCTTCGACACCCATCTGCGCCGCCTGCTGCACGCCAACGAAGCGCGCCGCGACGCCCTGGTCAGCGCGCTGCGCAGCCACCTGCCGGGCGCGCGCATCAGCGGCGCCGACGCCGGCTCGCACGTGCTGCTCACGCTGCCGCCCGAAGCACCGACGGCCGCCGAAGCACAGCAGGCCGCGCTCGAACTCGGCGTCGGCGTTCAGCCACTGGCCGACAGCCCGGCGTGGTTCTTCGAGCACCTGGAGAATGCCGACCGCTGCCTGCTGCTGGGCTACACGCATCTGACCGAGGCGCAGATCGAACAGGGGATTGAGGGATTGGGACGGGCGGTGGCCGAAGGATGAGAGCTCCGCCGGATACCACCCCAGAACTCCGGGGCCTGCCCCATGCCCTTAGTCTTGAATAATCAACACAATACAACTAGCATCAGCCGGCGTTCAGAGGCGCTTTCGATCTGACGCCTCACAGCAGAGTTTGTAATTCGCCCATCCCGGGAGCATCCTGTCTTCATGATTCATTCTCGCGCCGCCTCGAACGGAAGCCCTCCGCCTGAGCGGTCTGAACAGCCTTCCTACAGTGCCAGCGAGGCAGCGAGAATCCTCGGGCTGCCTGCAGCAACCATTACGGCCTGGTGTTTCGGCAAGAAGTACCGGAGTTCGGCCGGAGACGAAAAGCGCTTTGAACCGGTCATCACGCCAGCGGCGCCGGCAGACCGCCTGCTGTCCTTCGCCAACCTGTGCGAACTGCACGTACTGTCAGGCATCCGCCGGCTGCATCGCGTTTCCCTGCCCAAGGTCCGGACGAGCCTGCAGTACCTGCAGGCGCATCTGGGCTCCGAGCGCCCCTTGCTCGACACGCAGTTCCAGACCAACGGGATCGATCTTTTCGTCGAGCACGCGTCAAAACTGCTGAACGTGTCCCGCAGTGGGCAACAGGCGCTGCGCGGTGACTTCGAGCGCGCGCTCGCGCGTATCGAACGCAACGACGCAGGCAAGCCAATCCGGCTGTTCCCCTTCATCCGCCCCAACCAGCAGGACGGCTCACGCGTGGTCGCCGTCGACCCCACGCTGTCCTTTGGACGGCCGATTCTGCTCGGTGCCGGCGTCAAGACGCACGTCATCCTGAGCCGCTTTGCCGCGGGCGACTCGATTCACGAAATGGCCGAAGACTACCGGGTCGCCGTCGAAGACATCGAAGAAGCCCTGCGTTTTGAGCAACGCCTCTCCGCCTGACAGCGTCACGCTTTTCATCGATCGCGATGCGTGGAGCACGAAGCTCGATCTCGCGCTGCGGGCGGCCGGAATTCCCTTCGTCGCACACCGCGACTTGTTCGCCCATGACACACCCGACGAGAAATGGCTGGCAGAAGTCGGGCGTCGCGGCTGGCTGGTGCTCACACGCGATCAGAACATCCGTCGTCGGCCTGACGAACTGAAGGCACTGCGCGACGCCGGTGTCCTGCTGTTCGCACTCACGTCAGGCAATCTTTCGGCGCAGGAGACAGCCGATCTGGTGATTGCGAGCTGGCCGAAAATGGTTCGCATCGCTGAAACAACAACTCGGCCGGCGATTTTTTCGATTACGCGGGGTGGGGATGTTCGGCGAATTGAACGCTGAGGTGACTCCTGTGTGTACTGATTCGAAACCGAGTTCGACGTACTTGCGCGGAAGCTCTGGTTGAA
Organism: Methyloversatilis sp. XJ19-13; assembly: GCF_024580155.1. Taxonomy (NCBI): domain Bacteria; kingdom Pseudomonadati; phylum Pseudomonadota; class Betaproteobacteria; order Nitrosomonadales; family Sterolibacteriaceae; genus Methyloversatilis; species Methyloversatilis sp. XJ19-13. The sequence goes on along the minus strand of NZ_JANINH010000001.1, from coordinate 177,379 downwards.
ACAGGCTCACCGTATTCACCCATTTGAAGACCAGAAGCTCTGCCCCTCGCGATGCAGCAAACAAAACGCCATCACTATGTTCCCAAGGCTTACCTCAAGGCGTTTTGCGATTCCAGCGGTAAGTTGCTTGTTTACCGCAAAGACGACCCGTCGGAACCGCTTCACGTGACACCAGATGCGACGCAGTTTCGGCGCTACTACTACTCGCAGCCGACGCCTGCTGGCGGAAGGGATAACAACTCGCTGGAATCAGTCTTCTCAACTATCGAAAGCCGGTGGCCTGAAACCGTGGGCAGACTGCTTAGACGAGAGGATGTGAACGACCGCCTTGAAAGCATCTTCGAATTCATGTCGTTGCAGCGTGTCCGCGTTCCAGCGAGCCGTGATGCGACAGAGGCAGTACTGGCGCAGTCCGTCAAGGACGCGATGAAGCTGATGCTAAGAAATGGGACGATTCCTCCACCGCCGTCCGGCTTCGAGGATCTACCCAACCAGATCGAGATCACAATCGATCCCCACCGGAGCATTCACGCGATGACATCCATTCTTCAAGGAATGGGGCAGCTCTACTCAAGAATTGGGATTGCAGCGGTCCATAACTGCACCGCTCGGCCTTTCCTCACCAGCGACAACCCCGTACTCTGGTTCGACCCTTCACTGCCGTTCGAAGAACAACGCCCATACGCTGTTTCCCCAAAAGTGGGGCCTGTTTTACTTGTGTTTCCAGTCAGTCCGACGCTCGTCCTCGTAGGTTCCACTGAATACAGAGAGTCATTCGGAAGGCATGGGCTGCTACACAGCGACGTACCAGACGAAGCTTGGGTTGATCAAATCAACGCACAGGTTTGCCGATTCGCATATGAAGCAGTGATTGCACAGGCCAGTGGGCAGGAAGAACTGGTTGCTTTGTTCGCCGGCGCCTCGCCCGTAGTTGAGGCTGTCTCCATTCCTGTCGCCAATGGAATGGCCACCATTCACCGGACCGTATTCGGTCAGCGTGTTCAGAAGCCGAAATGGCGCCGCGACTAACAGATGCGAATTCAAGCCACGGAGGAAGGAGATCTTATTCTGCGTGCTCACGACGGGCGCCCTACCCCTCTGTTTGACACCCACCCAACTTGCTGAAAAACTAGTCAGCCATCTAGTTTGTTCGAGGTGATCATGGATACATGGCCTGTTCAGGATGCAAAAGCGCGGTTCAGCGAATTTCTGGATGCCTGCCTCGCCGAGGGGCCGCAGATGGTGACCCGGCGCGGCGTTGAAGCGGCCGTGCTGGTGCCGGTTCAGGAGTGGCGCAGGCTGCAGTCGGCCGCGCGTCCGTCGCTGAAGGAACTGCTGCTGTCCGATGACGCGCGCGCCGATGCGATCGCGCCGCCACGCGGACACGTCCGACGTCGGCAGGTCGAAGTACTGAAGTAATTGCATGTACCTGCTCGATACGAACGTCGTTTCGGAACTGCGCAGGCCCAGACCTCACGGGGGTGTCGTGGCGTGGCTGCAGTCGGTCGATGACTCAAGCCTCTTTCTTTCCGCCGTCACGATCGGCGAGATTCAGGCAGGCATCGAGCTGACGCGTGAGCAGGACGCAGCCAAGGCCGCCGAGATTGCGGTCTGGCTGGAGCAGGTCGCCGGGGCGTACAACGTGTTGCCGATGGATGGTGCGGCATTCCGGCATTGGGCAAAGCTCATGCATCGCAAGTCCGACACCTTGTACGAAGACGCGATGATTGCCGCGACAGCGCGGTCGCACGGCCTGACCGTGGTGTCGCGCAACGTGACCGACTTCAAGGCGCTGGGCATCGACGCATTCGATCCGTTTTCGCAGCCCGGTACGCCGAACGAGCGATAGCCCGGAAGACCCAGGGCGCCCCACCTCCCTCTGGCACCCCCTTTTTTTCGCTGACTGGCCCTGTCGGCTCGGGTGCTTCGTCTCCTATCTTCTCCCGGTGCCATCGCGCAGCCGGTGCGTCGTCGACGCGCCTGGCGGCGCTGCCTTCAACGCCCCCCCGGGAGACTTCCATGTCAGTGCATCTGAGTGAAACGCGCGTCGTGCGCGGCGCCTGTCCGCAGGATTGTCCGGATACCTGTGCCTTCCTGTACCACGTGGAGGACGACAAGCTGGTGGAGGTCACCGGCGACCCGGATCATCCGATGACGCGCGGCGGGCTGTGCGTGAAGCTGAAGAATTTCGCCGAGCACCACTACAACCCGGATCGCCTGCTGTACCCGATGAAGCGCGTCGGGCCGAAGGGTTCGGGCATGTTCGAGCGCATTTCGTGGGACGCGGCACTGGCCGAAATCAAAACGCGCTGGACCGACATCATCGACCGTCACGGCTCGCAGGCCATCATGCCGCACGGCTACCTCGGCCATCAGGGCACGCTGAACGGCCTGACCGCCGGCGACGCCTTCTTCAACCGGCTCGGTTCGTCGGTGGCGGAAAAGACCTACTGCGAATCCGGCTCGTCGACCGCGTGGATCATGACCGTCGGCCCGACCGGCGGGCTCGACGTGGAAAGCCTGGCGCATTCGAAGTACATCATCGTGTGGGGCATGAACATGCTCAACACCAATCTGCACGCCTGGCCCTTCATCGTCGAGGCGAAGAGCAAAGGCGCCAAGGTGGTGGTGATCGACCCGGTGCGCACGCGCACCGCCAAGCAGGCCGACTGGCACATCCGCATCAAGCCGGGCACCGATGGCGCGCTGGCGCTGGGCATGATGAATGTGATCATCGCCGAAGGCCTGGTCGACAAGGACTATGTCGAAAAGTACACCGTGGGCTACGACCAGCTGGCGGCGCGCGCGGCCGAGTTTCCGCCGGAGCGGGTGTCGGACATCACCGGCATTCCGGTGCAGGACATCCTGACGCTGGCGCGCGAGTACGCCACCACGCAGCCATCGGCCATCCGCCAGGGCGTGGCGGTGGAACGCAGCCCGGGCGGCGGCGACGCGATCCGCGCCATCACCTGTCTGCCGGCGCTGACCGGCGCCTGGCGCCATGTTGGTGGCGGCACGGTGGAAATGCCGATCTGGGAATTTCCGTTCCGCTTCGATTTCATGTGCCGGCCGGACTGGATCAAGCCGGGCACGCGCGTCATCAACGAACTCGATCTGGGCGCGGCGCTGACCGGCGCCATGCCGCTCGACCCGCCGATCAAGTCGCTCTTCGTCTACAACTCGAATCCGGTATCGCAGGCGCCGAACGCCGGCCAGATCGTGGCCGGGCTGATGCGCGAAGACCTGTTCACGGTGGCCAGCGAACTGTTCATCACCGATACCGCGAAGTACGCCGACATCCTGCTGCCGGCCACCATGCAGGCGGAACAGCTCGACCTGATGGTGACCTGGGGTCATCTGTACGTGATGCTCAATACGCCGGCGATCGCGCCGCCGGGCGAATGCGTGCCCAATGTCGAACTGTTCCGCCGGCTGGCCGGCGCGATGGGCTTCACCGACGAGCACTGGTCGCTGAGCGACGAGGAAATGATCCGCCGCTCGTACGACTGGGACGCGCCGGCGATGCAGGGCATCACGCTGGAAAAGCTGAAGGACAAGGGCTGGATGCGGCTCAACGTCGGTCTGCCGGGCGAGCGCGCGCCGCATGCCGAGGGCAATTTCAAGACGCCGTCGGGCAAGTGCGAATTCGCGGCCAGCGCGGCGGCCGGCGGCAATTTCGTCGTGCCGGTGTGGCGCTCGGGCTATGAAGGCATGCAGCCGGGCACGCCGGTCGATGCGGTGCCCAATTACATCCCGTCGCACGAGAACGCGGCCTCCGAAGCGGCCAGCCGCTATCCGCTGAACCTCGTGTCGCCCAAGCCGCACGCCTTCCTGAACACGCAGTACGCCAACGAGCCGACACAGCAGCGCCGGCAGGGCGAACAGCTCATCGTGATCCACCCGGTCGATGCGGGAAAGCGGGCGATCGAGCACGGCAGCTATGTGCGCGTGTTCAACGAGCGCGGCGCCTTCGAGGCGCGCGCCGAACTGAGCGAGGATGTGTCGCCCGGGCTGATGATGACCAACGTCGGCCACTGGCCGGGTCTGAACCGCAGCGGCACCGCGGTCAATTCGACCACGTCGGCGCGCCACTGCAATCTGGGTCAGGCCGGCACCTACTGCGACAACCTGGTCGAAGTGCGGAAGGTGTGAGCTCGCCATGACCCATGTCGTGACCGAAAGCTGCCGCGGCTGCCGTTTCACCGACTGCGTGACGTCCTGCCCGGTGGCCTGCTTCCATGTCAATGAGGTGCGCGTGTACATCAACCCGCAGGTCTGCATCGACTGCGGCGCGTGCATACCGGCCTGCCCGGTGCGCGCCATCGTCGAGGAATTCGACCTGCCGGAAGATCAGCTGCACTGGATGGACATCAATGCGAAGGCAGCGGAGCGCTACCCGGTGATCCGCAGCAAACTGCCGCCGCTGGACGGAGCCGACGAAAAGCGCCGCCAGCTCGGCTTCTGATCGCGATGGTCGTGGCAGGACAGCCAATGCGCGTGGCCATCGTCGGCAGCGGTCCGAGCGGCTTCTATGCCGCGGAGGCTCTGCTGGCGAGCGGGCTCGACGTCGAGATCGACCTGCTGGAGCGCCTGCCGGTGCCTTACGGGCTGGTGCGTTTCGGCGTAGCGCCGGATCACGCGAAGCTGAAGTCGGTCAGCGCGGTGTTCGCGCAGATCGCCGCCGATCCGAAGCTGCGCTTCTTCGGCAATGTGGCGCTCGGCCGCGACGTGACCGCCGACGAACTGGCCGCGATGTATCACGCGGTCATCGTGGCCTGCGGCGCCGGGGCGGACCGCACGCTGGGCATTCCCGGCGAAGACCTGCCGGGCGTGCATGCGGCGGGCGATTTCGTCGGCTGGTACAACGGCAGCCCGGATCACGCACATTTGTCGTTCGACCTGTCGCAGGAGGTGGCGGTGGTCATCGGCCAGGGCAATGTGGCGATCGACGTGTGCCGCATCCTCGCCCGGCCGGTCGACGAACTGCGCCGCACCGACATTGCGCAGCACGCGCTCGACGCACTGGCCGGCTCGCGCATCCGCGACATCCACCTCGTGGGGCGGCGCGGTCCGGTGCAGGCGAAATTCACACCGAAGGAGCTGCGCGAACTGGGCACCCTGCCCGGCTGGCAGCCGGTGGTCGATCCGGCGGCGCTCGAACCCGGCGAGGCCTGCCGGCGCGAACTGGCGCTGCCCGGCGTCGTGCATGCAGCGAAGAATCTGGACATCCTGCGCGGCTTCGCCGCCCGACCGATCGAGGCCGGACGACGCATCCACCTGCACTTCCTGCGCGCGCCGGCCGCCCTGCACGGTGACGAACGCGTGCGCAGGATCGCGCTGGCCGGGCAACAACTGTCCGGCGAGCCGGGTGCGCAGTCCGCCGTGACCACGGGCGAGCAATTCGAGCTGGACGCAGGGCTGGTGTTCCGCAGCGTGGGCTATCGCGGCACCGCACTGCCCGGACTGCCGTTCGATGCACGCGCAGGCGTGATTCCGAACGCCGGCGGCCGCATCGTCGATGCAGCGGGCGCACCGCTGCCGGGCTGGTACGTCACCGGCTGGATCAAGCGCGGCCCGACCGGCGTCATCGGCACCAACCGCGCCGACAGCCTGGACACGGTGGCCGGACTGCTGCAGGACGTACCGGGCCTGACCGGTTCGCGGCCCGGCCGACAGGCGCTGGCGGCCCTGCTCGACAGCCGGTCACACCGGGTCATCGACTTCGCCGCCTGGCAGGCCATCGAACGTGTCGAACAGGCGCGCGGTCAGGCGCGTGACAAGCCGGCAGAAAAGTTCGTGCGCGTAGACGACATGCTGGCGGCGGCGTACGGCGAGCTGCCGTAAGCGCCGGAATCCGGCTGGCTCTTTGCCGCGATGCAGCGAATGAAGGGGGTGCGCGGGGCGACGTCGGGGGTGTTGGGCATCGCTGCGCTCACCCCAACCTACGGGTGGGGCGGCGGGGCATTGCGGCGCTGTTTCCTCATGCGGGGTGGGTGCTGCGGTGGGCGGATGGCGCGGGGGTGACCTTGGGGTGTTGGGCATCGCTGCGCTCACCCCAACCTACGGGTGGGGCGGCGGGGACGTTGCGGCGCTGTTTTCTCGTGCGGGGTGGGTGCTGCGGTGGGCGGATGGCGCGGGGGTGACCTTGGGGTGTTGGGCCTCGCTGCGCTCACCCCAACCGACGGGTGGGGCGGCGGGGACGTTGCGGCGCTGTTTTCTCGTGCGGGGTGGGGGCTGCGGTGGGCGGATGGCGCGGGGGTGACCTTGGGGGGTTGGGCATCGCTGCGCTCACCCCAACCTACGGGTCGTCACGCCGCCGTCGGATGCTTTTGTAGGTTGGGGTGAGCGCAGCGATGCCCAACAGCGGTCTTCGTTCAGCGGCGCACTTCAGGCGAGCAGCGCCTGCATGATGCGGCGCTGCACACTGCGCGGCGCGAGGCGTGCGGACCAGGCGGACAGCTTGTTCGCCAGCCCCGGCACCACGCCGGCGCGGCCCTGCATCAGCGCGCGGATGCCCGCTTCGGCGACCGGGCGCGGCGACATCATCATCAGGTTCAACGTGGCCGACACACGGTGGCCTGAGCCTTTGAAAAACGCCGTCTTCGTGACACCGGGCGACAGCACGGTGACCGTCACGCCGGAGGCTGCCAGTTCGTCGTGGAGCGCCTCGCCCAGCGCCAGCACATAATGCTTGGTGCCCGCGTATGCGGCGTAGAGCGGCGCCGGCATGAAGCCGAGCAGGCTGGCCACCAACAGGATGCGGCCGCGACCGCGGCGCGCCATGTCCTGCCCGTACTGCTGCGTCAGTTCGGTCAGCGTGACCATGTTGAGCTGCAGCATCTGCGGCAGCCGCACCGGATCGGTGTCGAGCAGCGGACCGTGCAGACCGAAGCCGGCGTTGTTGATCAGCGTTTCGATGCGCAGCCCGCGCGCATCGGTGCGCCGCTTGAGCTCGGCGGCGGCGCCGGCCGCCGACAGGTCGATGCCTTCCACGAGCACTTCGATGCCGTGCGCGGTGCGCAGCGCCTCGGCCAGCCGTTCCATGTCGGCGACGCCGCGCGCGGCCAGCACGAGGTTCATGCGCCGGGCGGCGAGGATGTGGGCGAATTCGACGCCCAGACCGCTGGATGCGCCGGTGATGAGTGCCCAGTTGCCGCTGTTCAATGTCTGCATTTCAATGTTCCGTCTGCAAGCGAGGGGGACGCGAAGGGGCGTGTCCGGCAGCCGGTGCGCCGATGCGGAACCAGAGCGCGAACAGCGCCGGCAGGAACAGCAGCGTCAGCACGGTGCCGACCGCGGTGCCCCCGATCAGGGTATAGGCCAGCGCCCCCCAGAAGGTCGAGGTGGTCAGCGGGATGAACGCCAGCACCGCAGCCACCGCAGTCAGCAGCACCGGCCGGGCGCGCTGCACGGTGGCCTCGACGACGGCGTCGTAGCGATCCAGGCCGGCGGCGCTGTTGGCTTCGATCTGGCCGACCAGGATGAGCGTGTTGCGCATCAGGATGCCGGCCAGCCCGATCAGACCGAGGATGGCGTTGAAGCCGAACGGCTGGTCGAACAGCAGCAGCGCGGGTGCCGCGCCGATCAGCCCGAGCGGCGCGGTGAGGAACACCATGGTCATCGCGGAAAAGGAACGCACCTGGATCATGATCACCGTCAGCATCAGCAGCAGCATGACCGGGAACACCGCCGCCAGCGCGAGATTGGCCTTGTTGCTTTCCTCGATCGAGCCACCGGTGTCGATGCGGTAGCCATCCGGCAGCGCGGCGCGCAGGTCGGTCAGCGCACGGTCGATGCCGGCCGACACGTCCGGCGGCTGCACATGCTCGGCGATGTCGCCGCGTACCACGATGGTCGGGTGGCGGTCGCGCCGGTGCAGCACCGGCTCTTCCTGCCGCACCTCGGTGCGGCCGATCTGGGCCAGGGGAATGCGCCGGCCGTCGGCGGCGATCAGCGACAGGGCGTCCAGCGTGGCCGGGTCGCTGCGATCGAAGCCGCCGAGCGGCCCGCCGACGCGCGCCACCACGGCCACCGAACGGACGTCCTCGCGCAGTTCGGTCACCGTCACGCCATCGAGCAGGAACTGAAGCTGCTGTGCCGCCTCGGCCGGCGACAGGCCGATCTGGCGCAGCCGCGACTGATCGAGCACGAAGCGCAGCGTGGCGGCCGGCCCGGTGTTGTCGCGGTGCACCTCGCGCATGTCCGGGTGGGCGCGCATCACCGCTTCGACGTCGCGGGCGATGGCGCGCAGGCGGTCGAGGTCCGGGCCGCTGACGCGGTAGGACACCGGGAACGGCACCGGCGGGCCGAACAGCAATTGCGTGGCACGCACGCGCGCCTCCGGCGCGAGGCCCTCGGCGACGCGTTCGCGCAGTCGCTGCCTGAGACGGTCGCGTTCCGCGGCGCCGGCGGTCAGCACGATGATCTTGGCGAATGCCGGATCGGGCAGTTCCTGCGACAGCGAAAAGAAGAAACGCGGCGCGCCCTGCCCGATGTACGCGGTGACGACGCGCGACTCCGGTTGCTGCCTGAGCCAGCCCTCGACCGTTTCGGTCGTGCGCTGCGTGGCGGCGATGTCGCTGCCGGACGGCAGCGTCACCTCGACGATCAGTTCCGGCCGCTCGGACACCGGGAAGAACTGCTTCTTCACGACGACCATCGCCGCCACCGATGCACCGAACATGAGCAGCACGACCAGCGCCACCGTGCCCTTGCGCCGCACGCACCACGCGACCAGCGCGCGCAGCTGCCGGTAGCGCGGCGTGTCGTAGATGGCACGGGCGCCGCCCGGCACGGCGGCCACGGCCGGCAGCAGCTTCACGCCCAGATAGGGCGTGAACACCACGGCGACCAGCCAGGACATCAGCAGCGAAAAGGCGACGATCCAGAAAATGTTGCCGGCGTATTCGCCCGCACTCGACGCGGCGAAACCAACCGGCATCAGGCCGATCACCGTCACTGCGGTGCCGGACAGCATGGGCGCGGCGGTCACCGTCCACGCGTGTGCAGCCGCTTCGACGCGCGCCATGCCTTCCTGCATCTTCACCACCATCATTTCGATGGCGATGATGGCGTCGTCCACCAGGAGGCCGAGCGACAGGATGAGCGCACCCAGCGTGATGCGGTCGAATTCGCGCCCGGTCATGAACATGACGATGAACACCGCTGCGAGCGTCAGCGGCACCGCCGCGGCGACGATCACGCCCTCGCGCCAGCCCAGCGACAGGAAGCTCACACCGGTCACCACCGCCAGAGCGACGAAGAACTTCAGCATGAATTCGTCCACCGCCTGGGTGATGTTCACCGCCTGGTCGGAAATCTTCGTAAAGCTCAGACCGAGCGGCAGTTCGGCGGCGAGGGCTGCTTCTTCGGCGGCGAGTGAGTGGTCAAGCTCCAGGCCGTTCCAGCCGGGTCGCATCACCACGCCGACGATCATCGACGGCTCACCGTCGTGGCGGATCAGGAAGGTGGCCGGGTCTTCGAAGCCGCGCCGGATGTCGGCGATGTCGCCCAGCCGGAAGGTGCGATCGCCGGCGCGCACCGGGGTGTCGCGCAGCGTGTCGACACCGGCATAGGCGCCGTCCAGCCGCAGGAACACGCGCGGGCCGTCGGTGCCGACCGAGCCGGCCGGCGTCACCGCATTCTGCCGCGCCAGCGCGTCGAAAATGTCGCGCGCATCGATGCCCAGCGTGGTCAGCCGCTCGTACGACAACTCGACGAACACCCGCTCCGGCCGCTCGCCGATGATGTTCACCTTGTTTACACCGGGCACGCGCAGCAGCCGCTCGCGCAGCCGTTCCGCCTCGCGCACCAGATCGCGCTGCGGCAGGTCGCGCGCCTTGAGCGCATACAGCGCGAAATTCACGTCGGAATATTCGTCGTTGACGAACGGCCCGTAGACGCCGGGCGGCAGGCGGCGCGCCTCGTCGCCGAGCTTCTTGCGCGCCTGGTAGAACTGCTCCGGCACGTCAGCCGGGCGGGTCGAATCCTTCAGCGTCAGCGTGGCGAACATCAGGCCGGGCCGGGTGAAGGTTTCCACCCGGTCGTAGCCGGCCAGTTCCTGCATGCGCTTTTCCAGCGGCTCAGCCACCAGATCCTGCATCTGCTGTGCGGTGGCACCGGGCCAGGCGGCGCTGAAGGTCATCACCTTGATGCTGAACACCGGGTCTTCGGCCCGGCCCAGCTTGAAGAAGGCAAACACGCCGGACACCGCCACCGCGATGATCAGGAACAGCGTGACCGCGCGCTCGCGCACGGCGAGCGCCGACAGGTTGAGGCGGCTCATGGCGCGCGCCCCGCGGCGGCGAGCGTCGTGTCGAGGCCGCGCACGGCGCTGCCGTCGCGCAGCAGGTGGGCGCCGAGCGCGACGATGCGTTCACCGACATGCAGGCCGGCGGAAATGGACGCGCTGTCGTGACCCAGACCGGCCAGCGTGACCCGGCGGAAGGCGACGCGGCGGGTGTCGCCCGCCTGTTCGATCACCCACACGCCCGGGCCCTGGCCGGCGTCGTGCAGCGCGGCGATCGGCACCCGCACCCGCTCACCCGCTGCGTCGCCCGACATGCGGTCGAGCGCAAGGGTCACCGTGCTGCCGATCGGTGCCTGCGCCGCGGCGCCGTCGAGCAGGTAGCGCGCTTCGAAGGTGCGGCTGCGCGGGTCGGCTGCATCGGACAACTGGCGCAGGCGGGCCGTGAAGGTGGTGCCCGGCAGGCTGTGCAAGGCGGCGGTGGCGCCCGAGCCGACGGCCGGGCGCACCGATTCGGGCAGGTTGACCAGCGCCTCGCGCGCGCCCGAGCGCGCCAGCCGCACGACCGGCTCGCCGGCGCGCACCACCTGACCCGGTTCGACGAGGGTGTCCAACACCACGCCATCGCTGTCGGCCACCAGCAGCGAGTAGCCGGCCGCATTGCGCGCCACCTGCTGCTGCGCCAGCGCCGCGTCGAGCAGGGCCTGTGCGCTGTCGGCGCCGGCGACCGCCAGGTCGCGCACCTGGGCCGACACGGCGCCCTGCTCCACCATTCCGCGCAGCCGCTGCTCGTCGGCGCGCGCCTGTATCGCGCGCGCGCGCGCCGCCTCGACCGCCGCGGCCTGCGCCGCGAGCGCCAGATCGAGATCGGCGGCATCGAGGCGCATCAGCGGCTGGCCGCGCCGTACGGTCTGACCGGTATCGACCAGACGCTGGACCACCTTGCCGGCGACCCGGAAACCCAGATCACCGACCACGCGCGACGTCACCACGCCGGTGTAGGACTGCGACGCCGCACGATCCGGCTGCACGACGGCAACAGCCACACGCGGCACACCGGTGCGCGGGTCGGGTTGTGCCGGCTGGGTACATGCGGCGAGGGCAAGAACGAGAGGGATTGCGAAGACGACGCCGATAACGGCGGGGCGGCGAAGCGGGCGGGCATCCATGACCGGGCACTTTCGGAAAGAGAGCGCCCAGTTTCGTAACAAGTTACGAATAAGTCAACTAGTAACCTGAAAACTGTCGCTCAAGGCGAAAGGCTGCGCAGCACCAGGCTGGACACCGCCGCCGCATTGGTGGCGATCTCTTCGCGCGGCGTCTGTTCGAGCATCACCGGGTGGCAGAACGGCGACGTGGTGACGAAGATGGCGCGGCACACCTCGTCGAGCGGCGTCTTGCGCTCGAATTCGCCGCGCTCGCGGCCATCGGCGACGATGCGGCACAGCGCCTGCAGGATGGCGTCCTTGTGCTGCGCCACCGAGCCCCAGCCCTCTTCGACCGCCGCCACCACGATGTCGTGCAGCCGGCGCTCGTTGAAGAACAGTTCGAAGCCTTCTTCGAAAAGCGCGCGGTAGAAGCGTCTCAGCCGATCCGCGGCAGGCGCGTCCTCGCTCGCGATGGCCATCAGCCGTTCGTCCAGCGGCTGCAGCGTCATCCTGCAGACCGCCTCGCCGATCGCCTGCTTGGACTCGAAGAAGCGATAGACGTAGGCGCTCGACACGCCGATGGCGCGCGCCAGGTCGGCCACCGTGGTCTTCTGGTAACCGTAGTGACGGAAGTGCTCGTCGGCGGCGGCGATGATCTGCTCGCGCCGTTCGTGTTCGACCGGGCCGCGCTGACCGGTCGCCAAAGGGGTGTCGTGGGCTGCGATGTCATCCATGAAGCAAGGTTACAAGGTCGACCCTGCATTGACAACGAGTAACGAGTATATAAACTTGTAACTCTTTATCAGGAGCGCGCCATGCCGTCATCCCTCCGCCGCCTGCCGACTGCCGCCGCCGTCTGGATGCTGACCGGCCTCACGCTGGGAGGCTGCGCGGTCGGCCCCGACTTCCGCCGCCCCGAACCGCCGGCCGGCACGCATTTCGTGTCGGCTGGCGCCGTCGACGCACGCAGCGCACCGGCCGGTGCCGAAGATCCCGCGCGCTGGTGGACCGGCTTCGACGACCCGCTGCTCGACCGCATCGTTGCGCGCGTGCTGGCCGGCAACCTCGACCTGGCGGTCGCAGCGGCACGGCTCGAACAGGCGCGTGCGGGGCTGGCGGTGCGTACGGCCATCCAGCGCCCGTCCGGCCAGTTGGGCGCCGAGGCGGCCACCGGCCGGCTGTCGGTACAGACGCCGCTGGGTCGCCTGCTCGACGCGCGCCCCGGCTTTGACCGCACGGCCGACGAATATGCGCTCAATGCAGGGGCGAGCTGGGAACTGGACCTGTTCGGCGGCCTGCAGCGCGGCGAGGACGCCGCCCGCGCCGACTATCTGGCGGCCGGTGCCGGCGAGGCCGGCGCGCGACTGGCCGTCGTGGCGCAGGCGGCCGACACCTATATATATGTGCGGGCGCTGCAGTCGCGGCTGCAGGTGCTGCACGAACAGATCGATACGCAGCGCCGTCTGGTCGGGCTGATTGCGCTGCAGGTATCGCGCGGTCTGGCCGCCGAACTGCAGCACGATCAGGCACAGGGCGCGCTGGCGGAAGTCGAGGCCGCGCTGCCCGCACTCGAAGCCGGGCGCGATGCCGCGATGTTCGCGCTCGACGTGCTGACCGGCGATGCCCCCGGCCACTGGCGCGCAGAACTGGAACCGCCCGCTGCGCTGCCGCGTGCGCCGGCGGTCGCCACGGCGGGCGGCCCCGCCAGCCTGATCCGGCGCCGGCCCGACCTGATGGCGGCCGAATACCGGCTGGCAGCCTCGAATGCGCGCATCGGCGAAGCCATCGCCGCGTACTACCCGCGCATGGCGCTGACCGGCCTGCTGGGTTTTGCCACGGCGGGCGGTGGCAGCCTGATCGCATCGGGTGCCGCGCAGGCACGTCTGGCCGCCGGCCTGCGCTGGCGCCTGTTCGACTTCGGACGCATCGATGCCGAAGTGGCCGCCGCCCGCGGCGGCGAAGCCGAGGCGCTGGCGCACTACCGGCAGGCCGTGCTGCGTGCCACCGAAGAGGTCGAGAATGCGTTCATCGCGCTGGTCAAGCGCGAGGCGCAGGCCGCGACGCTGAGCACCGGCGAGGCGGCGCTGACCCGGGCACGCACGCGCGCCTTTGCGGCCTGGCAGGGTGGCGTGGTGAGTCTGGTCGAGGTGCTCGACGCCGACAGCCGGCTGCTGCGCGCGCGCGACGCGCGCATCCAGGCCGAAGCCGACGCCGCGCGGGCCGCAGTGGCATCGTTCCGCGCGCTGGGCGGCGGCTGGCAGCCGGCCGTGACCGATGACACACGGCCACGACCGGTCGCGGGCACGCCGGGCAGCCAAGGGTAAGGTTGGCGCCGTCGCGCCGGTCTGATCGAGGGTCCAGCGACCCCGTGATGACCGATGCCCGCGATGCCCCTGCCGCCCCCACCCGTTCCCTTTCCCCTCCCACTGCCCGGAAACGAAGCCCGCCCGGCCGACGCCAGCGTACTGGTGAAGCCGCCCGCCCGCGGCCTGGTCATCGCCTTCATTGTCGCGACCGTGATCAGCGTGGTACTGGCCAGCGCGGTGTACCTGCAGACGCGGGCGCTCGAACAGGCGTCCGAACGGCTGTTCACGATGCGCCTGCCCGCGCTGGAGGCGATCTCCAGCCTGCGCGGACCAATCGCGGCACAGCAGGCCATCCTGTACCGCTACTACGCCAGCCGCGATGTGAATGAATTCCGGCAGCTGTACCGCAGCAATCACGCGATGCTGGTGACCCAGCTGGACAAGCTGGAAAACACGCTCGACGACCAGGACGCGACGATCTGCCGCATCGGCCTGGGCGAAGTGCAGAGCCTGGCGGAACAGCTCGAAAGCGCGCTGTCCAGCTCGCGCCCGGATGATGGTGCGGCCATGGCGCTGCTGTCGCAGGTGGGCATGCATGCCGACCAGATGGGCGGTGAGCTGGCCAGCATCGTCGACGACATTCGCCGCGAGTTCAGCGCCAGTGTCGAGGAAACCCACGCCGCGACGCGTTTCATCGCGTTCATCGTCTATGGCTATTCGGCCGTGCTGCTGCTGCTTGGCACGCTGGTGGCATTCAACCTGAAGCGATACTTCGAGGCCAGCGGCCACCAGCGCACGATTGCGCTTTTTCCCGAGCGCAATCCGTCGGCCGTGCTCCGGCTGGACAGCAGGGGTGCCATCACCTACGCCAACCCGGGGGCGCGCGACCTGCTGGCGGTGATCGGCCACACCGGTGGCGAGCCGCTGCGGCTGCTGCCCGATGACCTCGCCGAGCGGCTGCATGCGCTGCGCGAGGCCGCGCCGCCATCAGCCGACTGGGAATACGCGGTCGGCAATCGCATCCTGCACTGCAAGGCGCACTACATCGAACAGGACGACGTGTTTCACGCCTACCCGGTGGACGTGACGGCGCAGCGCGAAGCGGAGCGCGCGCTCAATGATGCACTCGGTCAGGTGAGCGAACTGGGCAAGCGGCTGGCCGACGAGAACGTCTATCTGAAGGCGGAAATGCTGACGGCGACACCGTCGTCGGACATCGTCGGCCAGAGCCCGAGGTTGAACGAGGTGCTGGCACGCATCGACCAGGTCGCCGGCACATCGGCCACCGTGCTCATCCTCGGCGAGAGCGGCGTCGGCAAGGAATCGCTGGCACGCGCGCTGCACGACCGCAGCGACCGCAGGGACAGGCCCTTCATCAAGCTGAATTGCGCGGCCATCCCGTCGAATCTGGTCGAAAGCGAACTGTTCGGCCACGAAAAAGGCGCCTTCACCGGCGCCGCGACACGCCGTCTCGGCCGCTTCGAACTGGCCGACGGCGGCACGCTGTTCCTCGACGAAATCGGCGAGCTGCCGCCGGACACCCAGGCCAAGCTGCTGCGCGTGCTGCAGGAACACGAATTCGAGCGCGTCGGCGGGCAGACCACGGTCAAGGTCGACGTGCGCATCGTCGTCGCCACCCACCGCGACCTCAAGGCGATGGTGAAGGACGGCAGCTTCCGCGCCGACCTGTACTACCGCATCAATGTGTTCCCGGTCGAGCTGCCGCCGCTGCGCCAGCGACGCGAAGACATTCCGGCGCTGGTCGCGCACTTCCTGAAGAAATTCTCGACCGACCATGGCAAGGCCATCGACGGCGTGTCGGCACGTGCGCTGGAGCGGCTGCAGGCCTACGACTGGCCGGGCAATATCCGCGAACTGCAGAACGTGATCGAACGCGCCACCATCGTGTGCCGCGGCAGCGTGCTCGACGTGCCCCCGCTGGGCGACAGCACCGGTCCGTCAACCGCGACCCCGACCACCGCCCTCGACCTCGAATCGGTCGAGCGCCGCCACATCATCCAGGTGCTGGGCGACCGCAACTGGGTCATCGAAGGCAAATCCGGCGCCGCCGCCGCGTTGGGCCTGGCCGCCGGCACCCTGCGCTCGCGCATGAAAAAGCTAGGCATCGAACGGCCACGGGGAGGTGGGTGAGCCGGCGGCTGGCGGAGGGCGTGCAGGGTGTTGTGGTGCTGCTGTGGGAGCTTGCTGTGGGAGCGGCGGCCTCGCCGCGATCAGTGCCGTGGCCATCGCGGTGCGAAGTGCATATCGCGGCGAGGGCGGAGCGGGGGGTTCGGCGAGCACTGCTCGCCGCCCGCAGAGCCGGCCGGCCATGCAGGGCCGGCAGTGGATCGCCGCTCCCACAGGTCGTCGCTCAAACAGGGGGCCACTTGCACAGCGGACCGCTCCCACAGTGCCACCATCGCGTCAAGGATAGCTCCCACAGCTTCTGCAGCCCCGCAACGGCCGATCAACCGTAGCGCTGCCTCGCCACGACGGCCAGACCGCAGCCGACGCTGCCGTACAGGTCGCCCTCGACCGGGCGTGCTTTCGGGAAGCGCCGGGACAGCGCGTCACGCAGCACCGGCACGGCACTCGAGCCGCCGGTGAAGAACAGCGTATCGAGCGTATCCGCCCGCACGCCGGCGTGATCCAGGCAGCGCTGCGCGGCGGCGCACACGCGTTCGATCTCGGCGGCGATGGCGGCTTCGAACTGCGGGCGCGTCAGCGTCACCGCCAGGCCGGCTTCGGCCACATCGAGATCGAGTTCGCAGGCGAGCGCCTGCGACAGTTCGATCTTCGCCGCCTCCGAGCGCATGGCGATGCGGTGGCCGCTGCGCTCGCGCACCACGCGCAGCAGGCGGTCGAAGCGCTTCGTGTCGACCACGTCGAGTCGCATGTCCTGCAGGCTGGCCAGCACGGCGCGCGGATAGGCGAGATGGATGGTGTGCCAGGTGGCCAGCTGGAAATAGGTGGTGTTGGGCAGGATGGCGCCGCTGGCCAGCAGACCGCCCATGCCCAGCTCGGGCATGACGCAGGCGAGCGAGAGGCGCTTGTCGAAATCGGTGCCACCGATATGCACGCCGCTGGTGCCCAGCAGGTCGGCGCTGCGGTCGGTCGCATTGCGCCGCTCGGGTGACAGGCGGACCAGGGAAAAGTCGGACGTGCCGCCGCCGATGTCGACCACCAGCACCAGCGATTCCCGCTCGACGGTCTGTTCGAACGCATGCGCCGCGGCGATCGGTTCGAACTGGAAACTGACGTCACGGAAGCCCAGTCCGCGCACGATCTGCGCCAGCGTGTCTTCGGCCAGCTGGTCGGCTTCGGGGTCATCGTCGACGAAATATACGGGCCGGCCGATGACCACCTGGTCGAAGCCGCAGCGCGCCGCGGTTTCGGCGCGCTTGCGGATTTCGGCGAGAAAGCCGCCGATCAGGTCGCGGAACGCGAGGTGACGGCCACCCACGTCGGTGCCCGTGTCCATCAGGCCGCTGCCGAGCAGGCTTTTCATCGAGCGCATCAGCCGCCCCTCGTAACCTTCGAGGTATTCGTTGAGCGCGGCGCGGCCGAACGACATCGTGTCTTCGTCGAGATTGAAGAACACGGCCGACGGCAGCGTCAGCCGACCCGCTTCCAGCGGCAACAGACGGGCGACCGCACCGTCGTGCACCGCGGCGGTGGAGTTGGAGGTGCCGAAATCGATGCCGCAGGCGGTCAGGCTCATGATGCGTTCAACCTGAAAATCTCATTTGATCGACGCCTCGGACAGGGTTGGCGGGGTGTACGGCAAGGCGCGAGGACGCGGCAGGATGGCTCCCCGCAAGGACGAGCAACGCAGCCGGGCGCCCCGCCAGCCTTGCACAGGGCGGCGAAGCGTGCGCACCCGGAGGGCGAAGGCCGGGCGAAAGCAGGAAAGTTGCAAGGGCAATGTCTTCCATTGATGTTTCAAGCGATCAACTGAGGTCTTCAGGTTCAGTGCATGGGCAACACGGGCGCGCAGCCTACGGCGCTGCGCAAGCCGGGTCAAACGCCGGTGGCCGGCGCGATCGCTTCCAGCCGGTAGCCGGCCGCCTTCCAGCCATCGATACCGCCAAGCAGCGGACGCGCGTCGGCAATGCCGGCCGCGCGCAGCTTCAAGGTGGCACGCACCGCCGACACGTCGTTCGGGCACGCGCAATACACGATGACCGGACGGTCGCGCGGCAGCCGGTGCGCCTCGGCATCGATCCGTTCGAGCGCGATCAGCAGCGCGCCGGGAATGCGCACCGGTTCGGCGTCGGTGATCAGCCCAGAGCGAACGTCGATCACCGTCACGTCGGCGCCGCTGTCGAGCATGTCCAGCAGGTCGGCGGGCGCCAGCCGGACCGCGCGCAGCGCCTTCATCGCGCGCTGGCGGTCGAACCAGCGATACCCGATGTACAACGCGAGCAGCGTGCCGACCACCGCGGCCGCCACCGAACCCAGGCCGGCCAGATAGTCGAGCACGGCACCGATCTGTTCGTGGAACACCAGCCCGATGGCCAGCGCGGCACCGGCCCACAGCACGGCACCGGCAGTATTGAACAGCATGAAGGCGCTCGGCCGCATGCCCAGCGCACCGGCCAGCGGCGGCGCAAGCGTGGACAGGCCGGGTACGAACTTGGCGATTACCAGCGTCGCCAGACCGTAGCGCGTGAAGGTGGACTCGCTGGTGCGCACGCAGGTGTCGGGCGACAGCGAAATGCGGCACAGGAGTTTCAATACTCGATGGCCGTGCCGGCGGCCGGCGACATACCAGGCCAGATCACCCAGCGTCGACGCCAGCACCGCCACCAGCAGGGCGATCACGCCGTACATCGGGTCGCCGGCCACGCGCGCGCCGGCCAGCATGACCAGCGGCATGGCCGGAATCGGCACCCCGAGCTGCTCCGCCAGCACCACTGCAAACAACAGCCACAGGCCGTATTCGGCCATCAATCCAGTCACCTTTTTCCCCTGCAGGCTCGCGCATCGGTCGACGATGACACATCGTCGCAACGCCATGCGCTCCGTCAGTTGCAGATGGGGGCAAAAACCTGAATTACGACCCGCATACCAGGCGGCCAACCGGGGTTTCCAGGTTCACTGCACGGTGTGTCGCAGCAGGCGCAGGCATTCCACGGTGGCGGCCAGATCGGCGGCGAGGTAATCGTCGTCGGTGCGGATCATCGGATCCGCACCGCATTCGAGCAGCAGTGCCAGCATGTCGTGCTTGCCGCTGGACGCCGTGTACATCAGTGCGGTGGCGCCGGTGTCGTTGCGGTTGTCGACATGGATGCCTGCCGCGACCAGCGCGCGAACGATGCCGGCCTGACCGGACACGCAGGCCAGCCACAGCGCGTTGTTGCCGTCGCCGTTGCGCCGGTTGACGGCCACCCCGAGCGCCAGCAGCTCATCGACAAGTTCGGCCCGGCCGGACAGTGCCGCGCGCATCAACGGCGTCAGGCCGTGTTCGCGGGAAACATCGAGATCGGCGGCGTCGAAGCCGTGTTCGGCCACGAAGGCCTGCAGCGCGGCCGAACCGCCGCCCGACGAGGGCTGCCCGGCGCCTGCTGCCGCACGCCGGGCCAGCGCCGCGGCGAGCGCATCGTGGCCGCCGTCGACGCTGTAGACCTCGGCGTAGCGGAAGTCGGCGAACATGCCCGCCCAGGTCTTGCTGGCGTTGCCGTGGTAACAGTAGATGAGCACCGGCGTCGCCCGGCCGACCGCCTGCATGGCGTCGCCGAAGCCGGCTTCGGTCAGGTGCAGCGCGCCGTCGATGTGCCCGCGCTCGAAGCTGGCGCGGTCGCGCGTGTCGAACAGCGCCAGCGACGCCAGTCCGCCGCTGCGATGGCGCAGCAGCAGGTCGGCCGCCTGATCGGCGGGAATGCAGCGATGGCGGGACGCGGTTGCGGTGTCGTTCATGGCGTGGGTTCCGGTTCGGCCGGGGTGCGCTGCGCATAGGCCGGCGATGATTCGATGCGCGCATCGTCGATCGCGCGCCCGAGGGTGAAGTGGTACAGCGTCTGGTGCGCCGTGCCTTCGAGGCCGATCAGTTCGTGCACGGCGTCGTCGAAAAAGCAGCCGATGCCGGTGCCGCGCAGGCCCATCGCCTCCGCTTCGGCATAGAGCACCTGACCAATGAGTCCGGCCTGCCGGTGCAAATCGCGATAGTTGGCGGCGGACGCCGCCAGCGCGGCTTCGAACTCGCACAGCATGCCGAGCGCAAGGCAGGCGTTGGCGGCGATGTCCTGATGGCAGTGCAGGCTGCGGGCAAGACGCGCGAGCGCCATCGGTTCCATCGCCGCCAGCCGGTAGAGCGGCACGGCGACACCGTCCACGGGCACCAGGTCGTGCTGGCGGGCCAGCCGCGCCGGCACGCCCTGTTCGACGCGACCGCGCGACAGCAGATAGACCCCGGGTGACAAGCCTTCGACGCGATGCACGAACAGCAGCAGGTCGATGCGCCAGCCGCCGGGCAGCGCGTCCCACGGCATGGCCCCGGACGGCTGCAGCCGTTCCAGCAGACGTTCGAACGCGTCACCCGCCATCACCTCCCGCGCATCGAAACGCTGCGCGCTGCGCCGCCCCAGCAAGACCTCGCCGACCGATCGTCCGCGCTGTGCGAGCACGGCAGCCCCGCGTGTTGCGCGCGCGCCCGTCCGATACTCGTCGGCAACAGTTACTGCGCCCTGCACGGCACCGCGGGTGGCGGCCGCCGCCTCGCCCACCACCGCCCAGCGATACATCGGATGGCGGTCCACCGTGCTCGCCGTGCCGAACCACTGTACGTGTCCGAGTTCGGGCAGTGGCGGACCGTCGCCGCCATCGCAGCCGATGGCGAGCAGCAGTTCGGCCTCCTCGATTTCGGTGTCGATGGCGCGGCGTGCCGGAAAGTCCTGCAGGCGATCGGTGCCGGCGAGCGCCGCCAACGACGCACCGTCGATGTCCGGCTGCGCCTGCAGCGTCCAGCCGAGCACGGCCGCCGCATAACGCAACGCACCGACTGCGTGACCGGTGTCCAGCTGGCAATAGCGGAAGGCGCGTTCGCCGTATTTCCATGCCTCGCGCCACATGACTGACGTCAGCACGACATGCACGCCGGCATCCCCGGCGGAACCGGCACCATGGCGGGCGCGGCATTCCAGCTCGTGCGTCTCCGGCAGGTAGTGGTACAGCCCGTCAGCGAGCGTATCGAGCCCGCGTATCACCAGATACGCCTCCACCGGGTGCAGGTTGCCGCTGGACGGATTGGCGCGCACCGCCCAGCGGTCCGGGCCGCTCGATTTCCACGCCGTCAGCCCGAGCGACAGGTGCAGCAGCGCGCCCAGCGTGTGCAGCGACAGCGGCAATGGCGGCAGCGGCGCATCGAGCGCGGCGAAGTCCTGATCGAGGCGCGGCCGGGCCGGATTGGGGTCGTCGGTCGCCAGCGGCAGCGTGCTGCGCGGCGCACCTTCGAAGTGCCGGAATGGCGAAGGCTGCGCGTCCCAGTCCAGCGTTTCCGGGCCGGCTGCATAGGCGGCGAAACGATGGCGGGTGCGCAGGTGATAGGCGCGCACGACGTCGGCAGCCGACGCGGTGGCGTCCGCCGCCGGCCACATTTCAGTCGTCGTCATCGTCGTCCGAAACACCGTTCTTGCGCGGCACGGTTTCCGGGTCGCAGATGATCGGCCGATAGATTTCGATGCGATCGCCCGGGCGCAGCGGTGCGTCCTTCTTCACCACCTTGCCGAACACGCCGACCTTCTGCCGGCTGAGGTCGATGTCCGGACACAGCTTCAGGATGCCCGACAGTTCAATGCCTTCGGCCACCGTGCAGGTGTCCGGCACGTCGATCTTCAGCCAGTGGTTGGCGATACTTCCAGCGTAGGCAACGGCGATCCGCATGGCGCACCTCCTTCAGTGAGCGGCCTGCGCGCCGTCCAGCGCCGCGGCACGCCGCTCGGCGCGTCGCTGCAGCCAGCGGCGTCCCGCGATCAGCAGGCCGAGCGCCAGGAATCCGCCCGGCGGCAGGATCATGAACAGCGCGCCGGAATCCGCCGGCAGCACCTTCGTTTCGAGAAAGGCGAAATGCGGCCCGAGCAGCAGGTGTGCATTCGCGAACAGCGTGCCTGCACCGGTGATTTCGCGCAGTGCTCCCATCACCGTCAGCGCCAGCGTGAAGCCGAGGCCGGTGGCCAGACCGTCGAATGCCGACAGCGCCGCCGACTGGCGCGACGCGAAGGCCTCGGCGCGGCCGAGCACCGCGCAATTGACGACAATCAGCGCGATGAAGATGCCAAGCACCTTGTACAGATCGTGGAACCAGGCGTTCAGGCCCATATCGACCAGCGTCACCATGCCGGCGATCAGCACGATGAAGATCGGAATGCGCACCTCGTCGCTGACCCAGTGACGCAGCGACGAAATGAGCGCGTTCGACATGACCAGCACGACCATGGTCGCCAGACCCATGCCCAGACCGTTGGTCGCGCTGCTGGTCACCGCCATGGCCGGACACAGCCCGAGCATCTGGCCGAGCACCGCGTTGTTGTCCCACAGGCCGTCGCGTGCGACCGCCCTGGCTGTCGGGCTGTCACTCATGGTTTCTCTCCGTTGACCGGCACCGCCTCGCCGCTCGCCTCGGCCGTCAGTTCAACGCGGTGCGCGGCGAGAAATTCGAGGCCTTTCTTGACTGTCGCGACGACCGCGCGCGGCGTGATGGTGGCGCCGGCGAACTGGTCGAAGTCGCCGCCGTCCTTCTTCACCGCCCAGCGCGCCGGTGCCGGCTGCTGCTGCGACTTGCCGTCGAAAGAACGTATCCAGTCATGCCGCGCGACCTCGATCTTGTCGCCCAGGCCCGGTGTTTCGTTGTGCTTCGTCACCCGCACGCCGACGATGCGACCGTCGACATCGACCGCCATCAGCAGCACGATGCGCCCGCCGTAGCCGTAGCCCGACATTTCGAACAGCAGCGCGCGCAGCGCGCCCTGCTTGCGCGCGCGATGCACGATCAGCGAAGCGCCATCCGGCCCGGCCAGCTGCAGTGTGTCGGTCAGCAGGTTGTTGTCTGCATAGCCGGCCGGCAGGATCTGTTCGAGCTGCTGCCGCGTGTCATCGGATTGCGCCTGCGCAATCCGGTCGCGGGTCGCGAACTGACCGAAGGCGAGGAAAGCGGTGGTCACCAGCATCACCACGCCCAGCGAAGCGCCCGGAAACCACAGTGCGTCGGGTGCGCGCGAACCGCTCATCGCGTGACCTCCTGTGCCCGGCGCGCGTCCAGCGGCTTGCCGCCGACGCGCCGGCCGAAGATGCGCGGCCGGGCCCACAGGTCGAGCAGCGGTGTGGCGGCATTCATCAGCAGGATGGCGAAACCGACACCTTCCGGATAGCCGCCCCAGGTACGGATCAACCAGGTCAGCAGGCCGGCGCCGAGGGCGAATATCCACTGCCCGAACGGCGCACTGGGCGAGGTCACGTAGTCGGTGGCGATGAAGAAGGCGCACAGCAGCGCACCGCCCGACAGCAGATGGGTGTTCGCCGGCAGGAAGGCCTGCGGCGCGGTGGCGTGCGCGATGGCTGCCGGAATGCACAGGCCGGCGAGAAAGCCGATCGGAATGCGCAGGCCGATGACGCGCTTGAACACCAGGAACAGCCCGCCGGCGCCGATCAGCAGCGCCGACGTTTCGCCCAGGCTGCCGGCGCGCAGGCCGAGCATCGACTGTTCCGGCTGAAAGCCGTGCAGCGCATCGACCAGCGTCAGGCCGCGTCCGAGTTCGGTCTTCGCGTGGCCGAGCAGCGACGCACTGGTCAGCGCATCGGGGATGCCGCCGTTCAGGCCGATGGCAATCGCCTGTGCGAGGTCGGTGCCCTGGGCCAGCACCTGCGGGCTCACCCACTGCGTCATGTGAACCGGGAACGACACCAGCAATACCGTGCGTCCGACCATGGCCGGATTGAACACATTGCAGCCCAGCCCGCCGAACACCTGCTTGGCAATGACGATGGATATGAAGCCGCCGAGCACGCCGATCCACCAGGGTGCCCAGGGCGGCAGCGACATGGCGAGCAGCCAGCCGGTCAGCGCCGCCGAGCCGTCGGACAGCACCGGCACGACGCGCCGGCCGGACCACTGCAGGCACAGCGCCTCGGCCAGCACGCAGGACAGCACGGTGATCGCCCACAGGCAGAAGGCCGGCCAGCCGAACTGCCAGAAGCCGGCCAGGGTC
Source organism: Methyloversatilis sp. XJ19-13 (assembly GCF_024580155.1). Taxonomy (NCBI): domain Bacteria; kingdom Pseudomonadati; phylum Pseudomonadota; class Betaproteobacteria; order Nitrosomonadales; family Sterolibacteriaceae; genus Methyloversatilis; species Methyloversatilis sp. XJ19-13. The sequence goes on along the minus strand of NZ_JANINH010000001.1, from coordinate 153,477 downwards.
GCCGGCACCAGGGCCGTCATGACCAGCGCCATGATGTGGCCGCTGGTGCGCCGCGACAGCGCGTGCGGCGACGCCTGGACTGGCAAGTTCATGCCGATTCCTCCTGCGTCGCGGACGCCTTCGCCGCCGCCTCGGCCGCCTGCGCCGCGGCACGCTCTGCCTTGCGGCGGGCGTGCATCTCGACCTTTTCACGCGCCTCGCGTTCGTGGCGCGCGGTGCGCGCCTCGGTCAGTTCGCGCACCTCGTCGAGCCGCTTGCGTTCGCGCTCTCGGGCCATCAGTTCGCCGCGGGCGTGCGCGAAGTACTGCACCAGCGGTATGCGCGACGGACACACATAGCCGCAGGCGCCGCAGGTGAGGCAGTCGCGCAGGCCGATGTCCTCGGCCTGCCCCAGTTCGCCGGCATTGATGCGGTTGGCCATTTCCAGCGGCATCAGGCCGACCGGACAAGCGACGACACAGCTGCCGCAGCGGATGCAGGCGCTCGGCTCGCGTTCGCCGACTTCGGCTGCAGTCAGCGCGAGCACGCCGCTGGCGCCTTTGCCGACCGGTACATCGAGGTCGGGCACCGCCACGCCCATCATCGGCCCGCCGACCACCAACCGGGCCGGCTCGCGCGTCAGTCCGCCGGCGCGCTCTACCAGCCATGACAGCGGCGTGCCGACACGCACGCGCATGTTGCGCGGCGCCGCAACGGCACCGCCGGCCACCGTGATCACCCGCTCGGTCAGCGCTTCGCCGTGGCGCAGTGCGCGCCACACCGCCGCCGCCGTGCCCACGTTGTGCACCACCACGCCGACGTCAGCCGCGCGCCCGCCGGCCGGCGGCTCGACACCGAGCAGCGTGTGGATGAGCTGGCGCTCGGCACCCATCGGATAGCGACTCGGAATGCGCACGACCGACACTTCCGGGTAGGGATGTGCCGCCAACTTCATGGCGTCGATGGCATCCGGCTTGTTGTCCTCGATGCCCACCAGCAGGTGCTGTGCCCCGGTGGCGCGCAGCAGCAGGCGCGCGCCCTCGATGATGTCGCCGGCGCGCTCCTGCATCAGCCGGTCGTCGCACGACAGGTAGGGCTCGCATTCGCTGCCGTTGAGGATGACGGTGTGGATGCCGCTGCGCTGGCCCAGCGCCAGCTTGACCGCTGCCGGAAACGCGGCGCCACCCATGCCGACGACCCCGGCCGCCGCGACGCGACGGGCAATCTCTTCCGGCGCCAGATTGATCGGATACGGTTCGACATCGCGCTGCACCCAGCGGTCGAGACCATCCGGGCGCAGCGTGATGCCCTGCCCGGGCAACCCCGACGGGTGCGGCATCGGCGCGTCGCCGATCGCCATCACCGTGCCCGACGTCGACGCATGCACGTGCGCCGACACATGACCGACCGCTTCGGCCACCAACTGACCGCGCAGCACGTGGTCGCCAACCTTCACCACCGGCTGCGCCGGTGCGCCCGCCTGCTGCGACAGCGGCAGCACCAGCAGCGGCGGCAGCCCGGCATCGGCGATGTCCAGCCCGGCCGCCGGAAACTTGTGGCTGTCCGGGTGGATGCCCCAGCGCGTGAGCAGGCGCCGGATCGGCGGGATGACGACGTGAGCCATGACGTCAGGCCGCCATCACGGGCTTCGGCATCACCCAGGTGCCCGCCGTGGCCGGCAGTGCCTGCATCGTGATGGCGCCGGTCGGACACTTCTCGGCGCACTGGTTGCAGCCGGTGCACGCTTCGGCGAACACGCCGTGCAACTGCTTCATCGCGCCGACGATGGCGTCGGACGGACACAGGCGATAGCACTTGGTGCAGCCGATGCAGATCGCGTCCTCGATGACCGCGATCTTCGGCGCCTCTTCCATGTCGTCGTCGCCCAGCGTGATGCCGAGATGCCCGGCGATCGCCAGAGCGACCACCTTGCCGCCGGGCGGGCAGCAGGTCGGCGATGCCTCGCCCTCGACGATGGCCTGCGCCGCACCTTCGCATCCGGGGAAACCGCATTGACCGCAATTGGCGGCCGGCAGCATGGCCACGATTTCTTCGACGCGGCTGTCGCCTTCCACGGCGAACTTGCGCGCCGCCACGCCGAGCACGACGCCCAGACCGGAGCCGATGGCGGCCAGGCTCATCACTGCAGTGATCATCTGTTCCATTTCGCAACCTCCCATTTGATGCAACGCGAACGTGAAGCCGCAGAGCGGAGGCGCGCGCCGCACGCCGGGCCGCCCCAAGGGCGAGCGCAGCCCCCGGGGCGGGGGTGAGGCCGGGGTTTCGCAGCGCATGCGCGGCGCCTGCCGAACGGGCCGGCTGTGCAAAGCTGGCCCAGCGCGAACAAGGAGAGCGTGGGGGCCATCAAACTCCTCCTGCGGGGACCAGCCCGGTGAAACCCATGAAAGCCAGCGCCAGCAGGCTGGCCGTGACAAACGCGATCGGCGCGCCCTCGAAACTGTCGGGCACGCGCGCCAGTTGCAGCCGCTCGCGCAGCCCGGCGAACAGCACCATCACCAATGTGAAACCGACACCCGACGCGAAACCGGTCAGCACGCTCATGCCGACGCCGAGCGCCGACTGCGCATTGAGCAGCGGGATGCCGAGCACGGCGCAGTTGGTGGTGATCAGCGGCAGGTAGATGCCGAGCACGCGGTGCAGGTCGGGCGTGGATTTGCGCATCGCCATTTCGACGAACTGCACGACCGCGGCGATGACGACGATGTAGGACAGGATGCGCAGATAACCCAGATCGAACGGCCGCAGCAGCACGTGCTCGAGCACCCAGGCGGCCAGCGCCGACAGTGTCATGACGAAGGTGGTCGCCAGCCCCATGCCGAAGGCACTGTCGATCTTCTTCGACACGCCCATGAAGGGGCACAGGCCGAGGAAGCGGACCAGCACCACGTTATTGACCAGCGCTATGCCGATTACTGCAAGCAAGACATCACGCATTGCGACCTCCTTGTTGCAGGCCTCAATGCATGTGGCGTGCCATGCCCGCCCCGACATGCCGCGCCGCTGCCAGCGCCACTCGGCAAATCCGCCGCAACGACCGTGCCGGCGCGATTTCCGGCCATCGGCCGCGCAATCCTGAAACCGATCCGGTGGCTCGGCGCATGTCGTGCTGCAGCGCGTCGGCAACCCTACAAATTCGACATGACTTGTCTGACGGTCGCGGCACGCACGACGAACAAAAAAGCAAGTCTTTGATCCACCTCAAGTTTTCAAACTGGCCCGCAAGTTGCGTAGTCCCTGCCAAACCCTTCCATGCAGGAGAGTCCGACATGAACCGCCCGATCTATCTGGACTACGCCGCCACCACACCCGTCGATCCGCGGGTGGTCGGAAAGATGATGCCCTGGCTGTTCGACAACTTCGGCAATCCAGCCAGCCGCTCGCATGCCTACGGCTGGGCCGCGGAAGAAGCTGTGGAACTGGCCCGCGAACAGGTGGCCGCGCTGGTCGGCGCCGATCCGCGCTCCATCGTATGGACCTCCGGCGCCACGGAATCGAACAACCTGGCCATCAAGGGCGCGATGCAGTTCCACGCCGGTCGCGGCAAGCATGTCGTGACCGTGAAGACCGAACACAAGTCGGTGCTCGACACGGTGCGCGAACTCGAACGCGCCGGCTGCGACGTGACGGTGCTCGACGTGCAGGACAACGGCCTGCTCGACCTCGACGTGTTCCGCGCTGCGCTGCGGCCGGACACGGTGATCGCTTCGGTCATGTTCGTGAACAACGAGACCGGCGTCATCCAGGACATCGCCGCACTGGGCGCCATCTGCCGCGAGAAGGGCGTGCTGTTCCACGTCGATGGCGCGCAGGCCACCGGCAAGGTGCCGTTCAGTCTGGACGAGCTGCCGGTCGACCTGATGTCGCTGTCGGCCCACAAGACCTACGGCCCGAAAGGCATCGGCGCGCTCTATGTCAGCCGCAAGCCGCGCGTGCGCATCGACGCCATCATCCACGGCGGCGGCCACGAGCGCGGCATGCGTTCCGGCACGCTGGCGACGCACCAGATCGTCGGCATGGGGGAAGCCTACTGGCTGGCGCGCGAAAACATGGGCAGCGAGAACGAACGCATCCGCTCGCTGCGCGATCGCCTGATGAACGGGCTGATGGCGCTCGATCAGGTGTTCGTCAACGGCGACCTCGAACAGCGCGTGCCGCACAACCTCAACCTCAGCTTCAACTTCGTCGAAGGCGAATCGCTGCTGATGGGCATGAAGGACGTCGCCGTATCGTCCGGCTCGGCCTGTACCTCGGCCAGTCTGGAACCGTCCTACGTACTGCGCGCCATGGGCCGCAGCGACGAACTTGCGCACAGCTCGATCCGCTTCTCGATCGGCCGCTTCACGACGCAGCAGGAGGTCGATGCGGTGATCGAGAAGGTCAGCACTGCGGTGAACAAGCTGCGCGAACTGTCGCCACTGTGGGACATGCACAACGAAGGCATCGATCTGGCGACGGTTCAGTGGGCCAGTCACTGAGCGGCGCAGGCAACACCCCTCACTTACCCCATTCACCCCTTTCAGCGGAGAACCACCATGGCATACAGCGACAAGGTGCTTGACCACTACGACAACCCGCGCAACGTGGGCGGCTACTCGAACCAGGACGAAGACGTCGGTACCGGAATGGTCGGCGCGCCGGCCTGCGGCGACGTCATGAAGCTGCAGATCAAGGTCGGTGCGGACGGCATCATCGAAGACGCGAAGTTCAAGACCTACGGCTGCGGCTCGGCCATCGCTTCGTCGTCACTGGTGACCGAATGGGTCAAGGGCAAAACGCTGGACGAGGCCCTGGCGATCAAGAACACCGAGATCGCCGAAGAGCTCGCGCTGCCGCCGGTGAAGATCCACTGCTCCATCCTGGCCGAAGACGCGATCAAGGCCGCCGTCGCCGATTACCGCACCAAGCAGACCGCCGCCAACACGGCCGTCGAAGCCGCCTGAAAGGACCCGTCATGAACACGCTTTCCGATACCCCCGTCGCCCTGGCGAGCGCGCCTGCCCTGTCGCCGATCACCTTCTGCGAAGCGGCTGCCAGCAAGGTGGCCGAAATGATTGCCGAAGAGGGCAATCCGGCACTGAAGCTGCGCGTCTATGTGACCGGCGGCGGCTGTTCCGGCTTCCAGTACGGCTTCGCCTTCGAAGAGACGGTGAACGAGGACGACACACACATCGTGCAGTCCGGCGTCACGCTGCTCGCCGACTCGATGAGCCTGCAGTACCTGATGGGCGCCGAGATCGATTTCGAGGACGGCCTCGAAGGATCGCGCTTCATCATCCGCAACCCGAACGCGACCTCGTCGTGCGGCTGCGGCAGTTCGTTCTCGATGTGACCGGAGGCCGGCCATGACCATCACCATCAGTGAAGCCGCGGCGCGGCATGTGCAGAAAAGTCTGGCCAAACGCGGCCAGGGCGTCGGCCTGCGGCTGGCGGTGAAGACCAGCGGCTGTTCCGGGCTGGCCTACGCGCTGGAATTCGCGGACGCCGCCGAAGCGGAGGACGTGAGCTTCGAAAGCCATGGCGTCACCGTGCTGGTCGATCCGAAGAGCCTGCCCTTTCTCGACGGCACCGAACTCGACTTCGTGCGTGAAGGCCTGAACGAAGGCTTCAAGTTCAACAATCCCAACGTCAAGGCGGCCTGCGGCTGCGGCGAAAGCTTCGGCGTCTGAAGCCCGCAGCGCTGGCGTCATCACCGAAACGGGAGTAGCCCATCATGGCCTTGCTGCAGATTGCCGAACCGGGCCTCAGCGCCGCACCGCACCAGCACAGGCTGGCGGTCGGCATCGATCTGGGCACCACCAACTCGCTGGTCGCCACGGTGGCGAGTGGACTGTCGCGCGTGCTGCCCGATGCCGAAGGGCGCCGTCTGCTCCCGTCGGTGGTGCGCTATGCCGAGAGCGACATCGTCGTCGGCCACGCCGCGCAGGCCGCGCAGGTCGACGACCCGGGCAACACCATCGTGTCGGTGAAACGTTTCATGGGACGCACGCTGTCCGATCTCGACGCGTCGGTGCACACGCCCTACACGCTGGTGGACACACCGGGCATGCTCAGTCTGGCCACCCGCAGCGGCGTGCGCTCGCCGGTCGAAGTGTCGGCCGACATCCTGCGTTCGCTGCGCCAGCGCGCCGAAGAAGGCCTGGGCGGCGACCTGGTCGGCGCCGTCATCACGGTGCCGGCCTATTTCGACGACGCGCAGCGTCAGGCCACCAAGGACGCGGCGCGCCTGGCCGGCCTCAATGTGCTGCGCCTGCTCAACGAACCCACGGCTGCCGCCATCGCCTACGGGCTGGATAACGCGGCGCAGGGCGTATTCGCCATCTACGATCTGGGCGGCGGCACCTTCGACATTTCGATCCTGAAGCTGTCGCAGGGCATGTTCGAAGTGCTGTCCACCGCCGGCGACGCCGCGCTCGGCGGCGACGATTTCGACCATCGCATCGCCGACTGGCTGCGGCAGAACCTGGCACTCGCAGCGACCTCCGCCGGCGAAACGCGCATGATGCTGGCGCGGGCGCGGAGCGCCAAGGAGGCGCTGTCGAGTGCACCGGTAACGACAATTGCCGGCCAGCTGGACGATGGACGCAGCTTCAGTTTCGAACTGACGCGCGACCAGTTCGAAAGCCTGACCTCCGATCTGGTGGCTCGCAGCATGGCGCCGGTACGGCGCGCACTGCGCGACGCGGGCATCGCCGCCGACGAGGTCGACGGCGTGGTGCTGGTCGGCGGCTCCACCCGCATGCCGCAGGTCCGCGACGCGGTCGGCAAGCTGTTCGGCCGCGAGCCGTTGAGCGACCTCGATCCGGACGAGGTGGTGGCGCTGGGCGCTGCCATGCAGGCCAACGTGCTCGCCGGCAACAACCCCGGCGGCGACGGCGACTGGCTGCTGCTCGATGTCTGCCCGCTGTCGCTCGGTCTGGAAACGATGGGCGGTCTGGTCGAGAAGGTCATCCCGCGCAACACCACACTGCCGGCCGCACGCGCGCAGGAATTCACCACCTACAAGGACGGCCAGACCGCGATGGCGATCCACGTCGTGCAGGGCGAACGCGAACTGGTGAGCGACTGCCGTTCGCTGGCGCGCTTCGAACTGCGCGGCATTCCGGCGATGGTGGCCGGGGCGCCACGCATCCGCGTCACCTTCCAGATCGACGCCGACGGCATGCTGTCGGTGTCGGCCCGGGAGCAGACCAGCGGCACCGAGGCGCACATCGAAATCAAGCCGTCCTACGGCCTGAGCGACACGCAGATCGCCGACATGCTGACCGACGCCTGGGGCAAGGCCGACGTCGACATGGCGGCGCGCATGCTGCGCGAGGCGCAGGTCGACGCCCGCCGTCTGGTCGATGCGACCGAAGCTGCGCTGGCGGAGGACGGCCATGCGCTGCTGACGCACGACGAATTCGTGGCCGTGCAGTCGGCGATGTTCGCGCTGGCCGACGAACTGGAAAGCGGCGGTGACCTGCCGCGGCTCAAGCGTGCCAGCGAAGCGCTCAATGCCGCCACCACCCACTTTGCCGGGCTGCGCATGGATGCCGGCATCCGCCGCGCACTGTCAGGCACGCGGATATCGGCGCTGCAGACATGAGCCGGATCACCGTACTGCCTCACCCGCAGCTGTGCCCGACCGGCACCAGCTTCGAAGCAACGGCCGGCACGACCGTGTGCGACGCGCTGCTGGCGCACGACATTGCGATCGAGCATGCCTGCGAAAAGGTGGCGGCCTGCGCCACTTGCCACATCTACGTACGTCAGGGCGCGTCGTCGGTCAATGTCCCGGACGACGACGAAGAGGATCAGCTCGATGATGCCTGGGGCCTGGAAGCCGCATCGCGACTCGCCTGCTGCGTGCGCCTCGGCCAGGCGGACCTGACGATAGAACTGCCGATGCACACGCGCAATCTTGCGCGCGAGTGATGCGCCCGGAAAACCGGGCACGGTAACCCGGGCACGGTGAGACGGGGCATGTTCGTTGCGCGGCGGAAATGCCTTCCGGGCACTTTCGCCGCGCACTTTTTTCGGACTACCACTCCTTCTGCATGCCCCACGGATGCGAACCGGGCACCAGCTCGACCTTGAGCCCCTTGTTCGCGATGTCGTCCAGCGTACGGTAGAAGGTTGCCTCGTGCATCAGCGTGCCCTTGGTGGTGTACAGCGCGACGTACTTCGACGGCAGGTCGACCTCGATGACGAAATCGCCGCCCGGGTCCTGCACGCTGCGCGCCTTGCCGTTCCAGTCGATGAAATAGCCGTTTTCACTGGTCATCGCATTTCTCCCGGGTTCATGCCGTCGCCGGTGCTTCGAGCACCGCGACCGCGCTGACGGTGACATTGTTCTTCGTCGCATCCGTGTACGGACACACCTTCAGCGCGCGCTCGACCAGCGAGTCGGCGGTCGGCTGGTCGATGCCGTGCAGCACCGTGGTGAAGCGGATCGCCATCCGGTAGGCCTCTTCGAAGTTCTTGAACAGCGATATTTCCGCTTCGACCATGCAGCCCTTCACCGGCAGCCGGTCGGCGCGCACGATGTGCCGCACCGAGTTCTCGAAACAGGCGGCCCAGGCGGCCGCGAACAGCTGCTCCGGATTGCTGCCGGGTTTCTTGCCGCCCATTTCGGCGGGCGCGGCGAGGTCGAGCTTCAATGTGCCGTCTTCGCTCTGCACGCGGCCGTTGCGGCCGCCCTGGCTGAAGACGCGGGTTTTGTAGATGAGGTCCATGGCCGTTCCCGGTGAGTGATGAAGAAAGGTGTCAGCTCGAACAGCTGACCGACATGCCGGCCGCCCAGTCCGGCGGTGGTGCGGCGTAGCGGGCACAGTCCGGCTGGTCGTCGAAAGGCCGGCGCAGGCAGCCGAACACGGCGCGCACTTCGCCGAAATCGCCCTCGCGCGCGCGGCGGATCGCCGCCTCGGCCATCCAGTTGCGCAGCACGTAGCGCGGATTGACCGCGCACATCGCCGGCTTGCGCGCTTCATCGCGACTGCCTTCGCGGTCGAGTCGCGCACGCCAGCCGAGCAGCCAGGCGTCGCACGCCTCGCGGTCGGCGAACAGGTCGCGCAGCGGCGCGTCAATGACGGCGCGCGCGTCGCGCAGAGCCGCTCCGGGCAGGCCCGAGAGCGCGCGGAAGAACAGCGTGTAATCGATGCGCTGCAGCTGCAGCATGCCGAGGGTAGTGCCGATGAAGTCGGCATCGCCGGGCTGCACCGTCGCCAGCCCGAGGCGGGCCCGCATCCGTTGCGCGAAGTGCGCGTCGAAGGCGGGTGCGTAGTGATCGTCGACCAGCGCGCGCGTGACGTCGGGATGGCCGATCAGCGGCCCCAGCGCGTCGGCCAGCGCATACAGGTTCCACAGGCCGATGCGCGGCTGCGCACGGAAGGCGTAGCGCCCGTATGTGTCGGAGTGATTGCAGATATGCCCGGCGTCGAAGGCTTCCATGAAGCCGAACGGGCCGTAGTCCAGCGTCAGACCGAGGATGGACATGTTGTCGGTGTTCATCACGCCATGCATGAAGCCGATCGCCTGCCAGTGCGCGATCAGCTCGCCGGTGCGGCGGGCGACGTCGGCCAGCAGCGCTTCGAACGGCTTCGGCGCATCGCGCAGATGCGGCAGGAAATCGTCGATCACGTGATCGGCCAGCGTGCGCAGGCTGGCGACATCGTCCTTGTCGGCGAAGTACTCGAAACTGCCGAAGCGCACGAAGGTCGGCGCGATGCGCGTCACCACCGCAGCCGTTTCCATCGTTTCACGCTGCACCGGCAGCGACGAGCCGATGACGCACAGCGCACGCGTGGTCGGTATGCCGAGCGCGGCCATCGCCTCGGAACAGAGGAATTCGCGGATCGACGAACGCAGCACTGCACGCCCGTCGGCGAAGCGCGAGTACGGCGTCGGCCCGGCGCCCTTGAGCTGCAATTCGAGCGTTCCGGACGGCGTGCGCACGCCACCGAGCAGATGGGCGCGGCCGTCGCCCAGGCGCCCCGACCAGCTGCCGAACTGGTGCCCGCCATAGACCGCCGCCAGCGGATCGCTGCCGCGCAGCAGCGCGTTGCCGGCGAAGGCGTCGACGAAGTCCGGCCGCATCGTCTGCGCGACGTCGAGACCGATCAGCGCCGCCGCGTCCTCGCTGACGACGACCGGATGCGGCGACGGCAGCGGCGACGGTGGCAGCCGCGTATGGAAGGCGGCCGGCAACCGTGCGTAGTGGTTGTCGAAGGCGAGCGCTTCCAGTGCAAGACCGGGCGGATGGGTGAGGGGTGCGTTCATGTCGTGCCTGCTGTCATCGCAGTGACCTAGCAAGAATCGCGCACGCCGGGGAAGCGGACGATTGCATTGCGACTGCGCGGTGGCGATGCGCCAAACGCGACAAAGCCGACGTCGCGTCCGCCGGTCGCCCCCGCAGCGCCGCCATGCGGCGCGACAAGGCGCCGTGGAACGATGCTTGCTGAACCCGATGCATCTGATTGCCACCCGGAGGACCGCACCATGCTGGATACCCTGATCGTCGGCGCCGGACTGTGCGGCCTGAGCATCGCCGGCCGGCTGCAATCGGCCGGCCGCGACTTTCTTCTGATCGATGCGCGGCACCGCGCCGGCGGGCGCATCGAAACCGTGCCGGGTGCGACGGGCACGGCAGCGCTCGATCTCGGACCCGGCTGGTACTGGCCGCAGACGCAGCCGCGCATGGTGAAGCTGCTCGCCGAACTCGGGCTGGACGGCCATGCGCAGCACGACAGCGGCGTCATCCTGCATCTGGCCAGCACCGATTCGAGCCCGGAAGCGCTGGCCCAGGATGGCGTGCACAACGGCGCGCACCGCGTCTCCGGCGGCATGGGCGCCATTGTCTCCGCGCTGGTGCAGGGGCTTGCGCCGGACCGCCTGCGCACCGGCTGCAGGCTGCTGCGACTGGTCGACCGCGGCGACTTCGTCGAAGCGCACTGCCGCAGCCCGCAGGAGGATTTCGTCATTGCTGCGCGACACGTGGTGCTGGCGATGCCGCCGCGGCTGGTGGCCGAGCACATCGCCTTCGAACCCGTGCTCGACGCGCCGCTGATGCAGGCGCTGCAGGACACACCGACCTGGATGTCCGCCCAGGCCAAGGCCGCGATGCGCTACCGCCATGCGTTCTGGCGCGATGCCGGCCTGTCGGGCAATGCCTTCGTGTCGCATCCGCAGGCGGTGCTGGCTGAGATCTTCGACGCCTGTGACGCGCGCAGCGACGCCGCGGCGCTCGGCGGTTTCGTCGCACTGTCGCCGGCGCAGCGCAAGACCTACGCCGCTTCGCTGGAACTGCTGGTGCGCAGTCAGCTGGCGCAGCTGTTCGGCCCGCCGGCCGACGAGGGCGAACTGCACCTGCGCGACTGGGCGAACGAACCGCTTACCTGCAGCGCGCGCGACGCGGCCGCCCCGAGCCAGCACCCGGAGGACGGTTGCGAGGCGCTGGCCGCCGACCTCTGGGAGGGTCGATTGCTGCTCGGTGGCAGCGAAACCGCGGCGCGCGGCGCGGGTTATCTGGAAGGCGCACTCGACGCCGCGACGCGCATCGCCAACCGCCTGCTGGCGCGCGCGGCGACCTCGCACGCGCTGCTGTCACCGGCCAACGAAGGCAGCGTGCGCCACTTCACCGACTGGGTGGCCGGGCAGCGCAGGCTGTGCGCCCCGCTGTACCGGCAAAGCATCGCACGCGCGCTGGCGGCGCAGCAGAGTGCGGACCTGACGCGCAACGTGCTGCTCGACGTGATCGACCAGCTGTATGCCGACGCACTGGCCGAACTCGCCACCTTGTCCTTCGACACGCGTGGCGTGGCCGTCGAACAGGGCCGCTCCGCCCTGACACCCGCCGTGCTGGCGCCCTTCTCCGGCCTCAGCGACGCATTGCTGGGCGAAGCGCTGAAGCACAACGGCACCTCCTGTGCGCTCTCGAACTTCCCGGACGAGGCCCAGCCATCGGCCCGTTACCGGCATGAAATCCGGCGCGATCTCGCACTGGCCTGGCGCGCCTTCGCGCAGTCGGTCAATGCGCTGCTGCTCGACAAGGCAGACACCCCCAGGGCGCTGCATTGACGGGCGTGTCGCACCCGCACCGCGCAAGTGTGGGTTTTGTCGCAAGCGTAAGGTTCCGGCCACGCCGGGTCCGGCAGCCCAAGCAATTGAATGAAAAGGAAAAACGTCGGTGGCACGGAAATGGCTAAACGAACCTTGCCAGCCCCATTCGCCCGGATCGCCCTGATTGCCCATTGGCGCGTCAGCAGAACAAGGAGTTCGTCATGCAAAGTGCAGCAGCGAGTTACGTCAGTCTGGATGCCCTGAAATCCAACCGCAATGCGCTGGCCGAGCCGGTCGAGGCGCCCGCCCACGCCGGCTGCGGTACCTCCGGCGGCGAGGGCAAGGCCAGTTGCGGCACGTCCGACGGTCCGGACGACATGCCGGCCGACGTCTGGAACAAGGTCAAGAATCACCCCTGTTATTCGGAAGAAGCGCATCACCACTACGCCCGCATGCACGTTGCAGTGGCGCCGGCCTGCAACATCCAGTGCAACTACTGCAACCGCAAGTACGACTGTTCGAACGAATCGCGCCCGGGCGTCGTGTCGCAGAAACTGACGCCGGAACAGGCGGTGAAGAAGGTGGTCGCGGTCGCCAGCGAAATCCCGCAGATGACGGTGCTCGGCATCGCCGGCCCGGGCGATTCGCTGGCCAGCCCGAAGAAGACCTTCGAAACCTTCCGCATGCTTCAGGAACAGGCGCCGGACATCAAGCTGTGCCTGTCCACCAACGGCCTTGCGCTGCCCGGTCTGGTCGATGAAATCTGCAAGTACAACATCGACCACGTGACCATCACGATCAACATGGTCGATCCCGAAGTGGGCGCCAAGATCTATCCGTGGATCTTCTGGGACCACCGCCGCGTCACCGGCGTCGAGGCGGCGACCATCCTGCACCAGCAGCAGATGCTCGGGCTGGAAATGCTGACCGCGCGCGGCGTACTGACCAAGATCAATTCGGTGCTGATCCCCGGCATCAACGACGAACACCTGATCGAGGTGAACCGCGAGGTGAAGAAACGCGGCGCCTTCCTGCACAACATCATGCCGCTGATCTCCGAAGCCGAGCACGGCACGGTGTTCGGCCTGACCGGCCAGCGCGGCCCGACGGCGCAGGAACTGAAGGCGGTGCAGGACGCGTGCATGGGCGGCGCCAACCTGATGCGGCACTGCCGGCAGTGTCGCGCCGACGCGGTCGGCCTGCTCGGTGAGGACCGCAGCGAGGAATTCACGCTCGACAAGATCGAAGAGATGGAAGTGGTGTACGACCTGGATCGTCGCCGTTCATACCAGGACCGCGTCGAGGCCGAACGCCAGGCGCAGCACGCCGCCAAGGTCGAGGCGCTCGCCGCGACGCAGGACGCCGGCGCCGCCGACGGCATCAAGGTGCTGGTCGCGGTGGCCACCACCGGTGGCGGCCGGGTGAACCAGCACTTCGGTCACGCCGACGAATTCCAGATCTTCGAAGTGTCGGCCGGCGAGGCGCTGTTCGTCGGTCACCGCCGGGTGGACCTGTTCTGCCAGGGCGGCTACGGCGAAGACGAAAAGCTGCCGTCCATCGTCACCGCGATCAACGACTGCCACGCCGTGCTGGTGTCGAAGATCGGCGCCTGCCCGCGCGACGAACTGAAGACCGCCGGCATCGAGCCGGTCGACAACTACGTCGATGAATTCATCGAAAAGGCCGCGTTGTCGTGGTTTGCCGACTACACCGGGCGGGTCGCACGCGGCGAGACGGTGCATGTGGCGCGCGGCGACGCATCGATCCGCCAGGGCGCCTTCACGGCCGCAGCATGACCCGATGACCCACGCGACCGCGGCAGCGTGCCGCGGTCACTTCCGAAGGGAGATCACCATGTCGCTCAAGATCATCGCCGACCTCTGTACCGGCTGTTCGGCCTGCGAGCCGGAATGTCCGAACGAAGCCATCAGCGAAAAAAAGAACATCTTCATCATCGACCCCGATAAATGCACCGAATGCGAAGGCGACTACGACACACCGCAATGTGTGGCGGTGTGTCCGGTCGACCATTGCATTCTTCCCCTTGCAGCGTAAGGAAAGACCCATGACAAACGTAACCCTGACACCCGCAGCAGCAAAGTTCATGTCGCGCATGGTGCGCTTCTCCGGCGAGCCCGAAGGCGCCGGCTTCCGCCTGCAGGTCAGCGCGGGCGGCTGCTCCGGCTTCAATTCGGAATTCACCGTCGAGGCCCAGCTGCAGGCGGGCGATGCGCTGGTCGAGACCTCCGGCGTGCGCCTCTTTCTGCCGGCCGAATCGCGCCTGCTGCTCGAAGGCGTGACGATAGATTTCTCGGATACGCCGACCAAGAGCGGCCTCACCTTCATCAACCCGAATCAGGCCCCGTGCGCGTGCAGCAGCAGTTCGACCGGTGCGCAGGCGACGCACAGCCACGCCAGCGGTCATGGCGACAGCCACGCGATGCCCGGCGTCGTGTCGGTCGGCATCGACGCGATCCGGCGCGGCTGAGGGCACTGCGATGTGGTCGGAGAGGCAAACGGATGACATCGCCGACTTCGATCTGGCGGTGCTCGGCGGCGGCCTGCCCGCCGAAGCCGAGCGCCTGATCGGTCGTGCCGGCCTCATCCGGGGCCAGGTCGAGGAAGCGCTCGCGCTGCTTGATCAGGCCCACGCACTGGCGCCGCAGCATCCGGCCACGCTGATCGCGCTGTACCGCTTCCACTTCTACGGCAACCGGCTGGACGAGGCACTTGCCGTTTCGCTGCGCGCACTCGCGATGGCGTCGGCCGCGCTCGGGCTGCCGTCCGACTGGCGGCAGGTGGGCGCGGACGCGCGCTTCGGCGCACTCGAGCCGCTGCCGCGCTTCTATCTGTTTTCGCTGAAGGGTTTTGCCTATCTGAGCCTGCGCCTGGGCGACCTCGACACCGGTCGCACCGCACTCGCCCGACTGGCCGAAATGGATCCGGCAAACCGGGTCGGTCACCGCGTGCTCGATGACGTGCTCGCCCGTATGGGACGCGACGACATCGGCTACGAAGATTGCCCGGACGTGACCAAGGCAAGCCGGGTGGAGGCGTGATGATCACCGGACCTACGGACCCGGTCGGCGTCGAGGACGACATTCCGCCGGTCGACTGGCACGGCGTACCGCTCGACTGTACGACCTGCGGCACGCGCAGCGAACTGATCCGCTGCGAGCGCGGCCACGCCTGCGTGCAGGACCGCTACGCCAAGCGCATCGATCGCTTCTTCCGCTGGAATCCGCAGGTCAGCAACGACTACCTGGCACACCCGTATTTCGAAGTGCGCGCTATCGCCTGCCGGCAGGCCGACGTGTTCCGCCTGCAGCCGCTGATCGACGACGAGGACGAAACGGTGCGCCTGTCGGTGGCCGTACGACTGCCGCTGGCACAGGCGGTGCGCCTGCGCAGCGATCCGCACCGCGAAGTGCGCATCCGCGTGGCGATGCGCCTGGAAGGACGTGAATTGCTGGCGATGGCCAGTGACGACGACTACTACGTGCGCAAGCTGGTGGCGCGCCGGTTGCCCGAAGCGCTGGTCCCGCGGATGCTCGATGACCGTGAGTGGGAGGTGCGGCTCGAAGCGGTCAAGCGGGTCGGCATGCCGGCGCTGCTGCGCATGTGCGACGACCGCGAGATCGCAGTGCGGCGCGAGGTGGTGGCGCGGCTGCCGGTGGCGCAGCTGTACCGCATGGCGCACGACCCGGCGTGGGAAGTGCGCTGGGAAGTGGCGCAGCGCGCCGGCCGCGACCTGGCGCGCCTGATGGCGCACGGCGACGAGGAGGTGGAGGTGCGCGAAGAAGCGCTCGCGCGTCTGAAGACACTGGACCAGCAGACGGGAGCACAGCATGAGTGACATCAGCCGCGACAGCGACACGGTCGAACTGACCGCCGATCCGATCTTCCAGTACGGCGAAAAGGTGGTCAGCCGCTTCACCATCCGCAACGATGGAACGTACTGCGGCAAGGACATCGGCGAGGTGCTGGCCAAGAAGGGCGACGTCGGATTCGTCACGTCGATCGGCACCTTCCTGCAGCAGTACTACATCTATGCGGTCGAGTTCCTCGGCACCGGCCATCGCGTCGGCATGCGCGGTCGCGAACTGGTATCGCTCGACAACCTGCCGCCCCACGTGATCGAGATACTCGGCGATCGTGTCACGCAACTGGCGGCCATCAAGGCGGGAGACGAACGTGTTTGAACTGCGCGAACCGAAATTCGAATGGGGCCAGCGCGTCACGGCGCTGACCGATCTGTTCAACGATGGCTCGCACCCGGAGGTGCCGCTCGACGCCCTGCTGGTGGCCGAAGGTTCGACCGGCGAAATCGTGCAGATCGGGCATCACGAAGAAGCCAACCTGCCGGTCTACATGGTCGAATTCGCCGACGGCCCGGTGGGCGCCGACGCCAAGCCGCGACCCTGTGTGGTCGGCGTGCTCGAAGAGGAAATCGCGCCGGTCTGACCGCCGCGCGTCCACCCCATGAACCCGCGCACCCGCCCGCCCGCCCGGCAGCCGCAGCACGCAACGCACGCCGTGGTCGCGGAGAGCGAACTGCTGCGCCGGCGCGTGCTGCGCGCACTGGAGCGGCGCGAGCGCTACCGCTACGTGCGGCCCGACGTGCAGGCTTCGGACGACGGCTGGGTGGTCACCAGTCCGTGCTGTTCGCGCAATGTCGATCCGGACGGCGGCGTCATCGACATCGCGCTGCTGCAACGCACGGGCGGCGGCTGGACGCTGAGCCGGCGCGACCATGCCAGCGCGAGCTGGGTCAGGCACTCGAAGGGCGTCCGGCTGGACACCCTGCTCGACGTGCTGTGCGAGGACCCGCAACGGGTGTTCTGGCCATGATCTATCTCGACCACAACGCCACCACGCCGCCGCTGCCCGAAGTGATCGAAGCGGTGACCGACTGCCTGCGCAGCGGCTGGGGCAACCCTTCGTCGAAGCATGGATTCGGTCAGCAGGCGCGCGGCGCACTGGCGCAGGCACGCGCCGAAGTGGCCGCGCTGGCCGGTGCGCAGCCGGTCGAGGTGGTGTTCACCAGCGGCGCCACCGAAGCCAATCATCACGCGCTCAGCGGGGCACTAGCCCGTGCCGGCGCGGCACCGCGCGTGCTGCTGTCGGCGACCGAGCACAGCGGCTTCATGAAGGCCGCGCAGCGGCTGCGTGAAGTCGGCATCGCAGTCGAACTGCTGCCGGTGGATGGCCAGGGTCGCCTGCAGCCGGACGCGCTGGCGACAGCGCTGGCCGAGCCGGCCGCACTGCTGTCGGTGATGGCCGCAAACAATGAAACCGGCGTGCTGCAGCCGGTGGCCGACATCGCCGCGCAGGCGCGCGCCGCCGGCGTGCCTTTCCATGTCGATGCCACACAGATGGCCGGCAAGCTGCCGCTCGACTTCGCCGGCTGGGGTGCCGACCTGATGTCGATGTCGGCACACAAGTTCGGCGGCCCGAAGGGCTGCGGCGCGCTCATCGTGCGCAAGGGACTGAGCTGGCCGCCGCTGCTGTCCGGCCAGCAGGAACGCGGCCGGCGCGGCGGCACCGAAAACATGCCGGGCATTGCCGGCTTCGCGGTGGCGGCACGGGTAGCCCGCGCAACGATGCAGCCGGACGGGCTGCGCCTGGGCGCGCTGCGCGACACGCTCGAAGCCGCCCTGCGCGAAACGCTGACCGGTCTGACCGTGTTCGGCGCCGCATCCCCTCGGCTGCCGAACACGCTAATGCTGGCCATCGCCGGTCTGTCGGCCGACCGCGTACTCGACTGTCTGGAGCGACAGGGCATCTTCGCCTCTTCCGGCGCGGCCTGTTCGTCCGGAGGCAGCGAAGCTTCACATGTGCTGCGCGCGATGGGCGTACCGGCCGCCGATGCGCTCGGCGCCGTGCGGCTGTCGCTCGGCCGTGGCAACGACGCAGAGCAGATCGCCCGCGTCGTCCAGGCGCTGTCCTCGCTCGCACCGCAACAGCCGTCGGCCGCCGCTGCCGCGACCACCCACTGACCATCGATGAACCATCCTGAACGGAGCCGGCAATGAAAGTGATGATCCGCAAGAGCAGCAAGGGAGAACTGTCGCTCTACGTGCCGAAGAAGGACCTCGAAGAGCCGATCGTGCAGATGGAACGGCCCGACATGTGGGGCGGCCAGATCACGCTGGCCAATGGCTGGACGCTGGATCTGCCGGAGATGGCGGCCGACACGCGGCTGCCGATTACCGTCGAGGCCCGGCTCACCGGGGGGCGCGACTGACATGGGACTCGACGCCGAGCAACTGACGCAGGTGGCGCGCATCACGCTTGCCGCCGCCAGCCTGCGCGAGGCGGTCGACGGCGTGCGCCGGGTAATTCCCGGCATCCGCGCCTCGACCGTGGATGCCTTCGACATGCGTGGCGAAACGCCGGCGCTGCACATCGGCAACCGCGACCTCTTCCTGATGCACACGGACGGCCATTGCTGGTCGGTGACCAGCGACCCGCTGGTCGCCGACGGCATCGTGCTGACGCAGAACCCCTGACGCCGGAGACGCGCATGGACAGCGACTGGATTCCACTTTCGATTGCCGACCTCGGCGCGCGCGAAGCGCAGCTGGTGGCGCAGGTCATGGGCTCGGGCCGGCTGTCGGGCGGTCCGATGGTCGAGGCGTTCGAATCGGTGTTTGCCGACCTGCACGCGCGCAAGTACGCGGTAGCGGTGTCGAGCGGCATGATGGGCGCGTGGCTGGCGCTGCGCGCGCTCGGCATCGGCCCCGGCGACGAGGTGATCGCCAGTGCCTACAGCTGGCACCACGTGGCCAACGCCATCGTGCATGCGGGCGCGACGCCGGTACTGGCCGACATCGACTACTGGTCCGGTGCCGTTGCGCCGCAGGCCGTTGCCGACGCCATCACGCCGCGCACGCGCGCCATCCTGGCCAACAACTGCAATGGTCATCCGGCTGCGTGGGCCGAACTGCGCGCACTGGCCGACCGGCACGCCATCGCGCTGATCGAGGATTCGACCGAGGCCATCGGCTCGCGCTACATGGGCCAGCTGGTCGGCACCTTCGGCGACATGTCCATCTTCGACTTTTCGCAGCCGCTGGCGCTGAACTGCGGCGAAGGCGGCATGGTGCTGACCGACGATGCGAAGCTCGCCAGCGAACTGCGCTACCTGCGCTCGCATGCGCTGGCCGACCGCAACTCGGTGTCGGTCGGCAGCCGCGTGCCGCTGGCCGCCAACATGAGCGACATCGCCGCCGCCATCGGCATCGCGCAGGCCGAACGCATCGATGAAATCCACGCCCGTCGCAAGCAGGTCGAGGTCTGGTACCACCAGCAGATGCAGACCTTCGAAGGCATCAAGCCGCCCTATCTGGCGCAGGACGTCGACGAGGTGCACTGGATGCTCTACGTCGTGCACCTGGGCAAGCGCTTCACGCTGAGCGCGCGCGCGCAGCTGGTCGAGGACCTCGACACCGAAGCGATCGAGGTGGCCGCCTACTGCCGGCCGCTGCACCACCAGTTCCACTACCAGCAGTACGGCTACAAACGCGGCCAGCTCAAGAACACCGACCGCATCGGCGACCGCTCGCTGGCGCTGCCCTTCCACGGCTTCATCGAAGAGGACGAAGTGCGCTTCGTGGTGAAAACGCTGAAGGACGCGGCGACCAATGTCGGCGCCGGCGCCGCCATCTACTGAACCCGACGCATCGCTCAAGGACCCATCATGACCCGCACTCTCACCGATCTGCCCGCCGAACTCGAACAAGGCCTGCGCGCAGGCCGCATCGTGCCCTACCTGGGCCAGCACGTGCTGTCGCTGGTGCCCGACTACGCCGTGCCGGGCTCGCCCGAAGCACTGGTTGCGCTACTCACGGCGAAGGTGTCGGTGCCACACAAGATCCGTGGCCGGCTGACCCAGGCGGCGCAGTTCATCGAAAACTTCAAGCACCGCAAGACGCTGGTCGACCAGATGAATACCGCATTCGCCGCGGCGCCGCACTACTCGGCCATGCACAGCTGGCTGGCTTCGCTCGGCGTACCGCTGATCGTCGACACCTGGTACGACGAAGCGATGGCGGCGGCGCTGCAGGCGGCCGGCGTCAAGTGGGGCGAGGTGCAGGGTCTGTCGCAGTCCGAACACTTCGGCACCTGGACCGGCTGGTACGACAGCGACGGCAATCCGCTGCCCGACCGCACGCCGGACTGGCAGACCGTCCTGTACAAGCCGATCGGCAGCAGCAACCCGGCCGGCAACTATCTGGTGTCGGACTCCGACTATGTCGAGGTGCTGACGGAGATCGACATCCAGACACCGATCCCGGCCGAGATCCAGGCGCTGCGCACCGGCCGCCACTTCCTGTTCATCGGCTGCCGCTTCAACGACCAGCTCACGCGCACCTTCGCACGTCAGATCATGAAGCGTTCGAGCGACACGCACTGGGCGCTGCTGTCCGAGGAGCCGACGCGCATGGAAGCGAAGTTCCTGGCCGAACAGAACATCACCCGCATCGACATGTCGCTGGCTGAATTTGCGGCCCGCATGGCACCGCTCAGCGAAGCGGCCTGATTTCCCACCCCCTCACAGAAAAGGAGAAGCACACCATGGCCACCCTCACCATCATGCCGTCCGGACGCACCAGTGAAGTTGCCGCCGGCACAACGCTGCTGGCCGCCATCCTGGCCGCCGGCGAAAAGCTGGTCAGCAAGTGCGACGGTGAAGCGAAATGCGGCGAATGCCACGTCGCCATCAATGAAGGACGCAAGAGCCTGTCGAAGATCCAGCGTGCCGAAAACGCGAAGCTCGACGAGATCGTCGGCGTCAGTTCCAAGTCGCGCCTGGCCTGTCAGGCCCAGATGGGCGAAGAGAACGTGACGGTGGAAATCCTCAGCTTCGTCTGAACCTCTCGAAAACCGATTACAGGAAGAACACCATGAGCTATGACCTCATCAAGGCCGAACGAGGCCTTTGCCTGGGCAACCGCACCGGCCTGAACGGCAAGTGCAACGGCCAGACCTTTCGCTGCGAGTGCGGCCAGGTCGGCTGCCGCCAGACCTACGACGATGCCTGTACCGGCCAGGCCTTTTCGGCTGCCTGGCGCTGCGTGAAGTGCGGCGCCGTCGGCAAGGTGGAAGCGTTGAACTTCGAGAACCGCATCGGCGCCTGAGCCTTGGCCGATACCTTGTTCGGTGCGGCATCGCTGGCCATCCTCGAAGAGGCCTGCAGCGACGTTCTCATCCTTGGCGAAGGGCTCGCACGCGAGGACTTCGAACGTTCGCGCCTGACCCGCAGTGCGCTGTGCGGGCGTTTGAAAGTCATCGCCGACTGCCTGCACGGGCTGCCCGCCGAGGCGCGCAGCCGGATGCCCGAACTGGGCTGGGATGGCTGGGACGTCACACGTCGGGTGCTGGAAGGCGCGCCCGATCAGGACGGCACGCTGTGGTTCGCCGTCAGTTCGCTCGCCCCGGCCACGCTGATGTGGTTGCGGGTGTACCGCGAAGAGCAGCCTGCACTGTTCGCGTTCACCGCGTGCGCCGATTGACTGCACGTCGGGCGCAGGCCGGGTGTTGGGCATCGCTGCGCTCACCCCAACCTACGATGCACGGTACCCGGCAGGGCCCCCCTGTACCCGTCCCGAACCGTAGGTTGGGGTGAGCGCAGCGATGCCCAACAATCCGAACGTCAAAAATGCATCCACTGCGGTTCATCGTCACCGATGGTGATGCAGGCGCTCACCAGCCTCCCATCGTCGCCATAGGCATACACATGGCTCATTTCGACTTCGCCGTAAACCCGCTTCTCGCAACGCAACATGCGCCCGGCGTCATCGTAGGACGCGACGAAATAGGTGTTGCGGTTGCTCAGCGCGTCGGCTGCCAGTTCTTCGGCGAACTGCAGCGGCAGCTTCACACCGCGATAGGTCAGGAAGTTGCGCTGCCGGCTGATCGTTGCATTCATGTCGCGAGCTCAAGATGGTCGTGAGGAGAAGGAAGTGCCCGCAATGAATGTCGGACAACTGATGGAGAAACTGCGCACGTTGCCGCCGGATGCGGCTGTACTGATCGAGGGCGACGAAGGGTATTCGCCGCTGGGCGGCATCGACGTGCAGCACAACGACAACGGGCTGCCGGACGAGGTGATACTGCAGCCTGACATGACGCCGGACTGAGCGGGCATTACTTCTTTTGAGAGGAAATTGTTGGGCATCGCTGCGCTCACCCCAACCTACGAACGGGTGCATGCCGTGTGTGTTGGGCATCGCTGCGCTCACCCCAACCTACGGAATGCGCCGATCTGCAGTTTGTAGGTTGGGGTGAGCGCAGCGATGCCCAACACACACGGCATGCACCCGTTCGTAGGTTGGGGGGAGCGCAGCGAGGCCCAACCCACACGGCAGGCACCCGTTCGTAGGTTGGGGGGAGCGCAGCGATGCCCAACATCGGTGGTCGAACCGGCTTGCTCCGCTCGCACCGCCCCGATCACGGTGCTGCACAACCGCCTTCGTTCATGCCGGCCGCGCAGCCTTCCGACTGCGCGCGGGAGCGCTGCGCCGCGTGAGTGTCGAGACCGATCCAGGTGTCGATCGCGGCCGGGTCGAAGCCGACCCGGCGTTCGTCGCCGACCTGCAGCAGTGGCCGGCGGATCAGCAGCGGTTCGGCCAGCAGCAGCGCAAGCGCCGCTTCGCGACCAACTTCTTCCGGCACGATTTCGCCCGACTTCACGCGCGGGGCGGCGCGGTTGAACCAGTCGGCGACAGGCAGCGGAGCGAGCCATGCGAGCAGGGCATCGGCCGTCCAAGGCTCGGCCAGCAGGCTGCGCACGTCGAGCGTATGGCCGGCGTCGAGCAACCACTGCTTCTGCTTTGCATTTCCGCCGCAGCCGGGTTTCTCGAAGAAGACGACGTGACTCATGGCTTCGCATGCACCCGGCGCTGCCGCCGGGCGCAACCGCGTCATACCGGACGGTTCTCGTACAGGTTGCGGATCGGGCCCATCAGCTTCAGGCCTTCCTCGAAGGTGATTTCCGGGAACTTGCCGGTGAATTTGAGTGCGGCGTCGGCCACGGCATCCACCTTGCCGGCGGTGTCGAACTTCTTCAGTTCGGTCTTTTCCAGATACAGCAGTTCGAGCAGTTCGTTGTACACCGTGGCTTCGTCGATCGGCAGAATGTAGAAGGTCGCGCCGCCATACTGCACCTGATACTTCTTCGACAGGTCGATGTTGTCGCAGAACAGGAAGTACTTGCCGGTCGGCGACAGCGCCTCGCCGAGCACGTCGGCCAGCAGCTTCAGGTATTCGAACGACAGCAGGAAACCGGTCAGAAAGGGAATCTGCTGCTCGCCCTCGTGAGCGGCGGCAATCACCTGGTCCATGCTGATTTCGGGCGGGCGCGCCTCGTCGGCGAACTGCTGCGCGAACTTCAGCGCGATGTCGCCGCGGAAGCCGACACGATCCGCCTTGTGGGTCGGACCCTTGAAGACGGCGTTGAGCATCCGCTTCTCGTTTTCCAGCGTGGCAAATGCGGAGCTAGCTATGGTGATGCTCATGGTGGTTCCCCTGATCATTGCGGATGAAATCCGCGGTCTTGAAAAAAGCCTGCTCGAGTTGCTGCCGCAACGCGGCATCGTCTACGACTTCCTGCAGCGCCCGTCGCATGCAGTCCATCCACGCATCCCGTTCGGCGGTGCCGATCGGAAATGCCAGGTGTTTGCGGCGCAGCCGCGGATGGCCGCGCTCGGTCGAATAGCGCTGCGGACCGCCGGTCCACTCGACCAGATAGTTCACCAGTATCTGGCGCACCGACCGCAGGTCGGCCGGGTGCATCGCGCGAATGCCGGCCGCCGCCGGCTGCGTACTCATATGGTGATAGAAGCGCTCGACCAGACGTTCGATCGCTGCTTCGCCACCGATGCGCTCGAAGTGGGGATTGCCGCCGGCAGAAGCTGAACTGACGGAGGGGACAACAGGCTTGTCTGCAGGCGGGCGGGTTTCCATGGCATCGGGTACGCGTGTTGATGCAGGCATACAGCAAGCCCCGTACCCGCTCGCTGTCCGGGATGGCCAACGCCCGCCTGCAGGCCGTTTGCGCCATTCGCGACAGACCGTGCGCCGACCCGGCCATTCCGCACAGCGCTGCGATGAATGTCGCGTTTGTCACATCCGTCCGTCGGCCCGTCAGATGCCGCGTTTGCGTTGAAAACTGGCGTCCGGGATGGCTTCTGGCGATGTTGAACGCGAGTGGCACGGCAGTTGCTGAAGTGACCTTGCACCGACCATGACTCGCCGCAGTGGCAACCACGAAGACCAATAAAGGCACGAGGGGCTGCATCCGGTGGCACGGTAAGCGCCAAGGACCACACGGTCGGCGGCATCCAACTGTTCATCGACTCAGGAGTGACATCGAAATGGCAAAACTTCGGCAAATCGCCTTTTATGGCAAGGGTGGGATCGGCAAATCGACGACCTCGCAAAACACACTGGCCGCGCTGTCGGATCTGGGCCAGAAGATCCTCATCGTCGGCTGCGACCCCAAGGCTGACTCGACCCGCCTGATCCTGCACGCCAAGGCACAGGACACCATCCTGTCGCTGGCCGCTGAAGCCGGCTCGGTGGAAGACCTCGAGCTCGAGGACGTCATGAAGATCGGCTACAAGGACATCCGCTGCGTCGAGTCCGGCGGCCCGGAACCCGGCGTCGGCTGCGCCGGCCGTGGTGTCATCACCTCGATCAACTTCCTCGAGGAAAACGGTGCCTATGACGGCGTCGACTACGTCAGCTACGACGTGCTGGGCGACGTGGTGTGCGGCGGCTTCGCCATGCCCATCCGCGAAAACAAGGCGCAGGAAATCTACATCGTGATGTCGGGCGAAATGATGGCCATGTACGCGGCCAACAACATTTCCAAGGGCATTCTGAAGTACGCCAATTCGGGCGGCGTGCGCCTCGGCGGCCTGGTGTGCAACGAGCGCCAGACCGACAAGGAACTGGAACTGGCCGAATCACTGGCCAAGATGCTCGGATCGCGCCTGATCCACTTCGTACCGCGCGACAACATCGTGCAGCACGCCGAACTGCGTCGCATGACGGTGCTCGAGTACGCACCGGATTCGAAGCAGGCGGGCGAGTACCGCACGCTGGCCGAGAAGATCCACGCCAACGCCGGCAACGGCACGATCCCGACGCCGATCACGATGGACCAGCTCGAAGACCTGCTGATGGAGCACGGCATCATGAAGCAGATCGACGAGTCGCAGGTCGGCAAGAAGGCAACCGAAGTCGCCTGAGAAACCGAGAGTCGAGGGTCGGGAGCCGCGGGTCGCAAAGCCCGCAGGCTCCCGGCCTCCGCCGGCGACCCCACGGTTCTCCTCCCTCCGCTCTCGATACGTACAGGAGTACTCAAATGAGCATGACGATTGACGAAAAGAAGGCCCAGAACGCAGCTCTCATCGAAGAGGTGCTGAAGGCCTACCCGGAAAAGACCGCCAAGAAGCGGGCCAAGCACCTCAATGTTCACGAGGAAGGCAAGCCCGACTGCGGCGTCAAGTCGAACATCAAGTCGCTGCCCGGCGTGATGACGATCCGCGGCTGCGCCTACGCGGGTTCCAAGGGCGTGGTGTGGGGTCCGATCAAGGACATGATCCACATTTCGCACGGCCCGGTCGGCTGTGGCCAGTATTCGTGGGCGGCGCGACGCAATTACTACATCGGCGTGACCGGTGTGGACACCTTCGTGACGATGCAATTCACCTCCGATTTCCAGGAGAAGGACATCGTCTTCGGCGGCGACAAGAAGCTGGAAGTCATCATGGATGAAATCCAGGACCTGTTCCCGCTGAACAAGGGCATCACCGTGCAGTCGGAATGCCCGATCGGTCTGATCGGCGACGACATCGAAGCGGTATCCAAGAAGAAATCGAAGCAGTACGACGGCCACACGATCGTGCCGGTGCGCTGCGAGGGCTTCCGCGGCGTGAGCCAGTCGCTCGGTCACCACATCGCCAATGACGCGATCCGTGACTGGGTGTTCGACAAGACCGAAGACAAGCGCCCCGACTTCGTGTCGACGCCGTACGACGTGGCCATCATCGGCGACTACAACATCGG
Source organism: Methyloversatilis sp. XJ19-13 (assembly GCF_024580155.1). Taxonomy (NCBI): domain Bacteria; kingdom Pseudomonadati; phylum Pseudomonadota; class Betaproteobacteria; order Nitrosomonadales; family Sterolibacteriaceae; genus Methyloversatilis; species Methyloversatilis sp. XJ19-13. The sequence goes on along the minus strand of NZ_JANINH010000001.1, from coordinate 127,362 downwards.
CGGCGACGCCTGGTCGAGCCGCATCCTGCTCGAAGAGATGGGTCTGCGCGTGATCGCCCAGTGGTCGGGCGACGGCACCATCGCCGAGCTGGAGAACACCCCGAAGGCCAAGCTCAACGTGCTGCACTGCTACCGCTCGATGAACTACATCAGCCGGCACATGGAAGAGAAGTACGGAGTGCCCTGGGTCGAGTACAACTTCTTCGGCCCGACCAAGATCGAGGAGTCGCTGCGCGAGATCGCCTCTCACTTCGACGACACGATCAAAGCCAATGCGGAGAAGGTGATCGCCAAGTACAAGCCGCTGATGCAGGCCGTCATCGACAAGTACCGTCCGCGTCTCGAGGGCAAGAAGGTGATGCTGTTTGTCGGCGGCCTGCGCCCGCGTCACGTCATCGGCGCTTACGAAGACCTCGGCATGGAAGTTGTCGGCACCGGCTACGAGTTCGGCCACAACGACGACTACCAGCGCACCACGCATTACGTGAAGGACGGCACGCTGATCTACGACGACGTCACCGGTCACGAATTCGAGAAGTTCGTCGAGAAGGTCAAGCCTGACCTGGTCGGCTCGGGCATCAAGGAAAAGTACGTGTTCCAGAAGATGGGCGTGCCGTTCCGCCAGATGCACAGCTGGGACTACTCGGGTCCGTATCACGGCTATGACGGCTTTGCCATCTTCGCCCGCGACATGGACATGGCGATCAGCTCGCCCATCTGGGGCCTGTCGAAGACGCCCTGGAAGAAGTAAGCATCTGCAGTGAAACGTAGGGTGGGTTGAGGGCACCGAAACCCACCACGAACGACCCGCGTGTCGACGGGCCGGGTGGCTTGATGCTGCCGGCCCACCCTACATCAAGGAGCAATCAACCATGCCTCAATCAGCCGACAAGATTCTCGATCACGAGTTGCTGTTCCGTGAGCCCGAGTACCAGAAGATGCTCGCCGACAAGAAGTCGGAGTTCGAATTCAACCACGCCGACAGCAAGATCCAGGAAATCGTCGAATGGACGAAGACCGAGGATTACAAGCAGAAGAACTTCGCCCGCGAAGCGCTCACCGTCAATCCGGCCAAGGCCTGCCAGCCCCTGGGCGCGGTCTATGTCGCCAACGGCTTCGCCAAGACGCTGTCTTTCGTGCATGGCTCGCAGGGCTGTGTTGCCTACTACCGTTCGCACTTCTCGCGCCACTTCAAGGAACCGACTTCGTGCGTGTCATCGTCGATGACTGAAGACGCGGCCGTGTTCGGCGGCCTGAACAACATGATCGACGGCCTCGCCAACACGCTGAACCTGTACAAGCCGGAAATGATCGCGGTGTCGACCACCTGCATGGCGGAAGTCATCGGTGACGACCTGAACGCCTTCATCAAGACGTCGAAGGAAAAGGGCAGCGTGCCGGCCGACTTCGACGTGCCGTTCGCCCACACCCCAGCCTTCGTCGGCAGCCACATCACCGGCTACGACAACGCGCTGCTGGGCATCCTGCGTCACTTTTGGGACGGCAAGGCCGACACCGCGCCGAAACTTGAGCGCGTACCCGACGAGTCGATCAACTTCATCGGCGGCTTCGACGGTTTCGTCGTCGGCAACATGAAGGAAATCAAGCGCATCCTCGGTCTGTTCGGCATCGACTACAACATCATCTGCGACCCGTCCGAAGTGTGGAACACCCCCACCGACGGCGAGTTCCGCATGTACGAGGGCGGTACCACGAAGGACACCGTGTGCCGCGCGCTGAACGCCAAAGCAACGATCATCTTCCAGGAATTCTGCTGCGAGAAGACCGCCAAGTTCATCGCCGACCACGGCCAGGAAGTGCTGCTGCTGAACAGCCCGATCGGCGTTGCCGGCACCGACAAGTTCCTGATGGAACTGTCGCGCATCACCGGCAAGCCGATCCCGGCCGAACTCGAGCTGGAGCGCGGCCAGCTGGTCGACGCGATGGCCGACAGCCAGGCTCACCTTCACGGCAAGCGTTACGCCATGTACGGCGACCCGGACATGATGCTCGGCCTGACCGAATTCCTGCTGGAACTCGGTGCTGAACCGGCACACATCCTGGCCACCAACGGCGAGAAGGAGTGGGCCGCCAAGGTTCAGGGCGTACTCGACGCCTCGCCCTACGGCGCCGGCTGCAAGGTGTACCCGAAGCGCGACCTGTGGCACATGCGATCGCTGCTCTACACGGAGCCGGTCGATTTCCTGATCGGCAACACCTACGGCAAGTATCTGGAACGCGACACCGGCACGCCGCTGATCCGCATGGTGTTCCCGATCTTCGATCGCCACCACTACCACCGCTACCCGATCTGGGGTTACGAGGGCGGCCTGCGCGTACTGGTCATGCTGCTGGACGAGTTCTTCGAATCCATCGATGTGAACACCATCGTTCCGGGCAAGACCGACTACTCGTACGACATCATCCGCTGAGCACCGGCACCGGGGGCAACCCCGGTCCGAACAGAGCAGTCGCGACGGGCTGCCCGGTTTTCCGGGCAGCCCGTTTTGCATCACGACGAAGCTGCGACTGCCGTTGGGCATCGCTGCGCTCACCCCAACCTGCGGCGGTCGGGGCCGGGAACACCGGGCGAAGATGTAGCGTTGGGCATCGCCTTCGGCTCACCTCAACCTACGGCATGGGATGGAGAACACTGGGTAAACGTGTGGCGTTGGGCATCGCCTGCGGCTCACCCCAACCTACGGGCGCGGGATGGGGAACACTGGGTGACGGTGTGGCGTCGGGCATCGCCTTCGGTTCGACCCAACCCATGTGATGTTCCGTAGGTTGGGGTGAGCGCAGCGATGCCCAACATCGAAGCTTGATCCCGCGGGACTCCTCGCCTCATTCTCCGAACCGTCCTTCGATCTGCGGACCGCCACCGCCCCAGTCGGCGGGCAGGATGCCGCGTTCGACGTAGCGGTGGAAGGACGAGTGTGGCCAGTCGGCGACGCGTTCGACCAGTCCGTGTTTCACCGGGTTGAAGTGGATGTAGTCGACATGGCGCGCGAAATCGTCGTCATCACGAACGAGGTGCTCCCAGTATCGCCGCTGCCACACGCCACGCTCACCCTTCCCGAGGCGGCTGGCGTTCATCATTTCGTCGCGCGGCAGTGCGCGCGAGAAGGCCGCCTTGACCAGCATCCAGCGCGTCGCGTAGTCGGCATCGCCGGCCGGGAGCGTCCACACCATGTGCAGATGGTCCGGCAGGACGACCGCCGCATCGATGTGGAACGGGTGATGCAGCGCCGTGACGCGAACAGCCTCGCGCAGCGACCCGATATGACGATGCAGCAGACCGGATGACCGGTCTGCCAATACGAGCGTAAAGAAGAAGGTCGCGCCAGGGGCGGACGAGCGGCGGTAGCGCATCCGGTAATGATAAATGCATTACACGTGCCTGGACTGGGGATGTTGGGCATCGCTGCGCTCACCCCAACCTGCGGGGCTGCTTCGGGCGGGCATCACGGAATGACGGTTCGCGTTGGGCATCGCTGCGCTCACCCCAACCTGCGGGGCTGCTTCGGGCGGGCATCACGGAATGACGGTTCGCGTTGGGCATCGCTGCGCGCACCCCCACCTACGAGACACCACGTAGGTTGGGGTGAGCGCAGCGATGCCCAACGCCCGGCCGTCGCCGGGCGCCATGCCCGACCATTGCACCGGGCGGCACCCGAGCCGGTATCGATTTTGCTCGTGCATGTCATCCGGCCCGCCGGGTCGGAAAGCCGACAGTGTTCCCGGGAGAACGACATGGCATTCCAGCCGTTATGCAAAAGCAGCCTGCTCTATGAGGGCGAACTCGTGCCGTGCATCGTGGATGACACGGAAGTCGTGGTGATGTGGCCCGAGGGTGGAAGGCCGCGCGCTTTCGACGCCGCCTGTCCGCATGACGACGTGTCGCTCGCGCGCGGCGTGTTCAGCGGCCACACGCTGACCTGCATCGCCCACGGCTGGGTGTTCGACGGGCACACCGGCGAAGGCGTGGCACCCGAAGGCTGCGCGATGCAGGAGTACCCGATTCGCCTGGTCGATGGCGTGGTCGAGATTGATCTCGACGACGAGGAGTGAGGTGGTGAGGCGTGTTGCGTGGGTTGAGGGCGGATGTTGGGCATCGCCGCTGGCTCACCCCAACCTACGGGGGGCGGTCGGGTGGGAACGTGGGGTGACGGTCGGCGTTGGGCATCGCCGCTGGCTCACCCCAACCTACGGAGACGGGGTGGGGAACACTGGGCGCCGATGTGGCGTGGGGCATCGCCTCTGGCTCACCCCAACCTACGGGGGGCGGTAGGGGGGGAACGTGGGGTGACGGTCGGCGTTGGGCATCGCCGCTGGCTCACCCCAACCTACGGGGGGCGGTCGGGTGGGAACGTGGGGTGACGGTCGGCGTTGGGCATCGCCGCTGGCTCACCCCAACCTACGGAGACGGGGTGGGGAACACTGGGCGCCGATGTGGCGTTGGGCATCGCCTCTGGCTCACCCCAACCTACGGGGGTCGGTCGGGTGGGAACGTGGGGTGACGGTCGGCGTTGGGCATCGCCGCTGGCTCACCCCAACCTACGGAGACGGGGTGGGGAACACTGGGCGCCGATGGGGCGTTGGGCATCGCCGCGGGCTCACCCCAACCTACGGGGGGCGGTAGGGGGGGAACGTGGGGTGACGGCCGGCGTGGGGCATCGCCGCGGGCTCACCCCAACCTACGGAGCCGGGGTGGGGAACCCTGGGCGCCGATGTGGCGTTGGGCAACGCCCTTGGCTCGCCCCCACCTAAGGGGGTTCCAGTAGGGTGGGGTGAGCGCAGCGATGCCCAACGCTCGGCCGCGATCAGAGCGGCAGGCCGAAGTCCGGGGCGATCAGCTTGAGCCAGGCGTCGAGGCGCTCGGCGGTGAGGTCGGGCTGGATGTCCTGGTCGATGGCCAGACCGACGAACTTGCCATCGATGATCGACTGCGACACGTCGAATTTGTAGCCGTCGGTCGGCCACGCACCGACGATCTTCGCGCCGGCACCCTTGAAGAAGTCGTACAGCAGGATCAGGCCGTCGACGAATTCGTGCGCGTATGTGTCCTGGTCGCCAAGGCCGTACAGCGCTACCGTCTTGCCGGCGAAGCTGGTGCCCTTGAGCTTGTCGAGCGCCTCGGCCCAGCTCTCGTCGTCGCACTCGGCTTCCAGCCCGGGCAGCAGGCCGTCGCCCAGCGTCGGCGTGCCGAGGATCAGGAACTCGTAGGCGGCGAGGTCGGCCGGCGTCGCCTTGTTGATGTTGACCGGCTCGGCCATCGTGTCGTCGTCGAAGCGTTTCTTGATCTGCTTGGCGATCTTGCGCGTGCTGCCGCTGTTGGTGCCGAAGAAAAGTCCGATGCGTGCCATGGTGGTTTCCATTCAGATGAGGTGGGTCAGGGAGCGGTTTCTATTTCGTGCGCCTGGTCCATGCCGCGGAAGATCGCGCAGCGCTTGAACACATCGAGCGTCGGCAGGCAGGCCTTGTGCTGGCAGTACTTGGCAGCGAGCTTCGACAGGCCCTTGATGTCGCGTCCGGTGGCGGCGGGGAACAGCACGGTCAGTTGCGCGATCAACGCGTCGTCGATGTCGAGCGCGAACTGCGCCGCCATCACCTGCCAGATGCGCGCACGCGCCGCATGGTCGGGCGGCACGTACTTGATCAGCGCGATGCAGCGCGACACGATGGCTTCGTCGATATCGTCGACGCGGTTGGTGGTCAGGAACAGCAGGCCGTTGAAGTATTCAAGCACGCGCAGGAAGACGCCGACCACGGCGTTCATCGTGATGTTGTCGTCGCGCCGCTTGATGTAGACGTCGGCCTCGTCGATCAGCATCACCGCGCCCCAGCGCTGGGCGCGGGTGAGCACGTCCTTCAGCGCGGTCTCCATCTGCGCCACGTTCAGGCCGAGCTGGCCCGAATGCACGCGATACAGCGGGCGGCGGATGATCTCCGAATACACCTCGGCGGTCAGCGTCTTGCCGACGCCGGCCGGGCCGGCGCACAGCACGGTGGTGCCGCCCGACTTGCCGGCGATGATGTCGTCCATCAGCACGTCCATCTCGGCGGTCAGGATGTCGATCAGGTCGGTCTGTTCCGGCGGCAGCACCAGCTTCTGCTTCAGCGCCGGTTGGTAGGCATAGGGCGTGATGTCGTCGACGTGCACCCACAGGTAGTGGTGCAGGTCGAGGTGGAACATCAGGATGTAGGGGTGCACCGGCAACTGCGAAAACAGGCCTTCGGGCATCGCGTCGCGCGAGGCGCCGACCTCTTCTTCGGCGTCGTAGCGGTTGCTCTTGGCCGCCTTGCGCAGATACGGACCAAGGATGTCGCCCGGCGCGTCGAGCAGCAGCGTGCGCGCCGGCAGGATGCCTTCGTCGTTGACCAGGCGCGCCGCGCCGCCGCTGGCCGACAGCACGACCACGTCCTTGCGCGTCCAGTCGGTGTCGCGGTGGCTGGCAGCCGGATCTTCGGCATGGAAGCCGGTGCCGGTGCCGGAGAACTGTTCGCCGTAGCGGCCGCGCCAGTCGAAGTAGCGGCCGATGGTGTCGTCGTAGGCGTCGATCAGTTCCGGCGTCTCTTTCAGGAAGCCCTTGGCGGCCAGTATCTCGCCCACGGTGCGGTCGACCACGTCGGCGCCGTAGATGCGGATGACGGCAGTCGCAAGCGTGGCTTTCACATTGGCCTTCAGCTCGATGAACACCTTGCCGGTTTCATCGTTGCCGGCTGGCGTGTAGTCGAGCCGGCTGACCACCCAGGGCAGCGGCCGCGTCATCTGGTTGGCGGTGAACAGCCAGCCGCGGATGGCATCTGTCGCCAGGTGGCGCGCCAGCGCCGGCACCAGCGATTCGAGGTCGCCGGCGGCAAAGCGCCGGCCGTCACCTTCCAGCGCACGCTGCAGCGTAGCCAGGTGCGCGGCGCGCGCCTGCATGGCCGGCCCCGCCTCGCTGTAGAGCTTGCCGAGAAAGCGCAAAGCATCAATCGACAGCCGCGACACCGGCACTTCGACCCGGTTGCCGAAGCGAAGCTGCTCGCGCAGCGTCGCCAGGTCGGGGAAGGCGTCGATCATGCTCTCGACGTGCGGGGCGTCGATCAGGACTTTCATCGCCGGGCGCTCAGCGCAGCACCACCGGGATTTCGAGCGGCGTGCGCCGCCCCAGCTGGGTATCGACCTTGCGCCGCACGTTCTCTACCTTGAGCGGCCGCAGCAAGGTGCTCTCCGCACCCAGTGCCAGCGCCGCCCTGACGTCGTCGTCGTCGGCGTCGCTGCACACCACGAGCATCTTCACGCCGCCCAGCCCTTCCTTCAGGCGCGTCACCACGTCAACGCCTTCGCTCGCCAGCACGCCGGCACCGAGCAGCAGCAGGTCGGGCGGCGCGCTGCGGCCCTTGACCAGCGCTTCGGCGCTGTCGGCCAGCACATGGGTTTCCATTTCGTCGGCCAGCATGAACTGCAGCGCCATGCTGACGACGTCGTCGTTGTCGACCACGAATACGCGCTTGTTTTCCACCGCGCGCTGGCTGTCTACGCCGATCTGCATGCTGTGTGCCTCCGAGTCGATGGGTGTCTGCCGACACATGAGCAAGCTTCGTTCCCGTCGCGGCACGTCTCCTGCTTCGACACCCCTGTGTGCAATCCATCCTGACGGGAGAAGCGAAATGACGATCCATGTAAAGACGACGGAAGACGGCCGCAAGGTCGAAGTGATCGACGATGCCGTATGCCTTGACGGGAGGCCGGAAGCCACGAAGCTGGTGCCGCTGATCGAGCACCCGAACCGCCAGGCCATCCTGCGCGCGGTGCCGCAGGCCACGCACATGGCCGGGCGCATCGCGCTCACCCTGCCCGAATCGGCCATCGCGCAGGACGCGCTCAACGCGGCCAGCCGCGACTTCGACGCCAGTCCTGGCGGCATTGCACGGCGCCTGCAGGCGGCCATCTATCAGAAGGCAAAAATGGACGGCATCGAGTAATGCCGCCGGCGCGACACCTGCCAAACCCGACAAAGCCGTGTCGCAAACCGCTCACGGTTTGTCGGACTGAAGGGCGCCGTGCCGCTACTGCGCTGATTCGATGGCCGCTTTGTGCGCTGCAGCGGCTTGGCATCATTCCTGCTGAAGTGGCTGCAGGGCCGTCGCCAGCGACGGATGCCATGACCGAATGGGAGGTGTGCAATGGATGCCCGTGTATCCGCCAAGATCCAGGACGTGTTCGAAGAACCCGCCTGCGAGCACAACCAGAACAAGTCGGCCAAGGAAAAGAAGAAGGGCTGCACCAAGCAGCTGTCGCCCGGCGCAGCCGCGGGCGGCTGTGCCTTCGACGGCGCCAAGGTCGCGCTGCAGCCCATCGTCGATGTCGCTCATCTGGTGCACGGCCCGATCGCCTGTGAGGGCAACTCGTGGGACAACCGCAATTCCTCGTCCAGCACCTCGCAGCTCTACCGCACCGGCTTCACTACCGACATCAATGAACTGGACGTGATCTACGGCGGCGAGAAGCGGCTGTTCAGGTCGGTGAAGGAAATCATCGAGAAGTACGACCCGCCGGCCGTGTTCGTCTATCAGACCTGCGTCACCGCGCTGATCGGCGACGACATCGAAGCGGTGTGCAAGCGGGCGACCGAAAAGTTCGGCAAGCCGGTGATTCCGGTGAACGCCCCCGGCTTCGTCGGCCCGAAGAACCTCGGCAACAAGCTCGGCGCCGAGGCGCTGCTCGACTACGTGATCGGCACCGAAGAGCCGGACTTCGTCACGCCCTACGACATCAACATCATCGGCGAATACAACCTGGCCGGCGAACTGTGGCAGATCAAGCCGCTGCTCGACGCACTCGGCGTGCGCATCCTGTCCTGTATCTCGGGCGACGGCCGCTATCGCGAAGTCGCGTACAGCCACCGCGCCAAGGCGGCGATGATGGTGTGCTCGAAGTCGATGATCAACATCGCGCGCAAGATGGAAGAGCGCTACGACATCCCGTTCTTCGAAGGCTCGTTCTACGGCATCGGCGACATGTCGGAAACACTGCGCGAAATCGCCCGCCTGCTGGTCGGGAAGGGCGCACCGGAAGAGCTGAAGGCGCGCACCGAAGCGCTGATCGCGGTCGAGGAAAAGCGTGCCTTCGATCGCATCGCCGCCTACCGCCCGCGGCTCGAAGGCAAGAAGGTGCTGCTGATCACCGGCGGCGTGAAGAGCTGGTCGGTGGTGGCCGCACTGCAGGAAGCCGGTCTGGAGATCGTCGGCACCAGCGTCAAGAAATCGACCAAGGAAGACAAGGAAAAGATCAAGGAACTGATGGGGCAGGACGCTCACATGATCGACGACATGACGCCGCGCGAAATGTACGCGATGCTCAAGGACGCCAAGGCCGACATCATGCTGTCCGGCGGGCGCAGCCAGTTCATCGCGCTGAAGGCCAAGATGCCCTGGCTGGACATCAACCAGGAACGGCACCACGCCTATGCCGGCTACGAAGGCATGGTCGATCTGGTGCGCGAGATCGACAAGGCACTGTACAACCCGATCTGGGAACAGGTGCGCCGCCCGGCGCCCTGGGACGTGGCGGTCGCCTGAGGATCACGCCATGGCCACCGTCATCGATTCGAAGAAGGCCTGTACGGTCAATCCGCTGAAGATGAGCCAGCCGCTGGGGGCGTGCTACGCCTTCATGGGCCTGGACAACTGCATGCCGATGATGCACGGCTCGCAGGGCTGTACCTCGTTCGGGCTGGTACTGCTGGTGCGCCACTTCAAGGAGGCGATCCCGATGCAGACCACGGCAATGAACGAGGTAAGCACCATCCTCGGCGGTCTGGAAAACATCGAACAGGCCATCCTCAACATCAAGAAGCGCGCCAATCCGTCGCTGATCGCCATCGCCTCGACCGGCCTCACCGAAACCAAGGGTGACGACGTCGACGGCTACCTGAACCTGATCCGCGCCAAGCACGGTGAAACGCTGGCCGGCACCGACATCGTCTATGTATCGACCCCCGATTACGTCGGTGCCTTCGAGGACGGCTGGGGCAAGGCCGTGCTGGCCGTGGTCGATGCCTTCGCCCAGCCGTGCGAGGTGCGTGACGATCACTTGGTGAACCTGCTGCCGGGCGCCCACCTGACGCCAGCCGACATCGACGAACTGCGCGAAATGATCGAGGCCTTCGGCCTGCAGGCGCGCGTGATGCCCGACATTTCGGGATCGATGGACGGCCACATTCCGGAAAACTTCACGCCGACCACGCTCGGCGGCACCACGCCCGACGCACTGCGCCAGCTGGGCGCGGCCAAGGCCACGCTGGCAGTCGGCGCGCGCATGGACGCCGCTGCAGCGGCGATCGAAGAACGCTGCGGCGTGCCGTTCCGCGTGTTCGACCGGCTGACCGGGCTGAGCGCAGTCGACGACTTCCTGCAGCACCTGTCGGCGCTGTCGGGCCGGCCGGTGCCGCACAAGTACCGGCGCCAGCGCAGCCAGCTGCAGGACGTGATGCTCGACGCCCACTTCTGGGTCGGCAGCAAGAACATGGCCTTCGCCGCCGAACCCGACCTGCTGTACGCGCTGACCACCACCGCCGCTGAAATGGGTGCGCATGTGGTGGCCGCGGTCACCACAACGCACTCGCGCGTGCTTGAAGACGTGCCCTGCGCCGAAGTGCTGGTGGGCGACCTCGAAGACCTCGAAATCCGCGCCAAGGCGGGCGGCGCGCAACTGCTGATCACCCACTCGCACGGCCGCCAGGCGGCGGAGCGGCTCGGCGTGCCGCTGGCGCGCGTCGGCATCCCGATGTTCGACCGCCTGGGCGCCGCCCACATGCTGATGGTGGGCTACCGCGGCACGCGCGAACTGATCAACGGCTGGGCCAACACCTTCCTCGCCGACGAACACCAGAACACGCCGCAGGACTGGCCGCTGCCGGAAGAAAGCCGGCGCGCGGCCAGTGGCGAAGACGCCGCGTCGTGCGACAGCGGCGGCTGCGGCTGCGCCGGTTCCGCCGCGCCCGTCGATGTCGCACCCGATGCGGTCGGCGTCTGACGCCGACCACCGATCCATCACATGAGGAGCAGATGATGAAAATCGCCTTCGCCACCCAGGACAAGCAGTGCGTCGACGCGCACTTCGGCTGGGCCAAACACCTCGCGGTGTACGAAATCGACCGCGACGGCTACCACTTTCTCGAAAGTTTCGACTTCGGCGGCAAGCTCGACGAAGACGGCGACGAGGACAAGCTCGCGCCCAAGCTCGAAGCGATCAAGGATGTCGCCATCGTCTATGTCGCCGCCATCGGTGGTTCGGCGGCGGCACGCGTGGTGGCCAGCAAGATCCACCCGATCAAGGTGAATCAGCCGGAACCCATCATGGACATTCTCGACAAGCTGCAGGAAGTGCTGCGCGGTACGCCGCCGCCGTGGCTGCGCAAGGCACTGGACAAGGACGCGCGGCGCGATTTCGATTTTGAAGACGAGGTTGAACAAAATGGCTGAAACCCTGGACATCACCGCCGAAGACAGTGCGGCACTGGCAACCCCCTTCCTGAGCGAGCTGATCAAGCAGTTCCGTGCGCAGGACATGCACGGTGCGTGGGAAGGCAAGAGCGATGCACAGTTGCTCGAGCCCTACATCCTGAGTGCCGAGGCGCGCCGCGCACTGCCGCTGATGGGCGATCCGGACCCGGAAACGCTGTGGCGCATCGAATTGTTCTTCAACGCCGTCGGACTGACCATCGAACGCGAAACCAAGGTCATGGTGACGCCGATGATGAAGATGTCGCACGAGGGCTTCGGCCGCATGGTGCTGATCGCCGGTCGCCTGATCGCGGTGAACAAGCAGTTGCGCGACGCGCATCGATTCGGCTTCCCCAGCTATGCCAAGCTGGCCGAGGCGGGACAGAAGTACGTCGAAGAGGGCGTCGGCATGGTGACCAAGTACAACGAAGTTGCCAACTGGGGTTGAGGAGCACGCCATGCCTGACATCGAAACGCTGAAGGCCGAAGTGAAGAAGCTCAACGCGCGGGCGACCCAGGCGAAGATGGATCTGCACGATCTGTCGGAAGACCTGCCGACCAACTGGGAAAAGATCCTCGACGTGGCGCAGACGGCGTACGACGCGCACCAGTCGCTGATGGCTGCGCGCAAGGATCTGGCCGCCGCGACGGCCTGAGCACGAGCTGTCCCGTCCGTCGCGACGGCCCCGGCCATCGCGACACCACCCGGGCCTGTCCGGATGCGTGACCGACATCGCGCTCCCGAACGGACCTCCTGATCGAAGGAAGCATCATGGCCACCTTTTCCGTCACGCTGCCCAGCGGCGAAATCTGGACCCCGAAATTCGTCAGCAAGCTGAACCAGGATAACTGCATCGGCTGTGCCCGCTGCGTCAAGGTGTGCGCCAACAACGTGCTGGCGCTGGCCGGCATGACCGAAGACGGGGATCTGGTCGTGGTCGATCCCGAGAATGACGATGACGACGACGAGTACGAAAGAAAGGTCATGACGATCGGACACCAGGCCAACTGCATCGGCTGTCAGGCCTGTTCGAAGGTGTGTCCGAAGAAGTGCTACACGCACGAGCCGGCTGAAGTCTAGATCCGGCGACCCGACGCATACCGGAGACCGACATGGACACCCGCACCGAATCGCTCGAAGACCGTGCCTTTTCCGGAAAGCGACCCGGCGCAGTCAGCTTCCGCAGTCTGCTGATGCGCCTCGCACGAGATCCGGAAAACCGGCTGACGCATGCACTGGCCGGCGTGATCGGCCAGCGCTGGCGACAGCATGGCCTGCACCGTCTGCCGCTGTATGGCCTCGACACCGCGACCACACGACGACTGCTGGCGCAGCACTTCCCTGGAGCGGAGTGGCTGCCGGACCGGTGGCTCGACACGCCGGAAGACTTCGTCGAAGCGATCGAGATCGACGACGTGGTGACGCTGCTGGCGGATCACCGCACGCTGGCCGACGAAGACAATCTGTGGCTCGCCCACGCGGTCGCCACCGCCTGTGTCGGCGCCGATCACCTGTGGCAGGACATGGACCTGCCGGACCGCGGAATGCTCTCCACACTCATGCGCGAGCACTTCACCTCGCTCGCGGTGCGCAACACGCAGGACATGAAATGGAAGAAGTTCCTCTACCTGCAGTTGTGCGAGCGCGCCGACATTCGCGTATGCAAGTCGCCCAGCTGCGGCGCCTGCGCTGACTACGTCGCCTGCTTCGGGCCGGAAGAGTAGGCTCGGTGCGGTACTCGTCGGGTTTCGCCGAAGACCCGCCACACGATGCAGGTTCGCCACGGGCGCTCGTTGGGCATCGCTGCGCTCACCCCAACCTACGAGTTCGCCGAGCGACCGGACGTCGCATCGCCCGGCCCAACGTACGGGGGACGTGACCGGTCGCCCTGTTGGGCATCGCTGCGCTCACCCCAACCTACGGTCTCGTCATGCCTTTGTAGGTTGGGGTGAGCGCAGCGATGCCCAACAAGCAGCCCATCACCTGCGTCGCGTCCTGGCCTGGTCGCTCGCCGAATAGTTGCTGAAGTGCCCTTCCCGCGCCGCGGCAGCGCGACCGGCTGCGATGATGTCCTTGCTGCGCCCGGGGGCTTGCGGTGCCGACAGCAGCTTGTCCACCTGGTCGCTGCCGCACCCCGGACAGGTGATCGGCGTGTCGCCACGAACCAGGCGATCAAAGTTCATTTCGCACTTGCGACAGTGAAAGTCATGCAGCGGCATCGCAGTGATTCTCCGTGTGTACCTGCGAGGTACAAAGCAAGAAGAGGTCCTGGGCTGGCCTGAACTGGCGAAGGATTCACATTTCCTTTGCTGCATGTCGAGCGTCGTTCCCGGCTTTCAGGCACACACATCGTGCAGGCGAGCCACGGGGAGACCGGCATGCGGCACGCCGAAGATCAGACCTGACTGCAGCCTGCAGGCAGGGCTGCGAGGCCCGGTCGACGACAGCAATATTGAGCGGGTGTAGCCTGCGCGCTGATGAGCCGCTGGCCCGGAACATGCACTGTGGGGTGCAGCACCCCGAGACCCGCACCAACGCAACAAACATGACACCACATCCGGACATTCCCGACAGGGCGGCCACGCGCGTCCGCTCATGAACGCGATGCTGCCGGGAGAACGCAGGCCGGAGCATCTTGCGCATGGCTGAGTGGGCACAGACGCTGCGCACCGCGCGCTGTCTGCTGCGCAAACCGTTACCGTATGACGCTCGGACACTGTTCGAACGGGTCAGCGGCGACGCGCGGGTGACGCGCTATCTGGGCTGGACCGCACACACCGAAACGGCACAGACACAGCGACAGATTTCGCACGACCTCGCACGCTGGCAGCGCGGCGCCGCGCGCACCTGGGTGCTGGTGACCGATGACGGCGAACCCGGCGGCCTGCTGCAACTGCTTGGCCAGGGACATTCGATGCGCCTCGGCTTCGCGCTGGCACACGATCTGTGGGGTCGCGGTCTCGCCTCGGAAGCGCTCGCGGCCATCCTCGACGAAGCCTTCAGCCACGCCACGCTTTACCGGGTTGAGGCCGTGAGCGACATTGGCAATCCGCGCTCGGCGCGCACGCTCGAACGCGTCGGCATGCAGACCGAGGGCCTGCTGCGTCGCTACATCCTGCATCCAAATGTCTCGCCGGAGCCGCGCGACGTGTTCCTTCATGCCAAAGTACGGACATGAACAGTCCTTCACCCGACAAACCGTACGCGCCTTCCTGCGATAGAAACCGCGACGTCATCCTCGAGCGTCTGCGCATCCACTTCGCCGATCGGCGGACGGTGCTGGAAATCGGCAGCGGCACCGGCCAGCACGCTGTGCACTTTGCGGCCGCGCTGCCGCATCTGCGCTGGCAGTGCAGCGACCGGGAAGACATGCTGCCGGGCATCCGCTTGTGGCTCGCAGACGCCGCGCTGCCCAACACGCCGCCACCGCTGCCGCTCGACGTCACACGTTTCTGGCCCGACGCGTCGCATGACGCAATGTTCAGCGCCAATACGCTGCACATCATGGCGTGGAACGAAGTGGTCGCGCTGTTCGCCGCGCTGCCGGCCGTACTGTCGCCTGGCGGGGTGCTGGTGATTTACGGACCGTTCAACTACGACGGGCACTTCACCAGCGTCAGCAATGCCGAATTCGACCGCTCGCTCAAGGCCGGCGCGCCGCACCGGGGCATCCGTGATTTCGAAGCGGTCGATGTGCTGGCACGCAAGGCGGGGTTGCAGTTGATCGAGGATCACGAAATGCCGGCCAACAACCGGTGTGTCGTGTGGCGACAGGCAGAGGGCGCGCCGTGACGTGCGTCCGGGGTGCGGCGGCGTTGGCGGGCGTTGGGCATCGCTGCGCTCACCCCAACCTACAAGTGCGCGACGAGTCCGTAGGTGGGGGTGCGCGCAGCGATGCCCAACAAGCTCCGCGGTGCGCTCCGGAAAGACGATGAACGCGTCCGGAATCAGTCGCCGGCGGCGCTGCCGTCGAGCAGGGACGTGAGGACTTCACCGCCCAGTCCGTGGGTGGGGTCGAGGCGGGTGATGTGTCCGACCAGTGCACGCGCTTCGTCGCTGCGGCCCGAACGCAGGCAAATGAAGGCCAGCGCCTTCAGGCTGAACAGCCAGAAGCGCGCCGGGCCGGTCGACGAAAAGTCGCCGTCGCTGCCTTGCACCTTCGTCCAGTCAACATTCAACTTCGCCTGCCTGCCGGCCACGTCGATGCCCTTTCGGGCGGCCTTCTCGGCCAGTTCGAACTGGCGCCGTCCGGCGTGGAACTTGTACAGCAGGTAATACACCGGCAGACAGTCCGGCGCACTGGCCTGCGCGGTCCATAACAGCGCCTCGACCCGTGACGGCGGCGCACCGACCGCCTCGTCGAGCAGGCGCCGCACGGCGGGCGGCACGCTGCCACCGAAGAACTCGTCCGCGCTTTCGCCGGTGAACAGATTCACCAGACCGCCTCGCCGGCACGCAGGCGTTCCACCGGCGTATCGCCAAGCAGATGCTTCTCGAAGATTTCAGCGACGTCGCCCTTGGTCACGTTCGAATACATGACGCCTTCCGGATAGACGACGACGTTGGTGCCCTGATCACACGGGCCGAGGCAGCCTGAGTAGGTCACTGCGATCTTGTCGAAACAGTTGCGCGCCTGCAGTTCGGCCCAGAAGGTCTGCAGCACTTCGGCGCCGCCCTTCTGGGCACAGGATCCGCGCGGATGGCCGTTGGGTCGTTGCTGACTGCATACGAAAACGTGCTTGAGCGGTTTGGGCATGATGCGTCTCTCAGGTGGGAAGGGTCAGGCGGTCATGCGGGAGATCCAGTTCTCGATCTCCGTGAGGTGCGCCGCGTCGTCGTGGGCAAAGGCGCGCGCCATCTTGCGCAGCCCCGGTTCGGGGGCGAGCACGGCCATCGTGGCGTAGTAGCTGTGGCTGCGCCGCTTCAGGTCGAGCGCGCGCTCGAGCGAGCGATACAGGTCGAGCGCTTCGTCGCTGATCACCTTGACGGCGCTGCGCGGCTTTTCCATCTCGATCGGCCGGATGCGCGGCAGCAGTGCGGTGACCGGCAGCGAGCCGCCGAGCGCTTCGCCCGCTTCCATGCGGGCCAGCGAAGCGAGGTTCTGGAAAAAGATTTCGAGTTCGAGATCGCCGGCATTCAGCGCGTGCTGCGCAGCCACTTCGTAGTGGCCGGCCGCTTCGCTCTCAAGCGCGCCGACGCGGGCGAGAAAAGTATCGCTGGTATCCATCATGACGATCGCACTCCTTGCGCACGTTCAGGCGACCGACGGCAGCGTCGAACGCAGGCTTTCGAGCGAGACGCGCTGCTGGCCGTCCGCCTCCTGGAATACCTTGAACACTTTCTCCTGCGCCGGCGTGGACTTGACGAAGTCTTCGTAGGCGCGCTGCAGCAGGCCGCGATAACGCGCATACACAGCGGCGGGTTCGCCCTCGGCTACACCCTGCTCGCCGCGCAGATACTGGTAGAAGCGCTTGAGGATGTGCAGCCGGTTCACATTGACGATCGACTGATCGAAGGGCAGAGCAAAGAATTCCAGGAAATCTTCGGCCGACGAAAGTGTGGCCAGACGCTGGGTCAGTTCATCCATGACGTTTCACTCCTTGAGGGATGTCGGCGGCGTGCAGGCTGCCGTCGAAGGCGGGTTGAGAACAGGTGTCGTCGCAATCGCGACAGGCGCCCTGCATGGCGGGCAGGTCGCCTTTGAGGCGGCCGATCTCGCGTTCGAGATCGGCAATGCGTTCGAGCAGGCAGGCAAGTGCCTTGCCGACCGGATCGGGCATCTGGTGGTGGTCGAGGTCGATGCCGCCATCGGCGATGCGGCGCTGGCTCTTCGGCAGCACCATGCGGCCGGGAATGCCGACCACGGTCATGCCGGGTGACACGTCTTCGATCACCACAGAATTGGCAGCCACGCGTGCGCGGTCGCCGACCGTGATGGCACCGAGTATCTTGGCGCCGGCCCCGACGATGACGCCGGAACCCAGTGTCGGGTGACGCTTGCCGGCGCTCCAGGTCGTGCCGCCGAGCGTGACGCCGTGATACAGCGTCACGTCGTCGCCGATTTCCGCCGTCTCGCCGATCACCACGCAGGCACCGTGATCGATGAAGAAGCGACGGCCGATGCATGCGGCCGGATGGATGTCCACATTGGTCAGCAAGCGCGTGAAGAAGGAAAGCAGGCGGGGCAGATAGCGCAGGCCGCGCAACCACATCGCGTGCGCCAGTCGATGCATCACCAGCGCCTGGATGCCGGGGTAGATGGTCAGCAGTTCAAGCGTGCTGCGTGCGGCCGGATCGCGCTTGAACACGCAGGCCACATCTTCGCGCAGCATGGCGAACAGCCCCAGCTTTGCGGGCGGCGGCGCGGGATCGATGCAGGAATCCAAGGTGGCGTGGTCCGTGTTCATGAAGTCTCCCGCTGCGTGCGCATGACCTCGAGGTAGAAATCCGCGAGCTGGGTGGCGTCCGGTTCGCACTTGTTGCGCGTCGCGTAGGCGCGGATGCGCTCGATGATCTGCGCGACTTCCGGCACCGACGGGTACATGCCGAGCTGTGCGTACGCGGCGAGTACCGCGTGCGAGCCCGAATGCTTGCCCAGCACCATGCGGTGCGAACGGCCCAGTTCGGCCGGGTCGAAGCTCTGGTAGTTGCGCGGGTTCTTGATCAGGCCATCGACATGTATGCCCGACTCGTGCGTAAAGACATCCGAGCCGACGATGCTCTTGTTGGCGGCGATTCGCCGACCGGAAGCGTGCTCGACCAGGTGCGATATCTGCACCAGCGACTGCGTCGTGATGCCGGCATCGGCCCCGTGGATGTGGCGCATCGCCATCACCACCTCTTCCAGAGGCGCATTGCCGGCACGCTCACCCAGACCGTTCACCGTCGTGTTGGCATGCGTCGCCCCGGCGCGAAAGGCGGCCAGCGTGTTGGCGGTGGCCAGCCCGAGATCGTTGTGGGCGTGCATCTCGATTTCGATGTCGACCGCGCGACGCAGGCGCGACACCATCGTCCAGGTGCCGAAGGGATCGAGCATGCCCAGCGTGTCGGCGAAGCGCACGCGGCGTGCGCCGGCCCGCTGCGCTTCTTCGGCTACGCGGCAAAGAAAGTCGATGTCGGCACGCGATGCGTCCTCCATGCCGACGCTGACATCGACACCGGCGTCGAGCGCACGCCCGACGTGCGGCGCGATCTGCGCCAGCACCCAGTCGCGGCTGCGTCGAAGTTTGGACTCGAGTTGCAGGTCGGACACCGGCAGCGACAGGTGAACGATGTCCACCGGACAGCGCAGCGCGGCATCCAGATCGGCACCGACCATACGCGCCCACACCATCAGCTGCGACGACAGATGCTGCGAGGCGATGTCCTGGATGACTTCGATCTCGGCTTCACCCATCGTCGGAATGCCGATCTCCATCTCAGGCACGCCGGCCCGTGCCAGCGCGCGGGCGATCGTGCACTTTTCATCTGCAGTGAATGCAACGCCGGCGGTCTGTTCGCCGTCGCGCAGCGTGGTGTCATTGATGATGAAGTCGGCTGCCATGTCGCGATTCCTCCCGACATTCATTCAGCAAGCGCTATGCCACCACCCGGCCTGATCTCAACCTGTTGATATGAAGTGATTTTCTGGTGTCGCACCGATGGGCCGATCGGCAGTGAAGGAAAGCGGCGCGGCGCGCCTGTCGGCTTTGTGCCGTTTGCAACAGGAAAGGAACAGGGGGATGCCGCGACGTGACAAGTGGCCCGCCTCACAACCGGTCGTGACGCGTGCGCCATGACCGGTGGTCGTCACAGTCTAGAAGCGCCTGACTTCGATGTCGTACTTCTTCAGGGCGTAGCCCATCTGACGCGGCGTGATGTTCAACAGCCGAGCCGCCTTGGCCTGCACCCAGCCGCATTGTTCCATCGCCCATACCAGCCGTTCACGCTCGCCTTGCGGCTTGTCGTCATCCGTCGGCCGCACTGCCGATGCGCCGGCTTCCAGGCGTGTCGGCGGCGCTGCAGCCTCCACCGCATCGTCCGCAGCCGAGTCGTCAGGATGATGCAGTGCCGCGCTCACCAGTACCGGCGACACGGCGTCGTCCTTCTTGACAAAATGCAGCACCTGGGTAAGACACCGGTTTGATGAACAGGGAAAGTCCGACGCCTCGATCGAATCGTGGTGCGCCATCGTCGCGGTGCGCTCTATGCAGTTTTCCAGTTCGCGCACATTGCCTGGCCAGTAGCACTGCATCATCACCGTCTGTCCGCTCGGTGCGAGCTTCATCGTGCGATCGTTCTCGCGATTGAAGCGTTCGAGAAAATGGCGGGTCAGTGCCGGAATGTCCTCGCGCCGTTCGCGCAGCGACGGCAGGAAGATGCTTACCACATTGATCCGGAAATACAGGTCGGCGCGGAAGGTACCGGCGGCCACCATCTTTTCCAGATTTCGGTTGGTGGCGCAGACCAGCCGCACATCGACCTTGATCGGACGCGAGCCGCCGACCCGCTCGAATTCGCGCTCCTGCAGCACGCGCAGCAGCTTGGTCTGGAACGCCGGCGATATGTCGCCGATCTCGTCCAGAAATAGCGTGCCGCCGTCGGCCAGTTCGAAGCGCCCCTTGCGCTCGCCACTGGCGCCGGTGAACGAGCCTTTTTCGTGGCCAAACAATTCCGACTCGAGCAGCGATTCGGACAGCGCCGCGCAGTTCAGCTTGATGAACGGCCCGCCCTTGCGGGTCGACAATTCATGGATTGCCCGCGCAATGACCTCCTTGCCGGTACCGCTCTCGCCACGCAACAGCACGGTGGCGCGCGACGGTGCCACCTGGTGCGCTTCGGCAAATACTTCCTGCATGCGGGGCGAGGAACCGACCACATTGTCCAGTTTGAAGCGGCCGCGTGTCTCCCGCCGCGCCAGTTTGGCCTGATTCAGCAGACGTTCATGTTCGTCATGGACGACGCGGCGCAACGCCACCGACTGTCCGACCAGATTGGCCGCCATGGTCAGCACGCGAACATCGCTGCTGAAATTGCCACGCGGCGTCACGGCACGATCCACGCACAACACGCCAAGGGCTTCGCTGCTGCCGCGTATCGGCACGCCGATGAAGGCAATCGTGTGGCCGTCGGCTTCATCCAGGGCGCCGGTGCGGTTGAGGAACAGCGGTTCGACCGAAATGTCGGGCACCACCATGGGCGAACCCGATCTGTAGATGCGTCCGAGTATCCCCTCGCCGGCCCGATAGCGTCCGCTCGCCCACTCCTTGGCGCTCAGCCCGACCGCCGCCGCGAGGCTCAGCGATTCGCCATCCTCGTCGGCCAGCGCAATCATCGCGCGCCGGAAATCAAGGTGATGCGCGAGCACATTGAGCGCCTCGCGCAGCGTCTTGGTGACGTCCAGCGACGAGCTCAGGATCTTGCTGATCTCGTAGACCGTCACCAGTTCTACATTCGCACGAGCATTCAGCTCGACTCCATTCGCACCCATGATGCAGCCCCCGGCGGTTTGTCCGGAAACCCGATACGACGTCCGTGTGGTCGTGTTGGGTTCCCACTGTGCAGTGGCCCCTGGAGGTCTTGTTATGTTGGGGAAAAGCGGGCGAGCGACTTTTATCGCCTACGCTGGCGACCGTCCGGCGGCCTGCTCCAGATGGTGGATTAACCCGCATTTGTCTCCGCCCGGATACATCCAAGCAAAGCCCGTACCCGGAGCATGGGTATCACGCACAACCGCCGCCGAATGCACGAACGCCGGCACGACGCCGTTTGCGTGTGGTCAGAGAGCGCGAGCTCACTCGCTTGGCGTTCAGCCGGTGGTCCATGCAGTCCGGGTTGGTGCAGCGCAATACCAAAACAGTGCGTGCGCGGGCTGTCGCTGATGCTGCAAAGCCGACAAACCCTGTCACACGCTACATACCCACCGGACGACATCCGGCCAGCCCGCGATCGCCGCGTCCGGCTGGCGCGGCGCCGAAGTTCCGCAGCGGGTCGTGAAATGGCACGACGTTTGCAAGGTCGATCTCAATGCACAGGCCGGAGCGGGACATGAAAGCGCAACCAACACGGATCGTCGCCATCGAAGGCAACCGTCTCACCGTCGCTGTCGATGCACCGGCTGCCTGCGGTGGCTGCCGGTCGAAGTCGGCTTGCGGCACCGGCGACGGCAGCACGCACCGGATTGAGGTCGCGGCCGATCTGGCGCGCCGGCTGCGCACGGGTGATCAGGTGTCGATCATGGTCGATGACGGAACGATGATGCGTGCCGTGGCCGCTGCCTATCTGCTGCCGTTGGGCGGCCTGCTCGCGGGCATTGCGGCAGGCAGCGCACTCGTACTGCCCGACATTGCCGTCGTGCTGTGTGGCAGCAGCGGCCTGTTTTCCGGTCACCTCGGCTCGCGCCTGCTGGCTCGCCATTGGCGGACCCAGCTGCAGCCACAGGTTTGCCAGGGTGGCGGTACGGCCTGAGCGGGCGTGACTGTCCGGCGCTGACTTGTCGCGACTGAAATCGCCTGCCTGCCGTCGGGCGCGGCAGCGACCGGATAGAATTCGTGTCGACCGCCACTTTCAGACCCGAACACCATGTCAGATCGCAGTTCCGCTGCTCCCGCCTCGAATTTTCTGCGCGCCGTCATCGAAAAGGATCTCGGTGCGCATACCTACGCCAGTCGCCGCTGGGCGCGCGGCCCGGGCGATGCCGCCCACCACGCCGCAGGCGAGCCCGATCCGGCGAAGATCCGCACCCGCTTTCCGCCCGAGCCGAACGGCTATCTGCACATCGGCCATGCCAAGTCGATCTGCCTGAATTTCGGCCTGGCGCGCGATTACGATGGCGTGTGTCACATGCGTTTCGACGACACCAATCCGGAAAAGGAAAGCGTCGAATATGTCGAATCGATCAAGGATTCGGTGCAGTGGCTGGGCTTCGGCTGGGAGGCCTTCGGCGCCTCACACCTGTATTTCGCCAGCGACTACTTCGACTTCATGTATCGCGCGGCGGAACATCTGATTACCGCTGGCCACGCCTACATCGACCAGCAGACGCCGGACGAGATGCGCGCCAGCCGCGGCACATTGACCGAAGCGGGCAAGGATTCGCCGTGGCGCAACCGCCCGGCCGACGAATCGCTGGCGCTGTTCCGTGAAATGCGCGACGGCCTGCACGCCGACGGCGCCATGGTGCTGCGGGCGAAGATCGACATGGCCAGCCCGAATATCAATCTGCGTGACCCGGCGATCTACCGCATCAAGCGTGCGCATCACCACAACACCGGCGATACCTGGTGCATCTACCCGATGTACACCTACGCCCACCCGCTGGAAGACGCGCTCGAAGGCATCACCCATTCGATCTGCACGCTCGAATTCGAAGATCAGCGGCCGTTCTATGACTGGGTGCTTGAACGCCTCGCGGAAGGGGGTCTGCTCGCGCACCCGCTGCCGAAGCAATATGAATTCGCCCGCCTGAATCTGACCTATGTGGTGACCAGCAAACGCAAGCTGATGCAGCTGGTGACCGAAGGCCACGTCAGCGGCTGGGACGACCCGCGCATGCCCACCATCGTCGGCCTGCGCCGGCGCGGCTACACGGCGGAGGCGATACAACTGTTCGCCGAGCGCATCGGCGTGTCGAAGGCCGATTCGTGGATCGACTATGCGACGCTGGAAGGCGCGCTGCGCGACGACCTCGACGGTCGCGCCGCGCGGGCGATGGTGGTGCTCGATCCATTGAAGCTCAAGCTCAGCAACTGGGACGCGCTGTTCACCGGTCGCGAAACCGAAACCTGCTCGGCACCGGTAAATCCGCACCACCCCGAACTCGGCCAGCGCAGCTTCATGCTGTCGCGCGAAGTCTGGATCGAGCGTGAAGACTTCATGGAAGAAGCCCCCAAGGGCTATCACCGACTGTTTCCGGGCAACCGCACGCGGCTGAAGTATGGCTACGTGATCGAATGCACCGGCTGCGAAAAGGACGCCGACGGCCGCATCACCGCCGTGCTGGCGACCATCGTGCCGAACACGAAAAGCGGTACCCCGGGTGCCGACAACGTGAAGGTGAAGGGCGTCATCACCTGGGTCGGCGCACTGGATGGCGTGACGACTGAGGTACGGCTGTACGACCGGCTGTTCACGGAAGCCCATCCGGACGCTGGCGGACGCGACTTCCTGACCGTGATGAACCCCGATTCGGTGACATCGGTGCAGGCCATCGTCGAACCCGGGCTCGCCAATGCCGCGCCCGATGACCGCTTCCAGTTCGAACGCCACGGCTACTTCGTTGCCGACCGCAAGGATTCCTTGCCGGGCCGCCCGTTGTTCAACCGGACGGTGACGCTGAAGGACAGCTGGGGAAAATAGAGGATCGGGACGCTGTTGTCAGTGAATGGCGTGCCGCGAATCTTTGACAACAGACCCCTGCTCCCGTCGTGAGCGACGAAATGTCGGATTTTTTTACATCGTGCTTGCAGCGCTGCAGCAGGGCGATGCGTGCAATGCGCCCTGGCGGGCCCGGAACTTCCTGGGCCCGATTTTTGCTTGATTCCATATTGATTTCGTCACGCACCTGTCATCCGATTTCCCGGGAGTCCGCACATGATTTCAAACATCCGAACCATGGTCGCAGTGACCGCTTTTGCAGCTTCGATGAGCGCAGCGCAGGCCGAAACGGTCTCGATCGGCTGGATCGGTACCGTGCTGAACGGTCCGGACAGTTTGCTGGGGACCACCTGGGCCGGCACCCTCAGCTTTGACGACAACTTCCTCGGTCTTGAAGATGAGGTCGAAATTGGTACTGCGGACGGTCTCCTTCTGACGTTCGAATTCCGTGGACAGACCTTCACGAATTCGGACGACACCGATTTCGACAGCTACCCGAGAATCACGCTCACCAACGGCGTGATCACGGACCTGAATTTCCTGCTCGTCGATGGTGACGAGCAGGGACAGGAACTGTTCGACGGCGAATTCGCCGGAGATGATCTGAACGTATTCAATCTCGACACCTTCAACCCCATCCAGTCGAATGGTGACGGTACCTACTCGGTCGGCCTGAACGTCAATGTCCCGGCAATACCCGAACCAGCGACCTGGTTGTCGATGCTTGCCGGCCTGGGTCTGCTCGGCCTGTGCGCGGGATCCGGTTCACGCCGGCGCGCGCCGGCGTGAACTACGCCATTCCACCGGGTACCGCACGGGCTTGCGACAGCGCAGCGCATCGATGATCGAATCTGTCCCGCTCGACAAAGCCTACCGCCTGCTGAACCACGGCCCGACCGTGCTGGTCGGCAGCGCGCACGGCGCGCGACGCAATGTGATGGCGGCAGCCTGGTGCATGCCGCTCGATTTCGACCCACCCAAGCTGCTGGTGGTGATCGACAAGTCGACCTTCACGCGCGAGCTGATCGAAGCGTCGGGCGAGTTCGTCATCAATGTACCGACGCAGGCGCAGCGTGCGCTCACCGTGGCGGTCGGTAGCGATTCCGGCCGCGAGCGGGACAAGTTCGCCGCACCGGATATTACGACCTTCGCCGGCGACAGGGTCGCAGCCCCGTTGATCGACGGCTGCGTGGCCTGGCTGGAATGTCGCGTCGTCCCCGAAACACACAACCAGAGCCGTTACGACCTGTTCATCGGCGAGGTGGTCGCGGCGCATGCCGACAGCCGGGTGTTCAGCGCCGGGCGCTGGCATTTCGGCCCGGAACACGACGCGCTGCGCACGATCCACCACGTGGCCGGCGGCGCCTTTTTCGTGACCGGACCGATGACGGACGGCGGCACCGACTGAGTGCGCGCGGGTTGTGCGAACTTTTCTGCAGTCGCGACGTTCCGATAGCGGCTGTTCGAAATTCCGCCGTTACAACGCCATCCATTGCGAGGCCGCCGATGATCCGCCTGTCCGCCCTGCTCGCCTGTTTTTTCGGTCTGTCTTCCGCCGCCGCGGCAAACGATGCGGCGGAGGAATTCGGCTCGGCCTTCTACACCGGCCTGTCGATCAGCGTGGTGCAGGTGCGCGTGCTCAACGGCGCCGGCAAGGGCTATTTCGGGTCGGGCGTTGTGGTGGCGGAGAACGAGGTCGTCACCAACTGCCATGTCACCCGGCAGGCGGTGCGCATCGAGGTGGCCAAGGGGGCGCTGGTGTATCCGGTATTCGGCCAGAAAGCCGACATGTCCAACGACCTGTGCCTGCTGCGCACCGGACCGATGCCGCTGCGCGTCGCCGAGCTGCGCGATGCGGCATCGGTGAAGGCAGGCGAGAAGTCCTTCTACTATGGCTACTCGGGTGGAATCGAAGCCTTCTTCGCCCCCGGGCGCGTGGCCACCACGCATCCGCATGACGGCATGGCGGTGATCGAAACCTCGAGCGGCTTCGCTCTGGGCGGCAGCGGCGGCGGGCTGTTCGACGCCCGCGGCAGGCTGATGGGCATCACCACGTTTCTGGCGTCCGGCCATGCCGGCGGCTACTTCGCCATGCCGGCGGAGATGATCCGGCGCGTCCGCACACTGCCCGAAAGCGATGTGGCGCCGATCGACGGCCTGGCCATCTGGGAAAAACCGGATACGGCGCAGCCGTGGTTCCTGCGTGTCGCACGCATGGGCACCCAGGCGCGCTGGCAGGCCGCCGCCGAACTGGCAGGCGAATGGACACAGGCACAGCCTGACAATGCCGACGCCTGGCATCAGTCAGGCGTGGCACTGTCGCGCCTTGATCGCCACGCGGACGCGCTGGCTGCCCTGCAAAAAGCGATCACCCTGGCGCCGGGTCACCCGCAGATACTGTTCCACACGGCACTGGCGCTTGCGCGCACCGGGCGCAGCGACGAGGCCGAAAAGATCCGCAACGAACTTGCGCAGGCCGACACGGACCTCGCCAGCCGACTCGAGAAGGCATTCGGAAACGGCGGAATACCGCCGGTACCTGCGGACAGCCCGGGCTGTCTGCGACTCGATACGTGCTGACCGCTGCGCAGATGGCCTTGCGTCGCCATCGCAGCGATTGAGTCTTGCGCGCACGGCAAGGTGCGCGCGCCATATGGGTTACGGATGCCCGCTCACGACCTGCGGGCATCGGGTATGCACAAGTGCTCCAACGCGTCTGAATTCCGTCTAGGGCGTGGCCGTCACGCCGATGGCTCGACCGTTCTCCGGGGGAACCGCCGCTGTCACTTCCAGCCCTGAGCTGGCGGATGCTTTTTCCGCAGGACCGGCGGCAGTGGGTGCGGAGAGCAGATCACGCGACAGCTTCTGCGCCGCTTCCACCTGTTCCGGCTTGAGCGATGCAGCAATTTCATCCCGCGCGCCGCGTGCAGCACCATGTCCCAGGGCCGCCGCGCGATTGAACCAGGCGTAAGCCCGGATCAGGTCGAGATCCACCCCCTCGCCGATGCGGTGCAGGCGTCCCATGTGATATTGCGCCGCGACATGGCCCTTGCGCGCCGCCTCCATGAACCACCTGGCAGAGGCGTTATAGTCCTGCAGCGTGCCTCGGCCCAACTTGTAGACCTGCGCCAGTTCGTACTGTGCCTGGGCGTGCCCCTGCTCCGCAGCCTTTTCAAACCACTTGATCGACTCGACCAGATCCTCGCGTTCGCCGGTTCCGCCCTGCGACAGCAGCATCGCGTATTCGAACTGTGCCAGCGAACTGCCCGCTTCCGCCCGGATACGCGCGACATCACGCGGGTCGAGCTCGACCAGTTTTCTTTCGTGCTCGCTTGGAATGCGCGATCCGGCGCTCTGCACGGTGATGACCACAAGGGCCGAAATGCTCAGAAACACCAGGCCCGCAAATGCAGCCAGAGGCACGCGCCGGAAGCGCACGAAGCGCTTGTGGCAGTTGCGGCAGCGCACCGGACGCAACCAGAAGCGGCCGGCCTTCTCGGCCGCGGTCCTCCAGCTCGAGTCTTTGGTGTTCCGACTCATGCAGTAGGGGCAGCCGCGTGTGCCCTGCAGGATGCCGGAGGTGCGGGTGGAAACATTCATCGGCGCAAAATTAGCACGACGGGGCAAAGGCTTGCCGTGAATTACTGTGGCGCTGGCATGAGCACATCACTTCAGGCAGCAGGCGGCACGAATCCCGACACGCCGTCTGCGCCCTCGCCGAAGAAGTGTTTCTCCATCTGCTCGGCAAGATATTTGCGCGCGCGCACGTCCATCAGACTGAGGCGGTTTTCGTTGATCAGCATGGTCTGATACTTCACCCATTGCTGCCAGGCCTCCTTGGACACCGACTCGAAAATCCGCGCGCCGAGTGGGCCAGGCACCGGCGGAAAGTCCAGACCTTCCGCTTCGCGTCCCAGTTTGATGCAATTGACCATGCGTGCCATCGTGTAACTCCTTCAAAAAATGAGATTCGGAAAGGGCGTGTCAGCCGCTCAGGGCCTGCGGCGATCGTCATGTACCATGGCGGCGCTGGTACATCCGGAAAGCATTCTTGCCATCGTTCTTGGCTGCGTACATCGCAGCGTCCGCCGCACCCAGCAAGGCTTCGCCGGTCGAGGCGTGAACCGGATAGATGCCGATGCCCGTGCTCACGGTCACATAGGCGCGCTCGCCGTCAAACTCGAAGTTCATGCCCGACACACGCTCGCCGATGCGTCGCGCCAGACCGGTGATGGCCTGTTCGTCGGTGTCCGGAGCGAGCACACCGAACTCGTCACCGCCGAGCCGGAAGAAGATTTCGTTCCGCCGCACGACCGCGCCAACTTCGCGCGCCAGCTTCATCAACACCTGATCGCCAGCCTGATGACCATGCCGGTCATTGACCGGCTTGAAGCCATCCAGATCGAACAACAGCAAGCCAAGTTGCGTGTGTCGCCGGCTGGCGTCTGCAATCATGCGTTCGAGTTCTTCATGGAAGCGGCGACGATTGTAAAGATTGGTCAGCGGGTCGCGTTCTGCCATCTGTACCAGCGCCTCGGCTGCACGCCGCTCGGCCGTAACGTCTTCGTAGATCCAAACGCGACCGAGGAAGCGGCCGGGCGTGGCCGACGGCACCAGCGCCGACTGTTCGCGGATGATGCGACCGTCACGCAGCAGGATGTCCAGCGGCTCGGTCGGAAGTCGCGTGGCAAGAATCTGCGCCATTCGCTCCCGGTAGCCGTCTTCGTCCGCACGCAGCACCGCCGTGCGTTCGATCAGCACACTGTCGCGCATGCCGGAAAGGTTTTCGTCCGGCGCCATGCCCCAGATCAGCTTCAGCATCCGGTTTGCGTGCTGTGCGCGCCCGTCGCGATCGACGAACAGCACACCCAGCTTGATCAGGTCGAGCAGCGCCTCCAGCCGCGAACGTTCTTCCTCGCTGCGCGTGAGGTAGTAATCGCGCAAGCCCTGTTCGCGACGCAGCGCGGTCACTGTATCGAGAAGCTTCAGCTCGGCTTCCTTGCGGCTCTGGATGTCGTCGGCCGACACCCGCACGCCCAGGCAAACGCCTGCCTCGTCGTAGATCGGCTGCCAGTTCAGGGATACCCACACCACACCGCCATCGCGACGCAGCAGACGCACTTCGAAATTTTCGCCGCTGGCGCCAGCCAGCGCCTCTTGCGCGCGGGTGGCGAATATCTTGCGGTCCTTCTCATGGACGAGCATGCCTGCGAGATTTTCGCTCAGCAAGCAATCCAGCGGGCTGTGGCCGGTCACCCGTTCGATCGAACGATTGACCCAGATCAGGCGACCTTGCGGCCCGAACCAAGCCTCGACGCCAAAGGTGAAATCGGCGATCGCATGAAAGCGCGATTCACTCTTGCGCAACGCCATGACCCGCTCATCAAGCGCCTGAACCATCTGGTTGAAGGCTCGGGTCAGACGCGCCAGTGCATCGTCGCCGACCACCGGGAGCGGATTGACGACCTCCGCCCGGCGCAGCGCGATGGCGCGCGTTTCGATCGCGGTCACACCATCGAGCACGCCGCCGAGCACCCAGCGAGTCAGCAGCACATGCAGCGAAAGAATCAGGATGCCCAGTAGCAGCATCGACGTCCGCAAGGTGGCAAGCGCCGACTCGAGACGAACCAGCCTCGCACTGGCGCGCGCGATGCCGACCGGCGCGCTGGCGTCGGCCGACCTCAGCTCGATGCGGAAATCGTGGCGGCTGCGCCCAGCCGCCAGTGCGGCACGCAGGTCAGGGTGCGGCGGTCCGAGCACGGCCGGACCTCCGTCCGCCACCAGTACGCGCCCTGCGGCATCACGCACTTCGATGTAACCCAGGACACCGAGCCGGCGCAATGCACCCGCTTCGGCGGCCAACCGCGCCTGATCGTGCGTCACGATTTCACCCAGGCGGGTCTGCATGTCGACGGCCAGCGCGGCGATGCGCGCGTCTTCCTGCGAAATCAGATGACCGGCCAGAAGGTGGTGGGTGAGCCCGAGCCCCAGGATCAGCAGCAGGCCCAGCACTACCCCCGACCCGATGAGGCGTGCCTTCAGTGTGCCGATGCGCGCGAGCAGGGCCGGTTTCATGTCAGTGGAGCGGCGGCCGCGTCATCAGAGCACCTTCACCAGAACCTTGCTGCGACGCTGCGGGTTGTAGCTCTCGCGCTTCAAGCGCGGCAGTACATCGATGCCGGCTTCTACGAAACCACGCTCGACGAACCAGTGTGCCGTCACGGTAGTGAGCACGAACAGGCGTTTCATGCGTTCGGCCCGAGCCCGCGCCTCGACAAAGCTGAGTATCTGTTCACCATAGCCGTGGCGACGGTACTCGGGCATGACCGCGAGACAGGCGAGTTCGGCCATTTCTTCTTCCGCATACGGGTAGAAGGCGGCACAGCCCATGATGACTTCGTCGTGTTCGAGCACGCTGAAGCGATCGATCTCGCGTTCGAGCCGTTCGCGGCCGCGACTGACCAGCGTGCCATCCGCTTCCATCGGCGCGATCAGGCCGGCCACTGCCGGCACATCGTCCATGCGCGCATTGCGCATAAGCGCAAGCCGTTCGCGCGAAATGACGCTGCCGACGCCTTGCGTGGTGAAGAATTCGAGCAGCAGCGCGCCATCGAGGTCGCGATCTATCATGTGCGCCCGCGCCACTCCCATCTTCACCGCACGGATCGCCCGCGGCAGGTAGAGGCCCAGGTCTTCGGTGATGCCGCGACCTGCCTTCAGCCATTGCGATGCTTCGTCAGCGGTGAGTTCCGGCACCAGCTCTCCGGCTTCATCGACGATGCCCGGCGCGTCGCACAGATAGATCAGCTTCGTCGCCTGCAGGCCGATGGCAACCGATTCGGCCACTTCTTCCATGCACAGGTTGAACACCTCGCCGGTCAGCGAATAGCCGTAGGGCTGCATCAGCACGATATCGCTGTCGACCAGCGCGTCATTCAGCGCCTCGACGTCGACCTTGCGCACGGCCCCGGTGTAGCCGTGGTCGATGCCATCCACCACGCCCACCGGACGCGCTGTCAGGAAGTTGCCCGACGCCACCTCGATCGTGCTGCCGGCCATCGGCGTATTGGGCAGCCCCTGCGAAAACAGCGCCTCGACATCGATGCGGATGGCGCCGTTGGCGCGTTTCACGCAGTCCATGGCCGGCGCGTCGGTCACCCGCAAACCATTGTGATAACGGGGCTCCAGGCCGCGTGCCGCCAGTTCTTCCTCAATCTGCGGGCGCGCCCCGACCACCAGCACCAGCTTGATGCCGAGCGCGGCAAGCAGGTTGCAGTCCTGCACCAGCGAATTGGCGAACGGGCTCTTCAGCACCTCGCCGCCGACCGCGACCACGAAGGTTCGGCCGCCGAAGGCATGGATATAGGGTGCTGCGCTGCGCACCCAGGCGACGAAGCGCGGTGAATCGGGATCAGCGTGCATTCAGGTTCCGTCCGGTAAGTTCCCGATTCTATCCGAGCGCGGCCCGCCGGAACGCTCAGCCGATCGCCGATTCGAGACGGTCGCAGACGGTCTGCAGGATGTCGAGGCGGGCGCGGTACTTGTCGTCCGAGCCGATCAACGCCCACGGCGCCGCCTCGGTGTGCGTGCGCGCCAGCATGTCGCGCACCGCCGGCAGATAGGCCGGCCACTTTTCGCGGTTTCGCCAGTCATCCGGCGTGATCTTGAAGCGCTTGAATCGGGTACGACTGCGCTCTTTGAAGCGCTTCAGCTGTTCGTCGGGGCTGACGTCGAGCCAGAACTTGCAGACGATGGCGCCATGCGCCACCCATTCCTGCTCGAAGGCGTTGATTTCGTCGTAGGCGCGCGCCCAGTCATCCGGCTCGGCAAAGCCTTCGACCCGCTCGACCAGCACCCGGCCGTACCACGAGCGGTCGAACAGTGCCGCCCGGCCGTTGCGCGGCACATCGCGCCAGAAGCGCCACAACCAGGGGTACTTGCGCTCATGTTCGGACGGCGCCGCCACCGGATGCACGCGGTAATACCGCGCGTCGAGTGCATGGGTGATGCGACGAATCGCACCGCCCTTGCCCGCTGCATCCATGCCTTCGAACACCAGCACGAGCGCGCGATCTTCAAAAGCCGGCTGGCGCAGCAACAGGTTCAACCGCCCCTGCAGGGCTTCCAGCGCAGGCTGGTAGTGCGCCTTGGTCATCGGCTTCGACGGGGCCGCTGCTTCGCCGACCGGTGCCGCCGGCGCCTCGGCCACCGCCATCGAAGGCGGCGGCAACGGCGCCGGTCGCGGCGGACGCCCTGCCAGCGTGGCACGCAACGCGCGCAGCACGACGCGACCGACCGCCAATTCGCACAGACGGGTGTCCCGTGCGTCGATCAGGTGCCACGGCGCATGCGGGTCGTCCGTCTCGCGGATCGCCTCTTCCGCCACCTTGCACAGCCTGCGGTGACGACGGTGTTCGTGCCAGTCCTCCGACGTGACGCGCCAGCGCGTTGCCGCGTCCTTTTCGAGCGTCTTGAAGCGGGCACGCTGGGTGTCGGCGTCCAGATGCAGCCAGAACTTGAGCACCACCGCGTCTTCCATCGCCAGCATGTGCTCGAAACGGCGTATCGACTGCAGGGTGCGGCCGAACGCCGGCCGCTTGATGCGGCGGTCGACGCGGTCACGGATGGTTTCGCTGTACCACGCATCGAACATGATGGCGGTGCGCCCGCGCGACGGCAATGCCTGCCAGAAACGCCACATGTGGGGTCGCAGGCGTGCGGCTTCGTCGCGCGCCCCGAACGCACTGGTGCGGATATGACGCGGGTCCATCCACTCGTTCAACGTGTTGACCACCACGCCGCGGCCGGCGCCCGCCACGCCGGCGATCAGCAGGATGACCGGCGTGCGTGCCTGCTCCAGGATCGAGTACTGCGCATCGAGCAGGTCGGCGCGCAGCCGCGCGACCGCCCTATCGAACCGGTCTTCATCCATCGCTTCGAACGGGGGCAGCGAATCGAACATCAGAAATCTCCGATCAGGGCGTTGAGCGCGGCCACCACGGCCACACCTGCAGTTTCAGTGCGCAAAACGCGCGGACCGAGGGTGAGCGCGGCGAACCCGCTGCCGCGCGCGGCCTGCAGTTCGTCGTGGTCGAAACCACCTTCCGGACCGATCAGCACGCTGATCAGCTGATCGGCTTTCAGGCTAGCCTCGCGCAACGGCACCCCACCTTCCGGATGCAGCAGCAGGCGCTGCCCGTCGGCACGCGCGACCGCCTGCTCGAAGGAAAGCAGCGGCAGCACCTCGGGCACGACGTTGCGACCGCACTGTTCACAGGCAGCCACCGCAATCTGGTGCCAGTGTTCGATCCGGCGCTGGGCACGATCGCCGGCCAGGCGCACGACCGCGCGCCGGCAGCTCACCGGCTGCACGCGCGCAACACCGAGTTCGACCGCTTTCTGCACGATCCAGTCCATCTTGTCCGACGCCGCCAGGCACTGCATCAGCGTGATCCGCAGCGTCGGCTCCCGCACTGGCGCACGACGCTCGCCGAGTACCGCGCGCAGGTCGCGCCCCTTGCCTTCCAGTCGGGCTTCGACTTCGAAACCGCGACCGTCGAACAGGGTCAGCGGGTCGCCGGCCGACAGGCGCAGCACACGTTCAACATGGTGGGCGACTGCAGCCGGCAGCGCGAGCACGCCGACGGGTTCGTCAGGCAGAGGGCAGAAAAAGCGAGGATTCATCGTATTATCATTGGTGCACTGCGAGAGGATCACGACCCGCGCTCCGCCAGGGCGGGCAAACCCATGGAAGCATGATGGTCAGCACTTCGACACCTGTCTGTGACTTCGGTCTGGCAGCGCCGGACTTCCGGTTGCGCGACGCCGACGGCCGCCAGCATTCGCCGGACACGTTGTGCGGACCGGCCGGTCTGCTGGTGATGTTCATCTGCAACCACTGCCCGTATGTTCAGGCAATACTGCCACGGCTGGTGGTGACGGTGCGCGAGTTGCAGGCGCTCGGCGTCGGCGCAGTGGCCGTCATGTCGAACGACATCGACCAGTATCCGCAGGATGGCCCTGACGCCATGAGCGCGCTGGCGCGCGACAGGGCGTTCTCCTTTCGGTATCTGCTGGACGCCGACCAATCGGTGGCACGCGCCTATGGCGCCGTGTGCACGCCGGATTTCTTCGGCTACAACAGCGCATTGCAGCTGCAATACCGCGGTCGCTTCGACGCCTCCCGCAAGGAGGCTGCGCCACCGGATACGCGGCGCGACCTGTTCGAGGCCATGCGCCTCGTGGCACTGACCGGCGAAGGTCCGCGCGAGCAGACGCCGGGCATCGGCTGTTCCATCAAATGGCGTCAGGACTGAATCCATGAGCTCACCGACCCTCATCCAGATCGTCGACACCGCGCGCAATGTGGCGCGCGAAGTCATCATGCCGCACTTCCTGACGGCGCAACGCAACACCAAGGACGACGGCAGCCTGTTCACGGTGGTCGATCTGGCGGCGCAGGAAGCGCTGATCGAACGCTTGCCGCGCATCATCGATCGCCCGGTACTGGGCGAAGAAATGCCGGAATCGCTGCAGTTGCGTCTGTGGCACGAAGGCCAGGACGGCATCTGGTGCATCGATCCGATCGACGGCACGACGAACTTTGTCAACGGCATCCCGTTCTTCGGCGTGGCGATCGCCTACATCGCCGAAGGCCGGACGCGCTATGGAGTGGTGTACAACCCGATGACCGACGAGGCCTTCTACGCTGAAGAAGGAGGCGGCGCCTTCCTGAACGGCACGGCGCTGCCGCTGCGCACGCCGGCCCGCCACCTGCTGGACGCGGTCGCCGGCGTCGATTTCAAGCGCATTCCCAAGCCGCTGGCCGATGCGCTCGCCACGCAGTCGCCGTTCTATTCGCAGCGCAACTTCGGTTCCAGCGCACTCGAGTGGTGCTTTGTCGCAGCGGCACGACTGGATGTCTATCTGCACGGCGGCCAGATGATGTGGGATTTCGCCGCCGGCACCCTGATTGCCGCCGAAGCCGGCGCGCAGTGCTCGATGCTCGACGGCGAACCGCTGGACATGTCACCCGGCCGCAAGACGCCGGTCGTCGTCGGCGCCAACGCGGCGCTGTATCGGGAATGGATGGACTGGCTCAACGCGCACGGCGCGCGCTGAGCCGCACAGGCAAATCCGGCCTCACGCCGGCTGCGCGGACGTCACCTGTGCATTGACCAGACCACCGCCCTTTGCCAGCAGGAAGTCGCGCAGCGCCTGCGCGGCCGGCAGCAGATTCTTGCGGTCGCGATAGACCACATGCCAGTTGCGGATCACCGGCGTACCCGGTGCAGCGATCCGGCGTAGCACGCCGGTCCGCAGTTCGAGCTGGCAGGTGTGCTCCGACAGGAACGCCAGCCCCATTCCCGCAATTGCGGCCTGTTTGATGATCTCGTTGCTGGGCAGCTCGATGATTTCGGTCGGGCGGATGCCATGTTCGATCAAAAAGCTTTCCTGGGTCACCCGTGTGCCTGATCCGCGCTCGCGGATCAGGAAGGCTTCACGCCCCAGATCTTCCGCGCTGGCCATGCCGCTGCCGGTCAGCGGGTGACCTTCGCAAGCGAGGATGGACAGCGGATGCTCTGCGAACACATGCGCCTCGCACCCCAGCGCAGCCGGCGGGCGCCCCATGATGGCGAGGTCGATCAGGTTGTCTTCCAGCTGGCGGAAGATGTCGTCGCGGTTGTGCAGCGAAATGCGGACCTGCACGTCCGGAAAGCGCTCGCGGAAAGCCATCAGCAGCTTCGGCGCGATGTACTTCGCAGTGCTGACCACGCCAACCGACACCAGTCCGGCGTGACCGCTCGCCATCTGCGCGAGCGCGGCTTCCGCCTCGGCCAACTGGTGTTCGATGGCACGTGCGTGACGGGCGATTTCCATGCCGACATCGGTCACCCGCAGCTTCTTGCCCAGGGTTTCGATCAGCGGCAGCCCGATCAGGCCGTCGAGCGCCTTCACCTGCATCGAGACTGCGGGTTGTGTCAGATGCAGCTCTTCGGCAGCGCGCGAAATCGATCCGAGGCGGGCGACCGCTTCGAAAATCCGCAGCTGGCGAAGCGACACCCCTCGTGTCCACTGAGTTGTCATATCAATCGGTATCAGGAAATTTAATAGATCGTATCAAAACAACTTATTTTGAACCACAGCAGATTCCAGATATATTGCACTGCAACAGCGGTCGAAAACAAAGCGCGACAAAGGTACGGCGTGTTTTCGGAAGCTCTCGATTTTAGCGTCAAAGCCTGTCTACTCAACAAGAATCGACAGGTGACCCAGGCTCCTCCTCCACAACCTTGTTTGTGGATTCATACCCCGGCTCGCAAGAGTCCGGGGTATTTTTTTGCGTTCGCACACTGTGTTGCTTGCCGTGGAACATACCGTTCCATGGTTGCAGCACATCATTTGCCGTCACGGCGCCCTGCCGGAGCGCGACAAGCCGATGTGACAGCACGGCGGACGACAGCTAGGATAAATCGACACCGGTTGCGAAGGAGGTTGCCATGATCGAAGGGCGCAAAACCCTCACGCGTTACACCATCGAGGCCCAGCAGAGACACCCGCAAGCCAGCGGGATCTTTTCGAGTCTGTTGAACGCGGTTGCGACGGCGGTGAAAATCATCGCCAACAATGTTAACAAGGGCGCACTGGTCGGCTCGCTCGGCAGCTTCGAGGCGATTGGCAGCGGCGCAGCCATCAATCTGGCAGGCGACGTCACGCAGAAGCTCGACACCATCGCAAACGAGGCGATGCAGCGCGAATGCGAATGGGGCGGTCATCTTGCGGCGCTTGCACCGGACGGTCTGGACGGCTTCATCCCGACGCCGGAACAGTCGCCGCGAGGCAAATACCTGTTGCTGTTCGATGCGTTGGACTGCAGCAACAACATCGACGTGAATCTGACGGTCGGCACGCTTTTTTCGGTTCTGCACGCGCCCAACCCGGGCGCCGAGCCGCAGTTGTCGGACTTTCTGCAGCCCGGAACAGAACAGGTGTGCGCCGGCTATGCGCTGTACGGCCCTTCGACCATGCTGGTGCTGACCACCGGCGAAGGCGTTGACGGATTCACACTTGACCGCGACATCGGCGCCTTCATCCTGACCCATCCGAAGATGCGCATTCCTGCGCAAACCAACGAATTTGCGATCAATGCATCGAAATCGCGCTTCTGGGAACCGCCGGTCAAACGCTATGTCGAGGAGTGTCTGGCTGGCCAGACAGGCCCGCGCAACACCGACTTCAACATGCGCTGGATCGCCTCGCTGGTGGCTGAAACCCATCGCGTACTGACGCGCGGGGGCGTCATCATGTATCCGGCCGACACCATGCCGTCGCAGCCGCCGGGCCGTATTTCGCTGATGTACGAAGCCAATCCGATCGCCTTCCTGATCGAACAGGCGGGTGGCGAAGCAACAAACGGCCGCACACGGATCCTTGAACTGCCGCCGCGCAGCCTGCAGATGCGCACGCCACTGATCTTCGGGTCAAGCGAAGAAGTGCGTCGCATTGCCCAGTATCACCACGAAAATGACCAGGGACTGGACCGTGAATACACTTCGCCACTTTTCAATATCCGTGGCCTGTTTTCCACGCTCTGAGGACTGACGGATGTCGGTACGCCATCCTGTCATCGCCATCACCGGGTCATCGGGCGCCGGCACCAGCACTGTCACGCGAACCTTCCAGCACATCTTCCGGCGCGAAGGGGTCAATCCGGTCATTGTCGAAGGCGACGCCTTTCATCGTTACGACCGGGAGGAGATGAAGGTCGTCATGGCGCGCGAAGCGGCTGCCGGAAATGAACATTTCAGTCATTTCGGCCCGGATGCCAACCTGTTCGAAGAGCTTGAGGCCCTGTTCCGGCAGTATGGCGCCGAAGGAACCGGGCGCACTCGCGCCTATCTGCACAACGACAAGGAAGCCGCACCCTTTGGTCAGCCGCCAGGAACATTCACGCCCTGGGAGGATATTCCGCCCGGCACCGACATCCTGTTTTACGAAGGCCTGCATGGGGCAGTGAAAACCGACCGCATCGATGTCGGACAGCATGCCGACCTGCGCATCGGCGTCGTACCCATCATCAACCTGGAGTGGATACAGAAGCTGCACCGCGATCGCGAGCAGCGCGGTTACACGACCGAAGCCGTGACCGACACCATCCTGCGCCGCATGCCGGAATACGTGCACTTCATCTGTTCGCAGTTCGAGAACACGCACATCAATTTCCAGCGGGTACCGATGGTCGACACCTCGAACCCCTTCATCGCACGCGCCATCCCGACACCGGAAGAGTCAATGGTGGTGATCCGCTTCGCCAATCCGCGCGGCATCGACTTCCAGTACCTTTTGAGCATGCTGCAAGGTTCCTTCATGTCGCGCGCCAACACCATCGTGATCCCGGGCGGCAAGATCGAACTGGCCATGCAGCTCATCTTCACGCCGCTGATCCTGCGGCTGGTGGAAAACGGGCGCAAGGCGCGGGCGCGTTACTGAACCTGCCGTCACGGCGCCCGCTGAAGAACCGGATCAACGCCGATTCCTTGTGCACGAGGACCGGCAACGGCAGCCCCCCTGGTGCGATCCGCACCGCTGCAGCCCGCCTCTGGTGAATCCCGCAAGGCCGGATACAGAAAGTCGGCCGGATTGCGGAACGAAGCGTGCTATCCAGAGGCCTTGTTTTCGCGGATAATTATGGGTTTTTCCGGCCGGAACCTTGCCCTATGACCGCCTCGACCGCCGTCCCGACCATCACACCCCGCGGAGGCTTCAATCCGATCACGGGTGCCATCCGCGCGCTGGCGATGGATGCCGTCCAGAGAGCCAACTCAGGCCACCCGGGAGCTCCGATGGGCATGGCGGAAATCGCCGAAGTGCTGTGGCGCCATCACCTGAAGCACAACCCGGCCAATCCGGAGTGGGCCGACCGTGACCGCTTCGTGCTGTCGAACGGCCACGGTTCGATGCTGTTGTATGCCCTGCTGCACCTGACCGGCTACGACCTGTCGATCGAGGATCTGAAATCGTTCCGCCAGTTGCATTCCAAGACACCGGGCCACCCGGAACGGGGCTACGCACCGGGCGTCGAAACGACCACCGGCCCGCTCGGCCAGGGTCTGGCCAACGCGGTCGGCATGGCGCTTGCGGAACGCGGCATGGCGGCGCAATTCAATCGACCCGGCCATGCCGTCGTCGATCATTTCACCTACGCCTTCGCCGGTGACGGTTGCCTGATGGAAGGTATATCGCACGAAGCATGCTCACTGGCCGGCACGCAAGGTCTGGGCAAGCTGATCGTGTTCTACGACGACAACGGTATTTCAATTGACGGCCACGTCGAGGGCTGGTTTTCCGACGATACGCCAAAGCGCTTCGAAGCCTACGGCTGGCAGGTCATCCCGGCGGTCGACGGTCACGACAGCGCCGCCATCAACGCCGCAGTGATCGCGGCAAAAGCCGACCTGTCGCGGCCGACGCTGATCTGCTGCCGCACGGTGATCGGCCTCGGCTCGCCGAACAAGGCCGGTGGCCATGATGTGCACGGCGCACCGCTCGGGGCAGCCGAGATCGACGCGGCACGGGCCTTCATCGGCTGGTCCCACGCCCCGTTCGACATTCCGGCGGACGTCTATGAAGCGTGGGATGCGCGTCCAGCAGGCAAATTGGCCGAAGCAGACTGGAATGCGCGATTTGCAGCCTACGAGACCGCCCACCCCGACCTTGCGACAGAGTTCAAACGTCGCATGCACGGTACGCTGCCGAGCGGTTTCGATCAGGTCGTTGCAGACACGATCGCAAAGTTCGACGGCAAGGCGGACAACATCGCCAGCCGCAAGGCCAGCCAGAACTGCATCGAAGCCTTTGCGCCGGTGCTGCCGGAGTTGCTCGGTGGATCCGCCGACCTCGCCGGGTCCAACCTTACGCTGTGGTCGGGTTCGAAGGGGATATCGGCCGACAACCCTGGCGGCAACTACCTCTACTATGGCGTGCGTGAATTCGGCATGTCGGCCATCGCCAACGGCATCGCGCTGCACGGCGGCTTCATTCCCTATACCGCCACCTTCCTGATGTTCTCCGAGTACGCGCGCAACGCGCTGCGCATGGCAGCGCTGATGAAGCTGCGCCAGGTGTTCGTGTTCACGCACGACTCAATCGGTCTCGGCGAAGACGGCCCGACGCACCAGCCGGTCGAACAGACGGCCACGCTGCGCCTGATGCCGAACATGGACGTGTGGCGACCGGCCGATACGGTCGAATCCGCCGTTGCCTGGGCCAGTGCCCTCAAGCGCGATGACGGCCCGACCTCGATGATGTTTTCGCGCCAGAACCTGCCGCACACCGCGCGCGATGCCGCGACGATCGCAGCAATCGCCCGCGGCGGCTACGTGCTGTCAGGTGCAGAGGGCGCGCAGGTCGTGCTGATTGGAACCGGCTCGGAGGTGTCGCTGGCGCTCGCTGCGCAGAAGACGCTCGCAGCCGAAGGCATCGCGGCGCGTGTGGTGTCCATGCCATCGACCACGGTGTTCGACCGGCAGGACGCTGCCTGGCGCGAAATGGTTCTGCCGCGCGCGCTGCCGCGCGTGGCAGTCGAAGCCGGCGTGACCGATCTGTGGCGCAAATACGTCGGTCTCGACGGCGCCGTCATCGGCCTGGATCACTTCGGCGAATCAGCACCGGCTGGCGAGCTGTACAAGGCTTTCGGCATCACTGCCGACGCGGTCGCCACCGCCGCCCGCAAGGTGATCGGCAAGTAAGGCCTCACACATCCGGGCACCGCGCTGCGGACGGTGCCAACTACGGCGCAGCGCCACCACGAGTTGCGCTGCACAATCCGCAGGTTTCATTGAATCCATACCCACTGGAAAGGAAGTTGCAGACATGACGATCAAGGTTGCCATCAACGGATACGGGCGCATCGGCCGCAACGTGCTTCGCGCACACTACGAGGGCGGCAAGC
The DNA here is from genome assembly GCF_024580155.1 of Methyloversatilis sp. XJ19-13. Taxonomy (NCBI): domain Bacteria; kingdom Pseudomonadati; phylum Pseudomonadota; class Betaproteobacteria; order Nitrosomonadales; family Sterolibacteriaceae; genus Methyloversatilis; species Methyloversatilis sp. XJ19-13. Next base: position 86,563 of record NZ_JANINH010000001.1, on the reverse strand, counting down.
GCCACGACATCCAGATCGTCGCGATCAACGACCTCGGCGACCCGAAGACCAATGCCCACCTGACCCGTTACGACACCGCCCACGGCAAGTTTCCGGGTGAAGTGAGCGTCGACGGCGACTACATGGTCGTGAACGGTGACCGCATCCGCGTGCTGGCCAACCGCAATCCGGCCGAACTGCCGTGGGGTGAGCTGGGCGTCGATGTCGTGCTGGAATGCACCGGCTTCTTCACGACCAAGGAAAAGGCGTCGGCCCACATCAAGGGCGGTGCGAAGAAGGTCATCATTTCAGCGCCCGGCGGCAAGGACGTCGATGCAACCATCGTCTATGGCGTGAACCACGGCGTGCTGAAGGCGACCGACACGGTCATTTCGAACGCCAGCTGCACCACCAACTGCCTGGCACCGCTGGTCAAGCCGCTGCACGACAAGATCGGCGTTGTGCACGGCCTGATGACCACCATCCACGCCTACACGAACGACCAGGTGCTGACCGACGTCTATCATGAAGACCTGCGCCGCGCGCGCAGCGCCACGATGTCGATGATTCCGACCAAGACAGGCGCCGCTGCTGCGGTCGGTCTGGTGCTGCCGGACCTGAACGGCAAGCTGGACGGCTTCGCGATGCGCGTACCGACGATCAATGTATCCATCGTCGACCTTACTTTCACGGCCGCACGCGCCACCACGACCGACGAAGTGAACGGCATCCTGAAGACCGCTTCGGAAGGCGAGCTCAAGGGCGTGCTGGGTTACAACGTCGAGCCGCTGGTGTCGGTCGATTTCAACCATGACGCCCGCTCGTCGATCTTCGACTCGACGCAGACGCGCGTCATGGGTGGCACGCTGGTGAAGGTGCTGTCCTGGTACGACAACGAATGGGGTTTCTCGAACCGCATGCTGGACACGACGGTTGCGCTGATGGCGGCCAGGTAAAGGCATCCCGATCCGGGGCGGGGTTCGGAGCGGCAGCGTCCCTGCCCGACTTCGTCCGTCCCGCATCGTTTTTGCCTGCTTGACCGTCCTACCCTGTATTCGCACCGTCAGAACCCCTTCACGCGCCATCGCAGAGGACACACGATGCAGTTCACACGACTTTCCGATCTTGACCTCAAGGGCAAGCGGGTGTTCATCCGCTCCGACCTGAACGTACCGCAGGACGACGCCGGCAACATCACCGAAGACACCCGCATCCGCGCCTCGCTGCCAGCCATCCTCAGCGCGCGCGACGCCGGCGCTGCGGTCATGGTGACGTCGCACCTCGGGCGTCCGACCGAAGGCGAACTGAAGCCGGAAGATTCGCTGGCACCGATCGCCCGCCGCATGTCGGAACTGCTCGGCTTCGAGGTGAAGCTGGTCGCAAATTGGGTCGATGGCGTTACGGTCGCCCCGGGCGAGGTCGTACTGCTGGAAAACTGCCGCGCCAATAAGGGCGAGAAGAAGTGCGACGAGGCGCTGTCGAGAAAGCTCGCAGCGTTGTGCGACGTATGGGTGAATGACGCCTTCGGCACCGCCCACCGCGCTGAAGCGACGACCTACGGCATGGGCCAGTACGCGCCTGTCGCCTGCGCCGGCCCGCTGATGGCAAGCGAACTGGACGCGCTGTCGAAGGCACTCGGCCAGCCGGCACGGCCGCTGGCGGCCATCGTCGCCGGTTCCAAGGTATCGACCAAACTGACACTGCTGGAAAACCTGGCCGACAAGGTCGATCAGCTCATCGTCGGGGGCGGCATTGCCAACACCTTCCTGCTGGCCGCCGGCAAGCAGATCGGCAAGTCGCTCGCCGAAGCCGATCTGGTGGACGCCGCCAGGCGCGTGATGGCCAAGACGAAAGTGCCGCTGCCGGAAGACGTGGTGTGCACCAAGACATTTGCGGCCGATGCACCGGCAACGGTCAAGTCGGTCGATGACGTCGCCGCCGACGACATGATTCTCGACATCGGCCCGAAGGCTGCTGCCCAACTGGCGGAAATGCTGAAGGCGGCCGGCACCATCGTATGGAACGGCCCGGTCGGCGTATTCGAATTCGACGCCTTCGGTCACGGCACCGAAACCGTGGCGCGCGCCATTGCAGCGTCGAACGCCTATTCGATCGCCGGTGGTGGCGACACCCTGGCCGCCATCGCAAAATATGGCATCGCCGATCAGGTGAGCTACATCTCGACCGGCGGCGGCGCCTTCCTGGAGTTCCTCGAAGGGAAAACGCTACCGGCTGTCGATATCCTGCTGCGGCGCGCCCGCGGCTGATACGGCGCAGCACGCGCAAGGCACCGCCCACTAAAACAACAAAGACATCACGAGGAGTTCGTCCGCCATGCACCGTTTCACCAAGATCGTCGCCACGCTCGGCCCCGCATCGAGCGACCTCGCCACCCTGACCCGCCTTGTCGAGGCCGGCGTCGATGTGGTGCGACTCAATTTTTCGCACGGCAAGGCGGACGACCACCGCGCGCGCGTGGAAACCCTCGCGGTCGCCGCAGCCAGAGCGGGCCGCACGGTGGGCGTGATGGCCGACCTGCAGGGTCCGAAGATCCGCGTCGGCAAGTTTGCCGAAAACAAGGTGATGCTCAAGGGCGGGCAGGCCTTCGTGTTCGACATCGAATGCACGCTGGGCGACGAGGGCCGTGTCGGCCTCGACTATCCCGAACTGGTGAATGACGTCGAACAGGGTGCCGTGCTGCTGCTCGACGATGGCCGCATCGTGATGGACGTGAAGTCGGTCAACGCCACGCAGATCCACTGCACGGTGCGCCACGGCGGCGAACTGTCGAACAACAAGGGCATCAACCGTCAGGGCGGCGGTCTGTCGGCGCCGGCGCTGACGCCCAAGGACATGGAAGACATCAAGATCGCGGCGTCGCTGAATGTCGACTACGTGGCGGTCAGCTTCCCGAAGAGCGGCGCCGACATGCGCCAGGCGCGCGAACTGCTGCGCGCGGCGGGGTCGAACGCCCTGCTGATCGCCAAGATCGAGCGCGTGGAAGCCATTCCGGCGCTGGAGGAAATTCTCGATGCGTCCGACGGCGCCATGGTGGCGCGCGGCGACCTCGCGGTCGAAGTGGGCGACGCGGCCGTGCCGGCGATGCAGAAACGCATCATTCGCGTATCGCGCGAAATGAACAAGCTGGTCATCACCGCCACGCAGATGATGGAGTCGATGATCCACAGCCCGGTGCCCACGCGCGCCGAAGTGTCCGACGTCGCCAACGCGGTGCTCGACGGCACCGACGCGGTGATGCTGTCTGCGGAAACCGCGTCCGGCGAATACCCGATCGAAACGGTCGAGGCGATGGCGCGCATCTGCATCGAAGCCGAGAAATCGGCCGAAGTGAAGCTGGACCAGGAATTCCTGCAGCGTGTGTTCACCCGCATCGACCAGTCGATCGCGATGGCGGCGCTGTTTTCCGCCTTCCACCTGAAGGTGAAGGCGATCGCCACGCTGACCCAGTCCGGCTCGACTTCGCTGTGGATGTCGCGCCTGAACAGCGGCGTGCCGATCTACGCGCTGACACCGGAAGTGCGCACCCGCTACAAGCTGTCGATGTACCGCGGCGTCACGCCGCTGATGATCAAGCTCGATCCGGATGCCGACCGCGACCGCATGCTGGTCGACGCCGAAGCGGAACTGCTGCGCAGCGGTGCCGTGCAGGTCGGTGACCTCATCGTGCTGTCGTTCGGCGAACCGATCGGCGTTCCGGGCGGCACCAATACACTGAAAATCGTCAAGGTCGGGGAGTATCGTCAACTCTCTACCGTTATCTGATCCAGCCAGGAGAATTGCCATGCCCATGGTTTCCATGCGCCAGTTGCTCGACCACGCCGCCGAAAATGGCTACGGCATCCCCGCCTTCAACGTGAACAATCTCGAACAGGTGCAGGCGGTGATGGCCGCCGCCGATGAGGTCGGTGCGCCGGTCATCCTCCAGGCCAGCGCCGGCGCCCGCAAGTACGCCGGCGAGCACTTCATCAAGCATCTGATCCAGGCCGCCGTCGAAGCGTATCCGCACAGTCCCCTGGTGATGCACCAGGACCACGGGCAGACCCCGGCGATCTGCCAGGGCGCCATCGATCTGGGCTTCGGCTCGGTGATGATGGACGGCTCGCTGCGCGAAGACGGCAAGACGCCGGCCTCGTTCGACTACAACGTCGAGGTCACCCGCAAGGTGGTCGACATGGCGCACAAGGTCGGCGTCACGGTCGAAGGCGAGCTGGGCTGCCTGGGGTCGCTGGAAACCGGCATGGCCGGCGAGGAAGATGGTCACGGCGCCGAAGGCAAACTTGACCACTCGTCGCTGCTGACCGACCCGGAGGAAGCTGCACGGTTCGTCAAGGCCACGCAGCTGGACGCACTGGCCATCGCGATCGGCACCAGTCACGGCGCCTACAAGTTCACCCGCAAGCCCACCGGCGACATCCTCGCGATTTCGCGCGTGAAGGAAATCAACAGGCGCATCCCCAACACCCACCTGGTGATGCACGGCTCGTCGTCGGTGCCGCAGGACCTGCTGGCCATCATCAACCAGTACGGCGGCCGGATGAAGGAAACCTACGGCGTGCCGGTCGAGGAAATCCAGGAAGCGATCAAGTACGGCGTGCGCAAGATCAACATCGACACCGACATCCGTCTCGCGATGACCGGCGCGGTGCGCAAGTTCCTGGCCGAGAACCCGGACAAGTTCGACGCCCGCGAATGGCTGAAGCCGGCCCGCGAAGCAGCCAAGCTGATCTGCAAGGAACGCTACCTGCAGTTCGGTTGCGAAGGCCAGGCAGGCAAGATCAAGGCGATTGCGCTGGACGAGATTGCCCGCCAGTACGCCAGCGGCAAACTGGCGCAGACCGTCACCTGATACGCCCACGCATCCCGCAACGAAGACCGTACCCAGGACCGACATGGCCGACGCACTGTTCGAATCCAGCATCAACAGCCTGCCGCTGATCGCCCGCGGCAAGGTGCGCGACATCTACGCCATCGATGACGCGACGATGCTCATCGTGACCACCGATCGCCTGTCGGCGTTCGACGTCATCCTGCCCGACCCGATACCGGGCAAGGGCAAGGTGCTGACCGCCGTGTCGAACTTCTGGTTCGGCAAACTGGCGGGCGTATCGCCCAACCACCTGACCGGCATCGCGCCGGAATCGGTGGTGACCGCCGATGAGCATGACCAGGTGGAAGGGCGCGCCATCGTCGTGCGGCGGCTCAAGCCGCTGCCGATCGAAGCGGTCGTTCGCGGTTACCTGATCGGCTCCGGCTGGGGCGACTATTCGCGTACCGGTGCGGTATGCGGCGTGGCGCTGCCGCACGGCCTGCGCATGGCGTCGAAGCTGCCGGCTCCGATCTTCACGCCGGCCACCAAGGCCGCCGTGGGCGATCACGACGAAAACATCAGCTTCGAACAGACCGAGGCACTGATCGGCCCGGCGCTGGCGGCGCAGGTGCGCGACACCGCGATCGCGCTGTACAGCGCGGCGGCGGACTACGCGAAGAGCCGCGGCATCATCATCGCCGACACCAAGTTCGAGTTCGGCCTCGATCCGGATGGCAAGCTCATCCTGATCGACGAGGCGCTGACCCCGGATTCATCGCGCTTCTGGCCGGCCGACCAGTACCGGGAAGGTGTCAATCCGCCGTCGTTCGACAAGCAGTTCGTGCGCGATTATCTGGAAACGCTGGACTGGAACAAGAGCGCGCCGGGCCCATCGCTGCCGGCAGACATCATCCGGCGCACCGGCGACAAGTACCGCGAAGCGCTGACCCGCCTGATCGGCTGATCAGGTTCCATCAGGTCCCGGTCCGCGTCTCGCCGACCGGGCCGCCCAGCGGTTCGGTCGGCACGAAACCCTGCAGGGTGAAGCGGAAGATCGCGCCCTTGCCGGGCGTCGCCTGCACGCTGACGCGGCCACCGTGGCGCTCGACGATGCGTTTGACGATGGCCAGCCCGACACCGGTGCCGGGAAATTCCTCGGCGCCATGCATGCGCTGGAACACTCCGAACAGACGATCGGCGTACAGCGGATCGAAACCGACCCCGTTGTCGCGCACGCAGATCGCCGGCTCGCCATCCTGCAAGGCGACGAACAGCTCGATCAGCGGCTGTTCGGCAGGCACCGAAAACTTCAGCGCGTTACCGATCAGGTTCGCGAACACCTGCCGCAACATCGCGTGATCGCCGCTGACCAGCCCGAGCGGCGCGACGGTGATGCGCGCAACCGGGTACTGTTCGAGCAGCTCTGCAGCCACCGAACGCGCCAGCTTGTCCAGCGCGACCTCGGCGTGTGCCATGTCGATGCGCGCCATGCGCGAAAAACGCAGGATGTCGTCGATCAACTGGCCCATCCGGTTCGACCCGCGCTGAATGCGCTGCAGCATGTCCCGGCCTTCGTCATCGAGCGTTGCGGCGGCATGCTCGCTCAGCAGATGGGCGAAACCGTTGATCGCGCGCAGCGGGCTGCGCAGGTCGTGCGACACCGAATACGAGAAGGCCTCCAGTTCATTGTTGGCCTGCTCCAGCAAGGCCGTGCGTTCCGCGACACGCCGTTCCAGCGACTCGTTCAACTCCCTGACCTGGCGTTCGCCGCGCGCCCGCTCGAGCGCCAGCTGCGCAATGTCAACCAGCCGCTGAACCACGTTCTCGTCCGAACGTCCCGGCCGCCAGGGCCGGCGGTGACAGATCACCAGTGCGCCCAGCGCAATGCCGCCCGGCCCGGCCAGCGGCAACGCCCACAGGGCGCTCAGGCCTTCCTCGGCCAGTGCGGCGCGATGCGCGTCTGCGCCCGGCGCACCCTCCGGATCGGCGATCACCAGCGGCGTCGCGCTGGCGCCGGACGGAAGCGGCAGCCGGGCCAGCGCGGTGCGGAAACCGGCGGACAGGCCGGGCGCGACCACATCGGCGCTGTCGTCTGCCGACGCACCGCAGGTCAGCACGGCCACGCGTGAATCTTCGTTCAGCAGCCCCTCGACCAGCACGGCCAGGCGCGCGTTCACGTCCGCCAGGGGCACTCCGGCCGCGATCCTGGCCAGCAGCTCACGTTCGGCCAGATCGACCTGTTCCAGGCGCTTGCGCAGCGAAATGTCGCCGATGGTGCCGACCACCCGCGTGCTGCGGCCCGCCGCATCGCGCTGTGCCACGCCGCGCACCATGAACCAGTGATAGCTGGCGTCGGCATGGCGCATGCGCACCTCGAGCTGGAATACGTCGTGCCCGCCGGCCAGCAGGTCGTCCATCATGGCGTCCCAGCCCGGTTTGTCCGCCGGATGGATGCCCGCAACGAAATCCTTGACCGGCATGCGACGACCGCCGCCGTCATAGCCCATGATGTGAGACAGCCGCGGCGAGACGTAAAGCTCCTCGCTGCCGTTGATCCATTCCGCCAGCCCCTCGTTCATGCCGCGCAGCGCCAGGGCGTAGCGCTGTTCGCTGGCACGCAGCGCGCGTTCGGCGCGGATGCGCGCCGTCAGGTCGGAGTAGGACGCGACCACGGCATACGGCCGGCTGGCACCGGCGTGAAAAAGCGGCTGCGTCGTGACCGACAGCCAGCGCACAGGGCTGCCCGCGCGGCCGGTACCGATCACCACATCGCGCTGCGGCTGGCCGTCGGTCAGCGCACGCATCACCGGATGGCGATCGTTCGACAGCGCCCGCCCCTGCTCATCGAACAGCTGCGCTTCGGCATGCCCGCCGGGCAGACCGGCGTGCGCATCGTCCAGCCAGGTACAGGCCTCGGCGGCACGATTGCGGGTCAGCACCTTCGCCTGCGCGTCGTACAGCACCACCGATTCCGACAGCGCACCGAGCAGCACGCGGAAGCGCTCTTCGCTGGCGATCAGCGAGCGCTGCGCCTGCTTGTGTACGGTGACGTCGTGACAGACGACGAACAGCGCCGCCCTCCCCGCGAATTCGTCCGGGCGACCGCATACGGAAAGCCAGCGTACATTGCCGTCTGCACGACGCACCGGTAGCTCGACGTCGTCAAAGCCGTGACCGGTCGCCAGGGCAAGTCCGAGGCGCTCCCGGTCATGCGACTGGGCGCAGAACTCGCCCAGCGCACGGCCGAGCAGGCTGTCGCGCGGCTCGCCCGCCAGATCCACCATGGCATCGTTGGCAAAAAGGATTTCGCCGCCCGGCAAGGCACAGACGCAGATCGACAGCGGAATCGCCTGCACGATGTCGTGGTCGGCCGAATCGGCCCCGGCGGGCGCAGGAATTTCTGTCTGCGTCGCCACGGGCATGCGGCGATGCACCCGCAGCAGCAGCGCGGCGCAGGCCGCACACCAGATCGCCCAGGCAGCCTGAAGCAGCAGCACATCGGGCCCGATCCACCACGCAGCCGGCAGCCACAGCGCGCACACGCAAGCGATCACGGCGCCGGACGGGCCGCTCAGGGTGGTCGCCGCCTGCAGTCTTGATTGAGGGCTGTCCTTCAAAGGCATCCGCTCCATTGCGGCCGGCACATCGGGCAAACCTGCAGACTACCGACTGTCGCGATGCCGAAAGACTGGAACAGAGCAGGCAAGCGTGCGCAATTGCCCGAATGACCGCACACCGCCGGCTTGCGTTGCGACAATGTCGGTTGCGAGCCGCTTGACTACACTGAACTTGATGAATGTTCGCAAACTTCGGGGCCTTGGCGCCAAACTCGCCCTGTCGGCTGCGCCGTTCGCGCTGCTCGCACTGCTGTCGGTCACCCTGACGCTGTGGGTATCGTGGCAGCTCGATGGTGGCGCAGCCGCCGTCAATGAAGCGGGCCGCATGCGCATGCAAGCTTACCGGCTGTCGCTCCTGGTGAGTCGCCACGAACAGGACGCGCTGCCGGGTGCCATCGAGGCGTTCGAGCGCAGTGTCGCGCTGCTGCGCAACGGCGACCCTGAACGCCCCCTTTTCGTGCCGTGGGACGACGCGGTCCGGGACCGCTTTGCGCGCGTGGAATCCGGCTGGCAGCAGTACCGCACAACCTGGCTGGATGCGCCACCGCTGCAGTTGCAATCCCTGGGCGCCGACACGGCGGCCTTCAGCGCAGACATCGACGCCCTGGTCTCCGGCATCGAATCGCACATGTCGCGCTGGACGGCGCTGCTGCATCTGTTGCAGCTTGCAACCATCGCCATTGCGGTACTCGGCGCCAGCGTGTTGCTTTATGTCGGCTACCTGTTCGTGCTGGAACCCGTAGGGCACCTCAAGCAAGCCATCGAACGGATCCAGTCGGGTGATCTGGGTGCCCGCGTCGAGCGTTCGACGGATGACGAGTTCGGTACGCTGGCCGATGGCTTCAACGGCATGGCAGACCAGATCCAGGCCATGTATCGAAACCTGGAAGGCAAGGTAAGCGCCAAGACCGCGGAGCTGCAGGAGAAGCAGGAGCGCCTCGAAGCGCTGTACGAGGTCACTTCGCTGATCGCCACCGCCCGCTCGCTGGACGAACTGGCGCAAGGCTTCGTCGGCTATGTCGCGCGGGCGCTTCATGCGGATGGTGTGGGCCTGCGATGGTCCGACGAATCGAACCGCCGCTTCCTGATGCTGGCTTCGCAGGGCCTCCCTGCCTACATGACCGAGGGCGAACGCTGCCTGAAGGCACACGAATGCCACTGCGGTGTGCCGGACGCTTCGCCGCACGCGCGCATCATTCCGATCCGGTCGATGACGCCGGGAGGCCTGCAGTACTGCGCCGAGGCCGGCTTTGAAACACTGGTATCGATACCGGTGCGTCTGAAGGACAGGGTGATGGGCGAGGTCGATCTGTTCTTCCATGCCGAAATCGATCTGTCGCCCTCGGCACGGTCTCTGCTCGAGGCGCTGACCACCCATCTGGCGAGCGGCATGGAAAACCTGCGCCTGACCGCACTTCGCAACGAAGCTGCGGTATCGCAGGAGCGCAACTTCCTGGCCAGCGAACTGCACGATTCGATCGCCCAGTCGCTTGCCTTCATGAAGATGCAGCTGGAAATGATGCGCGGCGCACTGGCCGAACGGGATACCCTGCAGACGGAGCGCATCCTGGGCGAACTGGACGCCGGCCTGCGTGAAAGCACGGGCGATGTGCGCGAACTGCTGCTGCACTTCCGCACCCGCACCAACGCCGAAGACATCGAAGGCGCGCTGCTCGGTACGCTGCGCAAGTTCGAACATCAGAGCGGCGTCCACGCAACGCTCAACATGCACGATCACGGCATACCGCTGCCGCCGGACATCCAGATCCAGGTGTTGCACATCGTGCAGGAAGCGCTTTCCAACGTGCGCAAGCACGCCCGCGCCAGCCAGGTCTGGCTCGACGTGAGGCAGCAGCCGCTGTGGGTTTTCGAGGTGCGCGACGATGGCAGCGGATTCGACGTCAGCCGTGGTGCTGCCGACGAAACACACGTCGGGCTGCGCATCATGACGGAACGCGCCGAACGCATCGGCGCACGGGTGGAGGTATTCTCGACGCAGCAACGCGGCACCTCCGTGGTGCTCACCCTTCCGCCCTCGACCGAGCTGTTCGAGAGGGCAACTGCTGCGGAAACCACCGAATGATGAATGACCGCACATTGCGTGATGCCGACCCGCCGATCCGCATCCTGCTGGTAGACGACCACACCCTGTTCCGGCGAGGCCTCACGGCGCTGCTGTCGCGCGACCCCGGGCTGCAGGTGGTCGGCGATGCAGCCGACGCGGGTGAAGCGCAGCGACGTGCCGCAAGCCTGCAGCCGGACATCATCCTGCTCGACAATCATCTGCCCGGTGTCAGCGGCGTCGATACGCTGCCGGCACTGCGCGAAGCTGCGCCGGGCGCTCGCGTGCTGATGCTGACGATCAGCGAAGACGAGAACGATCTGGCCGCCGCGCTGCGCGCGGGCGCATGCGGCTACCTCCTCAAGACCATGGAAGGCGAGGCACTGGCCAACGCGATCCACCGTGCGATGCGCGGCGAAAGCGTCGTCGCCAACGAAATGACCGGCAAGCTGGTGGCGGTCTATCGCCAAGCCGCCGCCGCGCCCCCGCTCCCCGGCGACGCCCCCGCAGCGGGGTGTGCGCCCGATACCGCAGGCAATGGCGCATTGTCGCCGCGCGAAACAGACATCCTGCGCGGTATCGCCCGCGGCGACAGCAACAAGCAGATCGCACGCGATCTGGGCATCGCCGAAACCACGGTGAAGATTCACGTACAGCACATCCTGCGCAAGCTGGGTGTCTCCTCGCGGGTGCAGGTCGCCGTCATCGCAGTCGAACGCGGTCTGACCTGAACCGGACACTCCGCGAAGGGCGTCGCCTGACGTCCCTTCGGCCGGATCCGACCTGCTCGCCGGCTGCGCCGGCTTGATCCTGCGCAACTTCCTGCGCGTTATTCACCTGATAGTTCTTTCGAACGATGGCGTGCCCGCTCGCCATCGTTCTTCTGCCGCATGCCCGACACCCGACGGAAGGATGTTGTCATCCGGGCCGTCTGCCTACCATCGTCGCAACGACAAGGGAGGGTTCGGTCATGACCAGGAAAGGGCAGGCGCTATCGGTGCTCATCGTCAGCACTCTGGCGTTCACCGTGTGTTTCATGGTGTGGATGATGTTCGGCGTGATCGGCATACCGATCAAGAAGGCGCTCGATCTCAATGCCACGCAGTTCGGTCTGCTGACCGCCACACCTGTGCTCACCGGCTCGCTGGTGCGGGTGCCGCTGGGCATCTGGACCGACAAGTACGGCGGCCGCATCGTGATGACCCTGCTGATGGCGGCTACCGTGCCGGCCATCTGGATGATGAGCTATGCCACGGAGTACTGGCACTTCCTGGTCATCGGCCTGTTCGTCGGTCTTGCAGGCGGTTCGTTCTCGGTCGGCACGCCCTACGTCGCGCGCTGGTTCCCCAAGGGCCAGCAGGGCTTCGCGATGGGCATCTACGGTGCCGGCAATTCAGGCGCTGCGGTGAACAAGTTCGTCGCTCCGGCCCTGCTGGTCGCCTTCGGCTGGACCATGGTGCCGCAAGCCTACGCGGCCATCATGCTTGGCACGGTCGTCATCTTCTGGCTGTTCAGCCACAGCGACCCGGCTCACCTCGTGCCGAGCAACGTGCGTTTCATGGATCAGCTCAAGGCGCTGAAGGATCCGCGCGTGATGAAGTACTGCCAGTACTACAGCATCGTGTTCGGCGGCTATGTCGCATTGAGCCTGTGGATGGTGCAGTACTACGTCGGCGAGTACGGCATGGAAATCCGGTCCGCAGCATTGCTGGCCGCCTGTTTCTCTCTGCCCGGCGGCGTGCTGCGCGCGGCCGGCGGCTGGCTCAGCGACAAGTACGGCGCGCACAGCGTCACCTGGTGGGTGCTCTGGGTCAGCTGGATCTGCCTGTTCCTGCTGAGCTATCCGCAGACGCATTTCACCATCGTCACGGTCGACGGCCCGAAGACCTTCGACATCGGCCTGAACGTGTATGCCTTCACCGCGCTGATGTTCATCCTCGGCATCGCCTGGGCCTTCGGCAAGGCCAGCGTGTTCAAGTACATCAGCGACGACTACCCGGCCAACATCGGCACCATCAGCGGCATCGTCGGCCTGGCCGGCGGTCTCGGCGGCTTCGTGCTGCCCATCATGTTCGGCGCCCTGGTCGATCTGACCGGCATACGTTCCAGCGCCTTCATGCTGATGTACGCCGTGGTGTGGGTGTCGCTGATCTGGATGTATTTCACCGAGGTTCGCCGCACACGGCTGATGGGGGGAACGAGCGGTGCGCAGACCTGATTCGTTGGGCATCGCTGCGCTCACCCCAACCTACGCAAACCGAAGCATGCACAGGATTGATGCGCCGGGCATAGCTGCGCGCACCCCCAACCTGCGGGAACCGGCCCTTTTGCAGGGCTGACACCTCACTTCCGACGAGAGGACCAATATGACCACCAACACCCGCGCCGGCGTACCGCCGACCGCGCCGGACAGCGGCGCAGACGTCGCCGACTGGCGTCCCGAAGACGAAAAGTTCTGGGAATCGACAGGCCGCAAGATCGCCTACCGCAACCTGTGGATTTCCGTGCCGGCCCTGCTGTGCGGCTTCGCCGTGTGGGGCATGTGGGGCATCATCACCGTGCAGATGCTCAACCTGGGCTTCCCGTTCGCCAAGGAAGAGCTGTTCACGCTGACCGCCATCGCCGGCATCGCCGGCGCCACGATGCGCATCCCGGCTTCGTTCCTGATCCGTCTGGCCGGCGGCCGCAACACCATCTTCCTGACCACGGCGATGCTGCTCGCACCGGCCATCGGCACCGGCATCGCGCTGCAGCACCCCGAGTGGCCGCTGTGGGTATTCCAGCTGATGGCGCTGTGGTCGGGCGTGGGCGGCGGCAACTTCGCCAGTTCGATGTCCAACATCAGCACCTTCTTCCCGAAGAAGCTGCAGGGCACGGCGCTCGGCCTGAACGCAGGCCTCGGCAACTTCGGCGTGACGACGATGCAGATCGTCATTCCGCTGGTCATGACGGTCGGCCTGCTGGGCGGCTTCGGCGGCGAGCCGATGACGCTGGTGAAGGACAGCGGCTGGATCTTCGGCAAGATCGCCGCCGGCACGCCGACCTGGATCCAGAACGCCGGCTTCGCCTGGGTGTTGTCGCTGGTGCCGCTGGCCATCCTGTGCTGGTTCGGCATGAACAACCTGAAAACGGTGTCGCCGAATACCGGCAACCCCATCGTCGCGTTCTCCAAGATCACCTATCTGTACACGCTGGCCTTCGTGCCCGCCATCTTCATGCTGTGGCTGTACCTGCCCGCCCCGACCGGCCTCGGCGTGCTGAGCATGTGGGTCGCGATTCCGCTGGACATCGCGCTCGCCCTGCTGGTGATGAAGGTGGCCGCCTTCGGCGAAATGAAGGAAGGCGTGACCAGACAGTTCGCGATCTTCAGGAACAAGCACACCTGGTCGATGACGGCGCTGTACATCGTCACCTTCGGGTCCTTCATCGGCTTCTCGATGGCGCTGCCGCTGGCCATCACCGTCATCTTCGGCACCAGCCACGTGCCCGATGCCGCCGGTGTCATGCAGCACACGCTGAAGAACCCGAATGCGCCGTCTGCACTGACCTACGCCTGGATCGGTCCCTTCGTCGGCGCCGCCGTGCGGCCGCTGGGCGGCTGGATATCGGACAAGGTCGGCGGCTCCATCGTCACCCAGGTCATTTCGGCCGTCATGGTGGTCGCCTCTGGCGCAGTCGGGTACGTGATGATGCAAGCCTACGGCTCGGCCACACCGGAGCAGTACTTTCCGGCCTTCATCGGCCTGTTCATCGTGCTGTTCACCGCGACCGGCATCGGCAACGGCTCGACCTTCCGTACCATCGGCGTCATCTTCGACCGCACCCAGGCCGGTCCCGTCCTCGGCTGGACCTCGGCCGTCGCCGCCTACGGCGCCTTCATCGCACCGGTCGTCATCGGCGAACAGATCAAGGCCGGAACACCCGAAGTCGCGATGTATGGCTTCGCCGCCTTCTACGCCATCTGCCTGCTCCTCAACTGGTGGTTCTACCTGCGCGCCAACGCGTACGTGAAGAACCCCTGACCCGCTTACGCCGCCATCCGGAACGCCACACGGAGAAATACTCATGAGCCATTTTCTCGACCGTCTGAACCACTTCTCGAACCCGAAGGAAGGTTTTTCGGGTGACCACGGCGTCGCCACCGGCGAGGACCGCAGCTGGGAAGACGCCTACCGCGACCGCTGGGCGCACGACAAGATCGTGCGTTCGACGCACGGCGTGAATTGCACGGGCTCCTGTTCGTGGAAGATCTACGTCAAGGGCGGCATCGTCACCTGGGAAACCCAGCAGACCGACTACCCGCGCACCCGCTGGGACATGCCGAACCACGAGCCGCGCGGCTGTGCACGCGGTGCCAGCTACAGTTGGTATCTGTACAGCGCGAACCGGGTGAAGTACCCGATGGTGCGCGGCCGCCTGCTGAAGAGCTGGCGCGAAGCGCGCCTGGCGCACGGTCCGGTCGAAGCCTGGGCCTCCATCGTCGAGAACGATGCGAAACGGCGTGACTACCAGCAGGTGCGCGGCCTCGGCGGCTTCGTCCGCTCGAGCTGGGACGAAGTGAATGAAATCGTCGCCGCCGCCAATGTGTACACCATCAAGCAGCACGGCCCCGACCGCATCATCGGTTTCTCGCCGATCCCGGCCATGTCGATGGTGAGCTACGCCGCTGGCAGCCGCTATCTCAGCCTGATCGGCGGCGTCTGCATGAGCTTCTACGACTGGTACTGCGACCTGCCGCCGTCCAGCCCGCAGGTGTGGGGCGAACAGACGGACGTGCCGGAATCGGCCGACTGGTACAACTCGACCTACATCATCGCCTGGGGCTCGAACGTGCCGCAGACGCGCACCCCGGACGCGCACTTCTTCACCGAAGTCCGCTACAAGGGCGCGAAGACGGTTGCGGTCACCCCCGACTATTCCGAAGTCGCCAAACTGGCCGACATCTGGATGAACCCGAAGCAGGGCACCGATGCCGCGGTGGCGATGGCGATGGGCCACGTCATCCTGAAGGAGTTCTACTTTCCGGAAAACGGTGAGCGCAGCCCCTACTTCGACGACTACGTGCGCCGCTACACCGACATGCCGATGCTGGTGATGCTGAAGGAGCACACGCTGCCGAGCGGCGAGGTCATCATGGTGCCCGACCGCTATGTGCGCGCATCCGACTTCAACGGCAAGCTCGGTCAGGCCAACAACCCCGAATGGAAGACGGTCGCCTTCGACGACGAGGGCAAGGTCGTGCTGCCGCACGGCGCCATCGGTTTCCGCTGGGGTCCGGACGGACGTGCCGACGAGGGTCAGTGGACCCTCGAAGCGAAGGAAGCGCGCCACGGCAGCGACGTCACGCTGAAGCTGTCGCTGCTCGAAGGCGACACGCCGAGCGGCGAAACCGCGAAGGTGGGCTTCCCCTACTTCGGCGGCATCGTCAGCGAACATTTCCCGCACAACACGCAGACCGACGTGCTGGTCCGCACCGTACCGGTGCAGCGCATCGCACTGGGCAAGGCGGGCGAAAAGCGCGAAGCACTGGTCGCCACGGTGTTCGATCTGCAGGTCGCCAACTACGGCGTGGCACGCGGCCTGCCGGGCGAGCTGGCAGCGAAGGATTTCGACGACGACACGCCCTACACGCCGGCCTGGCAGGAGCGCATCACCGGCACGCCACGTGCGCAGCTCATCACCGTGGCGCGCCAGTTCGCGGAGAACGCGCACAAGACCCACGGCAAGTCCATGGTCATCATCGGCGCCGCGATGAACCACTGGTATCACAGCGACATGAACTACCGCGGCGTCATCAACATGCTGATGATGTGCGGCTGCATCGGCCAGAGCGGTGGCGGCTGGGCGCATTACGTCGGCCAGGAAAAACTGCGCCCGCAGACCGGCTGGACGGCACTGGCGTTTGCACTCGACTGGATACGCCCGCCGCGGCAGATGAACAGCACCAGCTTCTTCTACGCGCACACCGACCAGTGGCGCTACGAAAAGCTGGGCATGGAAGAAGTCATTTCGCCGCTGGCAGACGCAAAGATGTACGGCGGCAGCATGATCGACTACAACGTGCGCGCCGAACGCATGGGCTGGCTGCCGTCGGCACCGCAACTGCAGACCAATCCGCTGCAGGTGGTGAAGGACGCCACCGCGGCCGGCCTGGACCCGAAGGCATACGCGGTCAGGGGGCTCCAGGACGGCACGCTGAAAATGAGCTGCACCGACCCCGATCACCCGGACAACTGGCCGCGCAACATGTTCGTGTGGCGCTCCAACATTCTGGGCTCGTCGGGCAAGGGCCATGAGTACTTCCTGAAACATCTGCTGGGCACCAGCAACGGCGTGCAGGGCAAGGACATGGGCGTCGAGGAAGCCAAGCCCACCGAAGTCGTCTGGCACGACAAGGCACCCGAAGGCAAGCTGGACCTGCTGGTGACGCTCGACTTCCGCATGAGCACCACCTGCCTGTATTCCGACATCGTGCTGCCCACCGCCACCTGGTACGAGAAGAACGACCTCAATACCAGCGACATGCATCCCTTCATCCACCCGCTGTCGACGGCGGTCGATCCGGCCTGGCAGTCGCGCAGCGACTGGGACATCTACAAGGGCTTCGCGAAGAAGTTCAGCGAAGTGTGCGTCGGGCACCTTGGCGTCGAACGCGAACTGGTGCTGATGCCGCTGATGCACGACAGCCCGTCCGAGCTGGCACAACCCTTCGACGTGAAGGACTGGAAGCGCGGCGAATGCGAATTGATTCCCGGCAAGACCGCACCGAATCTGGTCGTCGTCGAGCGCGACTACCCGAATGTGTTCAAGCGCTTCACCGCGCTCGGCCCGCTGATGGCGAAGGTTGGCAACGGCGGCAAGGGCATTGCGTGGAACACGCAGACCGAAGTGAAGCAGCTGGGCGAACTGAGCGGCCTGGTCACCGCCGAAGGCGTGACCTGCGGCATGCCGAAGATCGAAACCGACATCGACGCAGCCGAAGTGGTGCTGATGCTGGCACCGGAAACCAACGGCCACGTCGCCGTCAAGGCGTGGGAAGCGCTGGGAAAACAGACCGGGCTCGACCACACCCATCTGGCGATACACCGCGAAGACGAGAAGATCCGCTTCCGCGACATCCAGGCACAGCCGCGCAAGATCATTTCCAGCCCGACCTGGAGCGGCATCGAATCGGAAACCGTGTCGTACAACGCCGGCTACACCAACGTGCACGAAATGATCCCGTGGCGCACGCTGACCGGGCGCCAGCAGTTCTACATGGACCATCCGTGGATGATCGCCTTCGGCGAAGGCTTCAGCAGCTACCGCCCGCCGGTGGACCTGAAGACCACGGCCGGCATCCAGGGCATCAAGCCGAACGGCAACCCGGAGATCGCGCTCAACTTCATCACGCCGCACCAGAAGTGGGGCATCCACTCGACCTACACCGACAACCTGCTGATGCTCACGCTGAGCCGCGGCGGCCCCTGCGTGTGGATGAGCGAAGACGACGCGAAACGCGCCGGCATCGTCGACAACGACTGGATCGAGCTGTTCAACCTCAACGGCGCCATCGCGGCGCGCGCCGTGGTGAGCCAGCGGGTCAACCCGGGCATGGTGCTGATGTATCACGCGCAGGAAAAGATCGTGAACACGCCGGGGTCGGAAATCACCGGCGCGCGCGGCGGCATCCACAACTCGGTCACCCGCATCGTGCTCAAGCCCACGCACATGATCGGCGGCTACGCGCAGTTCAGCTACGGCTTCAACTACTACGGAACCATCGGTACCAACCGCGACGAGTTTGTCGTGGTGCGCAAGATGAAGCGCATCGACTGGCTCGACAACGAAGCCGCGACGGCCGACACGACTCACGCCTGAGGATACTGATCATGAAAATACGCGCACAGATCGGCATGGTGCTGAATCTCGACAAGTGCATCGGTTGCCACACCTGTTCGGTCACCTGCAAGAACGTGTGGACCAGCCGCCCCGGCATGGAGTACGCCTGGTTCAACAACGTCGAAACCAAGCCCGGCATCGGCTACCCGAAGGAATGGGAAAACCAGGACAAATGGCAGGGCGGCTGGGTGCGCCGCGCCGATGGCAGCATCGCGCCGCGCCAGGGCGGCAAGTGGCAGTTGCTGATGAAAATCTTCGCCAACCCGCAC
The DNA here is from genome assembly GCF_024580155.1 of Methyloversatilis sp. XJ19-13. Taxonomy (NCBI): domain Bacteria; kingdom Pseudomonadati; phylum Pseudomonadota; class Betaproteobacteria; order Nitrosomonadales; family Sterolibacteriaceae; genus Methyloversatilis; species Methyloversatilis sp. XJ19-13. The sequence goes on along the minus strand of NZ_JANINH010000001.1, from coordinate 67,927 downwards.
CTGCCGGAAATCGACGACTACTACGAGCCCTTCACCTTCGACTACGAACACCTGCAGTCGGCGCCCGAAATGAAGGCCGCGCCGACGGCACGGCCGCGCAGTCTGATCACCGGCAAGCGCATGGAAAAGATCGAGTGGGGCCCGAACTGGGAAGAAATTCTCGGCGGTGAATTCAGCAAGCGTTCGAAGGACAAGAACTTCGACGAGGTGCAGAAGGACATCTACGGCCAGTTCGAAAACACCTTCATGATGTATCTGCCGCGGCTGTGCGAACACTGCCTGAACCCGGCCTGCGTCGCGTCGTGCCCGTCGGGCTCGATCTACAAGCGCGAAGAAGACGGCATCGTGCTGATCGACCAGGACAAGTGCCGCGGCTGGCGCATGTGCGTGTCCGGCTGTCCGTACAAGAAGATCTATTACAACTGGCAGTCGGGCAAGGCCGAAAAGTGCATCTTCTGCTACCCGCGCATCGAAGCGGGCCAGCCCACCGTGTGCTCGGAAACCTGTGTCGGTCGCATCCGCTACCTCGGCGTGCTGCTGTACGACGCCGACCGCATCCAGGAAGCGGCGTCGGTCGAACACGACCGCGACCTGTACCAGGCGCAGCTCGACATCTTCCTCGACCCGAACGACCCGAAAGTGATCGAACAGGCGCGTGCCGACGGCATCCCCGACGCGTGGATGGAAGCGGCCCGCCGCAGCCCCGTCTACAAGATGGCGGTCGAATGGAAGGTGGCGCTGCCGCTGCACCCGGAATACCGCACGCTGCCCATGGTGTGGTACGTGCCGCCGCTGTCGCCGATCAGCGCCGCCGCCAACGCCGGTCAGGTCGGCATCAACGGCGAAATTCCGGACGTGAACCAGCTGCGCATCCCGGTGAAATACCTCGCCAACCTGCTGACCGCAGGCGACACGCAGCCGGTGGTGCGCGCGCTCGAACGCATGCTGGCGATGCGCGCCTACCAGCGCGAAAAACATGTCGACGGCCGCATCAATCTTGCCGCGCTCAACCAGGTCGGCATGAGCCAGCAAGCGGTCGAGGACATGTACCACGTGATGGCCATCGCCAACTACGAAGACCGCTTCGTCATTCCGACGGCGCACCGCGAATACGCGGAAAACGCCTTCGACGTGCGCGGCGGCTGCGGCTTCTCGTTCGGCAATGGCTGCTCGGAAGGCAGCTCCGACAGCAGCCTGTTCGGCGGATCGAAACGCCGCACGATTCCGATCAAGGCGGTGGTCTGATCATGGGACTGTTCACTGCATCCAACCCGACGCGCATCGCCCACACGCTGCGCGTGGCCGCGCACCTGCTGTCCTACCCCGACGCCGTGCTGCGCGCCCACTTGCCGGAACTGGGCGGGGCGCTGCGCGCCGAAGGCGCGCTGTCTGTCGTGCGGCTGGGCGAACTCGACGCGCTGATCCGCTCGCTGGCCGACGCCGACCCGCTCGACGCCGAAGCGATCTACGTCGAACTGTTCGACCGCGGCCGGCGCACCTCGCTGCACCTGTTCGAGCACGTGCACGGCGACTCGCGCGACCGCGGCCCGGCGATGATCGACCTGGCGCAGACCTACGAGAAGGCGGGCCTCTACCTTGCCGAAGGCGAACTGCCCGACTTCCTGCCGGCGGTGCTGGAGTTCGCCTCAACGCAGCCGGCGGCCGAAGCCCGCGCGCTGCTCGGCGAGATGGCGCACATCTTCACAGTCATCTTTTCGGCGCTGCTGCAGCGGCAGAGCCCCTATGCCAGCGTGCTCGGCGCACTGATCGAACTGGCCGGCGAGAAGGCGCAGGCGGTGACGATCGCGCCCGACGAACCGATCGACGAAAGCTGGGTCGAGCCGCTGGCCTTCGACGGCTGTTCGTCTCAAGGCCAGGCCAAACCCGGCGCCGTGCAACCCATACATATCGTCCGCAAGTCCTCCGCCACCCAAGGAGCGCAACCATGACTACCTGGCTCGACAACCTGCTGTTCGGCTACTACCCCTACATCTGCCTCGCGGTGTTTTTCATCGGCAGCCTGCTGCGCTTCGACCGCGACCAGTACACCTGGAAGAGCGACTCGTCGCAGTTGCTGCGCCGCGGCCAGTTGCGCCTGGGCAGCAACCTGTTCCACATCGGTGTGCTGTTCCTGTTCTTCGGCCACTTCTTCGGCATGCTCACGCCGCACTTCCTCTACGAACGTTTCATCGGCGCGGGCGACAAGCAGATCGTCGCCATGGTGTCCGGCGGCATCGCCGGTGTGCTGGCTTTCGTCGGCCTGACGCTGCTTCTGCACCGCCGCCTGACCGAGCCGCGCATCCGCGCCACCTCGAAAACCAGCGACATCGTCATTGTCGTGCTGCTGTGGCTGCAGTTGCTGCTCGGCCTGGCCACCATCCCGCTGTCGGCGCAGCATCTGGACGGCAGCATGATGATGAAACTGGCCGAATGGGCGCAGCGCATCGTCACCTTCCGCGCCGGCGCACCGGAACTGCTGGCGGACGCGGGCTGGGTATTCAAGATGCACATGTTCCTCGGCATGAGCATCTTCCTGATCTTCCCCTTCACCCGCCTGGTCCATGTCTGGAGCGGCTTCGCCTCCGTGCTCTACCTGTTCCGTCCGTATCAGGTGGTGCGCGCACGCCGGCTGAACGTGCCGGCCGGCCACAACCAGCCGCGCCAGCCCGGCGCCGGCGTCTGAGGAAACCGACATGGAAACCGCAATGGACACATCGATGCAAGCCCCCCCCGCCGCCGTCGCCCGGGTCAACGGCGTGGCGGTCAGCACGGCCGGCGAGTCGCTGCCGCACGAAGCCCTGCAGCAGCGCACCTACACCGAACTGCTGCGCCAGACGGCGCAGCGCGCCGGCCTGCTGTCGGCCGACGACTTGCCGACGCCCGACGGCGTCATCAGCGAAGCGGCTTCGGCCGCCATCGACCTGCTGATCGAACGTTCGGTGCAGGTGCCCGAGCCGTCCGAAGAAGCGTGCGCCCGCCACTACGCGGCGCACGAGGCGGCGTGGCGCACCGGCGAGCGGGTGCGCGTACGGCACATCCTGTTCGCCGTCACCCAGGGCGTCGACGTGGTGGCGCTGCGCAAGCGCGCCGAAGGCGTGCTGCTCGACGTGCGTTGCCACGACGGCAAGGCTGAAGACGTGTTCGCGCACGCCGCCGAACAGTTTTCGAACTGCCCCAGCGGGGCGCACGGCGGCGAGCTGGACTGGCTCACGCCCACCGACTGCGCGCCGGAATTCGCGCGCGAGCTGTTCGGCCACGTCGAGGTCGGCGTGCTGCCGCGCCTGGTGCACAGCCGCTTCGGCCTGCACGTGGTCGAGGTGCTCGAACGCGATCCCGGCCGGACGCAGGCCTACGAGTCGGTGCGCGGTGCGGTCGCCGGCGCGCTGCGCCAGCAGAGCTTCGTCACCGCGCTGCGCCAGTACCTGAGCGTGCTGGCCGGCGAGGCCGAAGTCGAAGGCATAGACCTGAACCGCGCCGACTCGCCGCTGGTGCAGTGAAGTTCGGCGTGGCCGTGCGGCAACGCAACGATCACTGACCCTCGTCAACATGCCGTCCCGGCCCGCTGCCTAAGCTGGGCGACGCTGCAGGCCTCCCCGCCCGCAGCGTCCCGTGCATACGATCCGCCTCCACATGTCCGCCTCCACACACGCCGCCTCTCCTTCCCCGCGCAAACCCCGGCTCGTCTGCCCGGCCGGTTCGCTGCGCGCCCTCACGCTGGCCATCGACGCCGGCGCCGACGCCGTCTACATGGGCCTGAAAGACGCCACCAACGCGCGCAACTTCGCCGGCCTGAACTTCGACCTCGCGCAGGCGCGCGAAGGCATTGCCTACGCCCGCAGCCGCGGCCGCGAAGTGCTGATGGCGCTCAACACCTTCGCCGACGCCCGCGCGCCCGAGCGCTGGTTCGCCGCGGTCGATGCCGCCGCCGATCTCGGCATCGACGCGCTCATCTGCGCCGACACCGCCGTGCTCGCCCATGCGCTCGACCATCACCCGCAGTTGCGCCTGCACCTGTCGGTGCAGGCCTCCGCCACCACGCAGGAGGCGATCGAGTTCTACCGCGAACGCTACGGCATCCGCCGCGCCGTGCTGCCGCGTGTACTCACGCTGTCGCAGGTCGAACAGGTGTGCCGGCACAGCACGGTCGAGATCGAGGTGTTCGGCTTCGGCAGCCTGTGCGTGATGGTCGAAGGCCGCTGTGCGCTGTCGTCCTACGCCACCGGCCAGTCGCCGAACACGGCCGGCGTGTGCTCGCCGCCGTCGGCGGTGCGCTGGGAGGACGGCGCCGACGGAGTCGCGGCGCGGCTCAACGGCGTGCTGATCGACCGCTACGCACCGGACGAGCCGCGCGGCTACCCCACGCTGTGCAAGGGCCGCTTCGACGTCGACGGCACGCGCGACTACGCGCTGGAAGAGCCGACCAGCCTGAACACGCTGTCGCTGCTGCCGCAGCTGATGGACATGGGCATCGCCGCGATCAAGATCGAAGGGCGCCAGCGCAGCCCGGCCTATGTCGAACAGGTCACCCGCGTCTGGCGCGCCGCCATCGACGACTGCGCCGCGCAGCCGTCGCGCTTCGCCGTGCAACCGGAATGGACCGCCGCGCTCGGCCGCTGGGCCGAAGGCCAGCAGCACACGCTGGGCGCCTACGACCGGCCGTGGCGCTGAAATCATGGAAGATCCGATGAATACCCGCATCGCCCTCACCGTCGGCCCGGTGCTGTACTACTGGCCGCGCCGCACCCTGCTCGACTTCTACGCCGAAGTGGCCGAGTCACCCGCCGACACCGTGGTGCTCGGCGAGGTGGTGTGCAGCCGCCGCCACGAAATGAAAGCCGACGACTGGCTCTCACTCGCCCGCGAGCTCGCCGCCTGCGGCAAGGAGGTGGTGCTGGCCAGTCAGGCGCTGCTCGAATCCGTCGCCGACCTGCGCGCGATGCACCGCTGGGCCGACCAGCATGAATTCCTGGTCGAAGCCGGCGATGCCTCGGCGCTGCGCGCACTGGCCGGCCGGCCCTTCGTGCTCGGTCCGCACATCAATGTCTACAGCGAGCCGGCGCTGCGCGAACACGCCGCGCTCGGCGCGATACGCTGGGTGGCGCCGGTCGAGCTCGGGCTGGATGCGCTGGCGCTGATCAACCCGCCGGCGGCGCCGGTCGCCGGCGGGCCTGGCGCCGACACGCCGATCGCCACCGAAGTGTTCGCCTTCGGCCGGCTGCCGCTCGCCTTCTCCGCACGCTGCTTCACCGCGCGCCACTTCCACCTGAACAAGGACGACTGCGGCTTCCGCTGCATCGAACACCCGGACGGCCTGCTGCTCGACACCACCGAAGGCCAGCCCTTCCTCGCGCTGAACGGCATACAGACGCAGTCCGCCGCTCAGCACTGCCTGATCGCCGATGCACCCGCGCTGCGCGCCGCCGGCGTGCGCCGGGCACGGCTGTCGCCGACCGCGCAGCACTTCGGCACGGTGACCGCGCTGTTTGACGCGGTCTACAACAGTGGCGCCGACGCCCTCGCCACCGCCGCTGAACTGGACGCACTGAGCCTGCCCGGCGGTCTGGTCAATGGTTACGCACACCGCCGCCCCGGACTGGAAAGGATGCCCGCATGACGACCGCTCGCCCCGCTTCGCTGTCCGCCTCCCTGCCCGCATTGCCGCCGCCGCCCGCGGCGCTGCGCAGGCTGATCGCGCGCCTGCAGGTACAGCCGCCGTCGCTGCTGCTGGCGGCCGCGCTGAACCGCACGCTGCGCCCGCGCCTGCCTGACGACGCGGCCGCGGCGCTCGCCGGTCACACGGTCGAAATCGAGGTGCGTGACTTCGGCGTGCGGCTCCGGCTTGCACTGCGCGACGGCCGCTTCCGCAGCGCCCCGGACCGCGGCCCGGTCACGCTGCGCATCGCCGCCGACGCCGCCAGCTACCTGCGCCTGCTGCGCGGCGACGAGGATGCCGACCGGCTGTTCTTCGAACGCGCACTGGTGATGGAGGGCGACACCGAATACGGCCTGCTGCTGAAGAACACGCTGGACGCCATCGGCCCGCTGCTGCGCTGGCCGTCGCCCCCGCGCTGAACCGGAGGTCCGCCCCATGCCCGACGAACTGCTGGCCCGCCTGCGCCGCTTTCACGACCACACCTTTCCCGGCGTGCAGGACCGGTTCCAGGATCTGGTGCGCGACGGACAGCACCCGACCATCCTGTTCATCGGCTGTTCGGATTCGCGCCTCGTGCCCTATCTGCTGACCGGCACCGGGCCGGGTGAGCTGTTCATCGTGCGCAACGTCGGCGCCTTCGTGCCGCCCTACGACATCGGTGCCAGCCGCGGACAGCTGGCCGGCTTTCACGGCACCACCGCCGCCATCGAATACGCCATCCTGAACCTGAAGGTGGCGCACATCATCGTGTGCGGTCACAGCCACTGCGGCGGCGTGCGCGCGCTGTACGAAGGCGTCGACCCGGACACGGCACCCAACCTCGCCGCCTGGCTCGACCTCGGCCGCGAGGCGGTGCTGCCGGTGCAGCTCACCGACGAAGCGTTGCGCCGCACCGAACAACGCGCGGTCGTGCTGCAGCTGGAGCGGCTGATGGACTACCCGATGGTGCGCCGTCAGGTGGACGCCGGGCAGCTTGCACTGCACGGCTGGCATTACGTCATCGAGGACGGCGAAGTGCATGTGTTCGACGTGCACCAGGGCGCCTTCGTGCCTGCGTCCAGTTCCGAACACAGCGGCACCGGCCCCTTCCTGCCCTTCGCGGGCGACGACATCAGCCCGGTGGATGCATGGTGAGCCCGGCGCTCGGTCATACTCGCGCCATGTCGAACCACGACCTGCCCCACGACTTCGCGCCGAGCAACCGGCGCGACTTTCCCGGCCGCCGCTGGCTGCTGGTCGCGCTGCGTTCGGTGCATCTGATCGGTGTCGTACTGGTCGGCGCCGCGCTGCTCGGTGATCACGATGCATACCGGCCCGCAGCCGCCGCTCTGATGCTGGTGACCGGTATCGGCATGTACGGCATCGAAGTGTGGAGCAAGCCGCACCACGCCGTCGAACTTGCAGGTCTGTTCATTCCGCTCAAACTGGCAGGCGTGGCCGCCATGATCGTGCTGCCCCAGCTCGCCGCTGCCATCTTCTGGCTGCTGCTCGTCGCCTCCTCCATCGTGTCGCACGCACCTGCCGGCTTTCGCCACCTGCGCCCCGGCAAACGCAACTGAACCGGGCCGCCGCGCAATGTCGGTTTCTTTCCGGCGACGGCGGCCCTGTTGGGCATCGCTGCGCTCACCCCAACCTACGGCGGCTGTCTCCTGTCACCCAGAACGGGCGAATTTTCGGGTGTGGTCCATCCCATTGCCGGCGATGCACATCGGGTGTCCGTACTCGCCGCCCTTCGCCCGCTGTAGCACGTAGGTTGGGGTGAGCGCAGCGATGCCCAACTCCGGAATTCATCACCGCAACACGGGTTGCGGTGCGACGCGATCGCCGCTCCGGTGCGGGAGCGCACTGCCGCGCTCGCGCCGCGTACCGGCGCATCGCATTGAGACAACGCCCCGGCCGGCGATACAGCCGTCTCTGCGCGTGCCCCGAAATCCGAGACACCCGTATCTCGCCGGACCTTTTCCCGACCCATGCCGGGAGCATTTCCCTGATTTCCTGCGGCATCGATCTTGCGTCGTCGTGACACGCACCGGCAGGTCGCCGATGCGATCCACACACGAACACAACGAACTCGATTGGAGAGAGGAAACATGGCGATGCTGAAATCTGCGGGCGCTTTTCCCCGCGCAGCAAGGAAGACATTGTGGCTGGCTATCATGCTCGGCGCCGGGCCGCTGGCGATGGCCGCTGCGGGCGACGGCAACTGGACCGAGTACAACGGCGACAAGGCCGGCTCGCGCTATCTGGCCGGCGGCAAGGTGAACGCGCAGGGCGTGAAATCGATGAAGGTGGCCTGGCGCTGGGCCATGCCGGACAACAGGATCTGGCAGGACAACGCCGAGCTGCGCACCTGGGTGAACCAGTCGACGCCGCTGGCGATCGACGGCGTGCTGTATTCGAGCTCGCCGATGTCCATGGTGTCGGCGATCGACGGCAAGACCGGCAAGACCTTGTGGACCTACGATCCCAAGGCCTATGTCGAAGGCACACCGCCCAACCTCGGCTTCATCAGCCGCGGACTGTCCTACTGGGCGAGCGGTGAGGACAAGCGCATTCTGGTCGGCACCGGCGACGGCTACCTGATCGCGCTGAACGCGAAGACCGGCAAGCCGATCGAGTCCTGGGGCGACAAGGGCCGCATCGACATGACCAAGGGCCTGCGCCGCTTCGTCGACCGCTCGCTGGTTGCCCTGACCTCGCCGCCCATCGTGTGCGGCAACACCATCGTGCCCAGCCTGGCCGTGCTCGATTCCTTCGCCGTCGGCCGCGCACCGATGAAGAACCATCCGCCGGGCGACATCCAGGCCTTCGACATCCGCAGCGGCAGGCGCGTGTGGCATTTCGAACAGCCGCCACAGGAAGGCCAGCCAGGCAACGAGACCTGGGAAGACGGGTCATGGAAAACCACCGGCTCGGCAAACATGTGGGCGCGCCCGAGCTGCGACGAGGAACTGGGTCTGGTCTATCTGCCCTTCTCGACGCCGACCAACGACTTCTACGGTGGTCACCGCAAGGGCGATGGCCTGTTCGGTGAATCCGTCGTCGCGCTCAATGCGAAGACCGGCAGGATCGCCTGGTACCAGCAGATCGTGCACCACGGCCTGTGGGACTATGACCTGCCGACCGCGCCCAACCTGATGGACCTCACGGTCAATGGCAAGAAGGTGAAGGCGCTGGCGCAGGTGACCAAGCAGGGCTTCGTGTTCACCTTCGACCGCAGCACCGGGCAGCCGGTGTGGCCGATCACCGAAAAGCCGGTGCCGCAGTCCACCGTGCCGGGCGAGCGCTCGTCGCTGACCCAGCCCTTCCCCAGTCTGCCTGCGCCCTTCGTGCAGCAGGGCGTGAGCGAGGACGACCTGATCGACCTGACGCCGCAGCTGAAGGAAGAGGCGAAGAAGATCCTGTCGCGCTACAACTACGGCCCGCTGTACTACCCGCCGACCACCGACAAGGCCGGCACGCTGCAGGTACCGGGCGTACTGGGCGGCGCGAGCTGGGCCGGTGCGGCGCACAACCCGAAAACCAATGTGCTGTACGTGCCGTCCTTCACCATCCCCTTCGGCATCAAGCTGAAGAAGGAGAACGAGGGCGTGTACGACTACACCGGCACCTGGGCCGGCGTCGGCGGTCCGCAAGGTCTGCCGCTGTTCAAGCCTCCGTTCTCCACCGTCACCGCGATCGACATGAACACCGGCAAGCACCTGTGGCGCGTGCCGGCGGGCAAGGGCCCGGTCGATCACCCGGCGCTCAAGGACCTGAAGCTGGACCGCGTCGGCGTGCCGCGCGAAAGCTTCATCGCGCTGACCGACGACGTGCTCTTCCTGGCGCCGGAAGGCACGAACTCGGTGCTCGGCCTTTCGTCGCGCGGCAATGCGCTGATCACGCAGGCGACCGCGGACGAGAAGGAGCCCTTCCTGTACGCGCACGACGCGCGCACCGGTGACGTGCTCGGCGAGGTGAAGCTCCCGGGTGCGGCATTCGGCGCGCTGATGAGCTATCGCGCCGGCGGCAAGCAGTACGTCGTGGTGCCGATCGGTGGCGCCGGCCTGCCGGCGGAGCTGGTCGCCGTCCAGGTCGACTGAGGCAGGACGCGGCACCCGCCGACGTCCGGACCGTGTCGCGCCGATGCGCGGCACGGTCATCGAAACACGCACTCCCCGGAACGGATTCATGGATATACGGAAACTTACCTTCGCAGCCCTCATGAGCTGCATGGCCTCGGCGACGGCCTTCAACGCCGTGCTGCCGGACAAGGCCACGGACAACACAACGCCCGCCGGCCCCGCCCCCTTCGACCTCGCCGATCCGGCCCGCATCAAGCTCGGTCAGGACCGCTTCCATTCGACCTGCGCCGACTACTGCCACGGCCACAAGCCGGCGCTGTTCATCGAGCGCGAGGGGCTGGAAGCGGAATACGTGTTCAACACCATCCGCGACGGCGGCAAGGGCGCCACGCCGATGCCGCCCTGGGGCGAGGTGTTCACGCAGGAGGAAATCTGGGAACTGGTGGCCTACATCAAGTCCATCGGCAGGTGGTAGGCGGCCGCGCCGCCTGCCTGCATCAGACGCGGCGGGCAACCAGCGCGACTTTCCCGGCCGCCGCTGGCTGCTGGTCGCGCTGCGTTCGGTGCATCTGATCGGTGTCGTACTGGTCGGCGCCTCGCTGCTCGGCGATCACGACGCATACCGGCCGGCAGCGGCCGCACTGATGCGGGTGACCGGCATCGGCCTGTACGGCATCGAAGTGTGGAGCAAGCCGCACCACGCCGTCGAACTTGCAGGTCTGTTCATCCCGCTCAAACTGGCACGCGTGGCCGCGATGATCGTGCTGCCCCAGCTCGCCGACGGCATCTTCTGGCTGCTGCGGGTCGCCTCCTCCATCGTGTCGCACGCACCGGCAGCCTTTCGCCACCTGCGCCCCGGCAAACGCAACTGAACCGGGCCGCCGGGGAGCGCGGCGGCGACGGCTCTGTTGGGCATCGCTGCGCTCACCCCAACCTACATGCTGCACCGGGCGCAGGCACGGCACGGTCTCGTGGCGAGCGGCACCCGTAGGTTGGGGTGAGCGCAGCGATGCCCAACGCGAACGTCAGCACCGCAATCAGGCTCGCCGTGCAACACCGTCGCAGGGCGAGACAACCATCGACAGCAGGTAGGCGGCCGCGCCGCCTACCTGCTTCAGGCGCGGCGCGCGCGACGGCGGGCAGCTGCGCCGATCACGCCGAGGCCGGCCAGCATCAGCGCGACGGCCGACGGTTCGGGCACCGCCGGCAGCGGCGGCAGTTCACCGACCTGATCGACATCGAGCTCGATGTCGTATAGCCGGATCGATGCCACGCGCCCGTCGGCGAATTCGCCCTGACCACCGCCCGTCAGATTGTCGGCGAAGAAGTGGATCAGCCGTGACGGGTTGTCCGCCGCGTAGGCGCTGAAGTTCATCGAGGTAGAGCTCAGCGTGAACTGGAAGATGCCGTCCATGTAGCCGGACACCGTATCGTCGCCGTTGTTGGTCAGCGTGACGCGGTGGTACTCGCCGTAGGTGAAGGGCGTCGGGCCGTCGCCGCTGGGCCACACCTCCAGGCGCTGGCCCGGATCGATGTAGAGCGCATTGTCGCTCTGCCGGTTGGACACGCTGAAAATGTTTTCCCAGCTTGCGGTGTCGGCTTCGAACTGGAACACGATGTCGACCGAGTAGGCGTCGTCGGCATCGAGCAGGCCGCCGGTGTCAACGAACAGGCCCGCCTGCTCGCTGGGCGTGGCGTTGCCGTCAAAGCGGTACACCCAGCGCGATTCACCGAACACCGTGTCCATCATGAAACCGCTGGCCGACAGCGGATCAAGGGCCGAAAGCGCCGGCTTGCCGGCTTCATCTGCGGCCAGCGTGTTGTTGAAATTCCAGGTCGCGACGGCAGTCGGTGCGGCGGCGTGCGCCAGCGACGCCGCAGTCATCATCGCGGAAGCCACTGTCAGGGCAAACAGTTTCATTGCATCAGCCTTTCGGAAATCGGTCACTCGGTGAGTGACGGGCAGCAAAATCGGGACCATCCGAACATATCGTTGTTTTTCCTTGGAAATGACACGCAGGCGCAGCGGCGGTGTCAAAAATCCCGACAGGCTTTACCGGCCTCAGCGGTCGTCGCGCACGCGCGGCTGAATGCCGCGACCGTCCGGCTGAGGCATACTCCGGCCACTCCGCAATGCAGCAGCTTGATTGCGGCAGCGAGCATGAGCCATATCGTGCAGATTTCGAACCCAAGGAGGCAACAGACATGAATCAAGACACCGTATGCACCCTCGTTCCGTACTTCGACGTGCCGGCCGACAAGGTCGATGAATTCAAGGCCCTCGGCAAACGCTTCGTCGAGCGCACGCGCAGCGAACCGGGTTGCGTGCATTACGCCTTTTCGTTCAGCGGCTGCACGGCGCATTGCCGCGAAGGCTATGACAATGCAGAGGCCATCCTGCATCACCTTGACAACGTCGGCGCGCTGCTGCAGGAAGCGCTCGCGATCGCCTACCTGATCAAGCTCGAAGTCCATGCACCGGAAGCCGAAATCGCAAAGCTGCGCGATCCGCTGACGGCCATGAAGCCGCAGTACTTCGTGCTGGAAGAAGGCGGCATCCGCCGCTGATGCAGCCGACGCGGTCGCCTCGCCGGACGATGGCGGCCGCCGTGCGGACAGCAGGAAGCCACCTCATGCATGCACGCCTGCTGTCCGTGCTCGCCGTGTCCGCCTGTCTCGCATGCGGCGGAGCCGGCGCGCAGGATCGCCCGTCCGCCACTCCGGACTCACAACACCGAACAACATCCACCGCCCCGCTGACCGCCGTCGACGCGCTGGACGTAAAGCGCTACCTCGGCACCTGGCACGAAATCGCGCGCTATCCCAACGGGTTCCAGCGCAAGTGCGTCGGCCAGGTGACGGCCGACTACGCGCTCGACAGCGACGGCAGCCTCAAGGTGCTGAACCGCTGCCGGCAGGCCAACGACGAATTCGACGAAGCGAAGGGCACGGCGCTGCAGCAGGGCGGCACGACCTCGGCCCGGCTCAAGGTGAGTTTCGCGCCGGCCTGGCTGTCCTTCATTCCCTTTCTGTGGGGCGACTACTGGGTGATCGACATCGACGCCGACTATCAGCTCGCGGCCGTCAGCGAACCCGGCCGCGACTACCTGTGGGTGCTGTCGCGCACGCAGTCCGTCGATGCACAACGCTACCAGTCGCTGCTTGAGCGACTGGCTGCAAAGGGCTTCGATGTTCCGAAGATCGAGCTCACGCCGCAGTAGGCCGGGTCGGTGCGCCGAGCAACTCGGACAACGCAGCCACCCCGACCGGCGCTTCGGTCACCCACGGCACCACGTACGTGCGCCGCGCCAGACCGTCGGCAATGCGCGTCATCTGCGCGCGTTCTCCGTCGAGGCGGGCGGACAGCAGCGGATCCCGGGTGCCCGCCGCGAGTATCGACTTGTTGACGACCCACGCATGCGGTTCGATCTGCGCGCGGCGCAGGTCGTCCTGCAACGCGGCGGCCTGCGATACCGGCGTCACCTCGGCCAGCGTGACCAGGATGATGCGGGTGTAGTTCGCATCCTGCAGGCGCATCAGCGGCGTCACGAAGTGCGCGGTTGTGCGGCCTTCGTATTCGCGCAGGGTCTGCCGGTGGTAGGCGCCGGTGGCATCCATCAGCAGCAGCGAGTGCCCGTTCGGCGCGGTGTCCAGCACCACGAAGGCGCTGCGCGCCTCGCCGACGATGCGCGAGAACGCATGAAAGACGGCCACTTCCTCGGTGCATGGCGAACGCAGGTCTTCAAGCAGCAGCGCACGTTCCTGTTCATCCAGCCCGGGTGAGCGCGCCGCCATGATCTTGTCGACATAGCGCCGCGTCTCCGCCGCAGGATCGATGCGATCCACCTTCAGCCCCGGCACCCCGGTGCCCAGCGTTTCGGTCAGGTGGGCGGCCGGATCGGTCGTGCTCAGATGCACCGACTTGCCGCGCTGCACCAGGCCCAGCGCCAGCGCCGCGGCAATCGTGGTTTTGCCGACGCCGCCCTTGCCCATCACCATGATCAGCCCGCGATCGCCGGCGGCCAGTTCATCGACGAGCGTTGCCAGACAGTCGGCGGGCGGCGCTCGATCGGCGCCCGACCGCGGCGGCTGCACCGGAAGTGCCGGCGCGTCGGACAGCAAAGCGCGCAGTGCCGGCAGACCGACCGTGTCGAATGCGCGCAGCGGCACCATGTCCTGCGCGAGCGCGCGCAGGCTGTCCGGCATATCGCGCAGCGCCTGGCGCCCCAGCGCTTCGATGGCGGCTGCCACCGGGTCACCCGGATCGGTCGCGCGGAACAGGCCGTTGACCACCAGTCGCTGGTTGCCAAGGCCGAGCGTGCGCAATTCGTCCGAAGTGCGCGCCGCCTCGCCGATGGCGCCGTGGTCGGGCCGCGTCACCAGCACCACAGTGGTCTGGCCGGCATCGCTCAGCGTGCTCAGGGCAGTGTTGAAGCGCGCTTCCTGCATCTTCAATCCGGAATGCGGGCCGAGGCACGACGCACCGCGGTCGTTGCCGTGCAGGAAGCCGCTCCACGCCTTGGGCAGGCTCAGCAGGCGCAAGGTGTGGCCGGTGGGCGCGGTGTCGAACACGACGTGATCGAAGCCGTCGGCGGTACCGGCGAGCAGGCCGGAGAACTCGTCGAACGCGGCGATTTCCGTCGTGCACGCACCCGACAACTGTTCGCGCACGGTGGCGCGTTCGGCATCGGTCGTGTCCGGCGCCATCCGGTCCTGCACCCGCTGCCGATACGATTCGGCCGCCGCGTCCGGATCGATGTTGAGCACCGACAGGCCGGGCACGCCGGGTACCGGCGTGGGCTCATTGCTCAGCGGCACGCCGAGCATTTCATCGAGATTGGACGCCGCGTCGGTGCTGACCAGCAGCACGCGCCGGCCGGCGTCGGCCAGGGCGATCGCGGTCGCGGTGGACAGCGAAGTCTTGCCCACGCCGCCCTTGCCGGTGAAGAAGAGGTAGCGCGTCGCGCCGGACAGCAGTGTCATCGTCATCGCACGGCCCTCACCGCCTTGCCCGGGAAATCTGTTGCCTGAGCAGCCTCACCTCTTCGATCAGGTCCACCACCAGCGCGGCCAGTTCCGGGTTGGCATCGAAATCGCGCTCCATCGCGCGCAACTGTCGGGCTCGCACCAGCTCCGCGCTGGCGAAGCGCCACGTCTCGGGTTGCCCGGCGTCCATGCGGCACAGGTAACCCGCTTCGACCCGCTCGATGATCCAGCCGGGTTCCGTCGCGCAGGCCCGCGCCAGTTCGTCGAGGGTGAGGCGCGCGTCATCGAGCAGCTCGCCGGTCAGGATGTCGTCGTGTGTCATCGCTCAGGCTCCCGCTGTGCGGCGCGGATCGAAGTGCAGGTCGCGCGCCATGGTTTCGTAGAGGCGGCGTGCGATGTCATTGTCGGCCGGCGGCAGCACCACTTCGAGCACGACGTACAGATCGCCGGGTGGATCACCCGGAATGCCGCGCGTCCTCAGCCGCAGTTTGCGTCCGGTCTGCGAGCCGGCCGGCACCGTCAGGGTCACAAGACCCGACGGTGTCGGTACATCGATCGGCCCGCCCAGTGCGGCTTCCCACGGCGTGACCGGTACGGTTTCATGCACGTCCCGGCCATCGATGCGATAGCGGGCGTCCGGTGTGAAGTGTATTTCGAGGTAAAGATCGCCTGCCGGCGCGCCGCCTTCGCCGGGCGCACCCTGCCCGCTCAGGCGGATGTGCTGGCCTTCCTTCACGCCCTTCGGGATGCGCACTTCAAGCGTGTGGTCATCGAGCACGACCTGACCGTGTTCATTCACACGCGGCCGGCGCAGGCTGATCGTTCTGCTCGCGCCCTGATACGCGTCCTGCAGGTCGATGTCGACCTTCGCGTGGTGATCCTCGCCGCGCATGCGGTAAGCCCCCGCCCGGCGCGCACCACCCGCGCGCCCGAACAGGCTGGCGAAGAAATCGCTGTTGTCTGCCGCATCGGCACCGGAGAACTCGAAGTTGCTGTCCCAGCCCTGCGCAGGCTGGAAGGGCTGGCCCGGCTGATGGCCGCTGCCCATCTGATCGTAGAGCGCACGCTTTTCCGGGTCGGACAGCACCGCATTGGCCTCGTTGATCTCCTTCATGCGTGCTTCCGCACCCGGTTCCTTGCTCACATCCGGGTGGTACTTGCGCGCCAGCTTGCGGAAAGCCTTCTTGATGTCCTCCGCGCTTGCCTCGCGCGCGACGCCCAGTGTCTGGTAGTAATCCTTGAAGTCCACGTATGCGCTCCCTGTTCACGACTGCGCCGGCCCACGTTTCAACTACCTTCTGCAAATCGTGGCAGACCGATGATGGTCCGTCAGTACGCCCGGATACATGACGCGGATCAATGAGGCCATGCACTGTCCGATGGCCACAGACGAAGGACAGCAGCCGGATCACCCGCGTGAACGACCTGACCGCGAAGCAGGCGCGCGGAGCGGCATCGACCGCGCCTGAGCCATTCTCCGCGCACACGCACAGCGTCCCATTTGTTACTGCGTGTGCTGGCGCACCGTCGCAGGGAGCCGTGTCTGCCACACTGGCTCGTCGCACGCGGCTGTACGCATGCAGTCGAGGCAGACCCTGAACGCATCAGGCAGGTGTTCGAATGATCGTCACCCCGACGATCCTGAGAGCACGGCGGACCACCCGGAAACAACATCATGAAGAAAACCCTTGTACTCATCTCGATCGGTGCCCTTGTGGCCACCGGTTGCGCAAACCTGTCGGAAACACAGCAGCGTACGGCCATCGGTACCGGCGTCGGCGCCGCAGCCGGCGCAGCACTGGGCAGCTCACTCGGCGGGAGCGGCGGCGCGACTCGCACCGGCGCCTTGCTCGGCGCAGCAGTCGGCGGCATCGGCACCTACATCTGGTCGAACCGGATGGAAGAACAGAAACGCACCATGGAACAGGCCACCGCCGGCACCGGCGTTGCCGTCGTGCAGACCGCCGACAACCAGCTGAAGCTGGAAATCCCGAGCGACATTTCGTTCGACGTCGGCCGTGCCGACATCAAGTCGAACTTCCGCCCGGTGCTCGAGCGTTTCGCACAGACGCTGAACGCGAACCCGAACACGGAAGTGCGCATCATCGGCCACACCGACAGCACCGGCAGCGACGCGGTGAACAATCCGCTGTCGGTCAATCGCGCGAGCAGCACCCGTCAGTACCTGACCGATCGCGGCGTCGCGCCGAACCGCATCGTCATCGATGGTCGCGGCTCGCACGAACCGGTGGCCGACAACGGCAGCGAACAGGGCCGCGCGCAGAACCGCCGGGTCGAAATTTTCGTCGCCGAACCGCGCACCTGAACGTCGCAAGCGGGTGGCTGACCTGCTCGCGCCTGTGGCGTGAATAAGCGACCGCAAGATCGCCCGGGGCCTGTGGATGCTTAATCGTGTAGACAATGATTGAGCATCTACAGGCCCTGGTCCGTTTACGCCCCACCCCCATCGATCAACACCGAGGTGACCCGCGTGCCTGCCTTCCTTTCCCCATCCATGGTGCTCGGCCTTGCACCGGCCATCACGCCGCGCCTGCTCCTCGTCACGCTCGGCCTTGCGCTGCTGTGCGCACTGACCGGCTGCGCCGGTCTGGCCGCACGCGATCCGGTCCGGGTCAATCTGGTCGGCGTCGAGCCGCTGCAGGGCGAAGGCTTCGAACTGCGCTTTGCCGTCAAGCTGCGGGTGCAGAACCCGAACGACAGCGTGATCGACTACGACGGCCTCGCACTCGAACTCGACGTGAACAACCGCTCATTCGCCACCGGCGTCAGCGATGCCAGAGGCAGCGTGCCGCGCTTCGGCGAAACGGTCATCAGCGTACCGGTCACCGTATCGGCCCTGTCGGCCCTGCGCCAGGCACTCGGCATGACCGAAGGCAGCACGCTGGAAAACCTGCCCTTCGCACTGCGCGGCAAACTCGCCGGCGGCACCTTCGGCACTGTCCGCTTCAGCGAAGAGGGCCGACTGAGTCTGCCGGGCATGTCGCAGGGTGCTGGCAGCGCGCGCTGAAACCGACGGCTGATCATTCAGCCGACTGCGCGGTCCAGCAGCATGTCGAACCCGGGATATCCCTCCGCCGTGAGCGCGAACTTGCTGGTCGCCTTGCATCCCTTCCGGTTGTCCTTGTCGCCCGACGTGAGCCCTTCGATGAAGGCCGCCCGATCCTCGACCCAGCTGCCGCCGAGCAGGGTGACGCCGCGCGCGAACAGGGCGTCGGGCAGGCAGCCGGCACTGGGGCCGACCATGGCGAACCAGCGGGCGGCGTGGCAGTGGGCGAGCATGCGGTCGAGGGTGTCGTTGAGCAGCAGCGTGCTGGTGGACAGCACCTTGCCGCAGGTTTCCAGCGCCGTGGCGTCGGTGGTGACGCGCCAGCCTTCGCGCTCGCCGACGGCGCTCTCGTCCAGCTCGATCACGGTGAGCCGGGCGCCGGCGGCGACGATGCGCTCCACCAGCGGGCCGAACAGGCCGATCATGCCGATGGCTTCACCGGGCTGCGGGTCCATCCGGCCGATGGAATCGCTGCTGCCGTCGGGCCGGTAGCCGGCGCGGTCGTACAGGCAGCGCGTGATGGCGTTGGCGCAGACGAAGCCCAGGGTGCGGTCCACGCCCTGCCCGCTCACGTAGCGACGCGCCAGCGCGAGTGCGTCGGCGCCTTTCAGGTCGGTGAGTCCGGAGCCGTTGCGCAGGCGCTCCAGCGTATCGTCGAGCAGTACATACGACAGTCCGATGCTGCCGTCGTCCAGTTCGAGCGCGCAGAACTCGCCGCGGGCATGACCACTTGCGCCATCGCGACACGGTTCGTCGGGACGCGCCGGCGGAAGGTGCAGCGCGCGCACGCGCGGCAGTCGCAGGCGTGCGGCGATGGCTTCGATCTGCGCGAGGTAGTCGGTGGCGAAGCTCATGGTGTGTCGGCCGGGTCGGGTTTCGGGAAGAAGCCGGGCTGCACCTGATCGCGGCGCAGCCCGGCGCGCACCGCGGACGATGCCGCTTCGCCGCTGACCGTGGCGTTGCGGTTTTCCGGCGTGCGCAGGGCGCCCGGGAAATACAGTGCGGTCAGGCGGTGGGTGTGCAGCGGCGAGTCGCCACTGCCGTGGGCGTGAGCATCGTCGCCGTAGCGGCGCCAGTCGCGTACCGGATGGATGTCGTCGGCCAGTTCGAGAAAGCCGATGGTTTCGCGGTCGCCGATCAGCATGCCCTGCGCGCGCAGGCCGAGCGCCGCCTTCATCGCATCGAGCCGGGCCACCAGTCCGGGCGTGGCGCCGAATTCGCCGTCGGACGCGATCAACAGGTCGGCCCGTTGCCAGGCCTGCTGTTCCAGCCGGGCGATGGCGCGCTCGAGCGGGCCACAGATGTCGGTGCCACCGCGAAAGCCCTGGCCGAGAAAATGGATCAGCCGCTCGATGCCCGACGCATCGACGGCGACGTCCAGTTCCACCACCTCGTCCGGACCGCCGAAGGCAAACACATGGCAGGCACGACCCTGGTCATGCGCGGTGCGCACGGCTTCGAGCACCACTGCCTTGGCAACCTGACCGGCGCCGCCCTGCATCGAACCGGAGGTGTCGACGCACACCAGCAGCGGGCCCATTTCCAGCCGGCGATCGGCTTGCAGGTCGGGGCGCGGCTGCAGTGCCGGCGCATCGAGCTGGCGCACCTCGTGCAGCCGGTCGTCGTCTTCGTAACAAAGCAGCGTACGCTCGGCGCGACGCGCGTGCCACACGAGGCGCAGCACCGGGTGGCCAAGCAGCACGGCTTCGGCCGGCAGCATTCGGGCGATGCGATCGGCGCGATGAATGCCGCGCGTTTCGCCCGGCATGTCGGGCACCCGCACGCTGCGTGATTCGGTGCGACGCGCGACGGCGTCCTCGAGCACCGTCACCGGGTCACGCTGCGCGGCGTCGGTCTCGTCCGCCGGGCGGGCCCGACCGAGCCGGCGGATGCAGCGCGCCAGTTCAGGCAGCCGTTCCAGCAGGCGGCGGATGCGCACCACCTCGCGCCAGCCCTCGCTGCGCAACAGACCGGGAATGAGGTCCCAGCGCGCGTTCTTGCCATCGTCCGGCAATTTGCCGAAGACATCGATCAGTTCGTCCATCTGACCGCGCCTGTCCTGCCAGTCGGATTCGAAAGCCTCGACGGCCATCCGGATGGCGCGCGTTGGCGTGGCGCCACGATCGCGATAGTCGTCGATGAAATCGAGATGGAACAGCAGGCTCAGCACGACGGTGTCGGTCAGCTCCCGGCGCGCGCTGCAGTACGCCGCAAGATCCAGCGTGCAGAACGTATCGCACAGCGCGGCGACGATGTCGGGCGACGGCCAGCCCCAGGCATCGGCCGGCGGCACACGGCCGTCGAACAGTGCGTCGCGCAGCGCGACCAGGGCGGCCAGTCGCGGTTCGAGCGTGCCCTGCGCATGTGTCAGGCCGGACAGCCACAGCGTGCGCGGCAGCGCGTCGAGTGCGGCCAGCCGTGCTTCGCGCGCTGCGAACAGGCGCTGCGGATCAGCGCTCACGTCAGCGGCTCGTGCAGCACCGGCTCCGGGACTGCGTCGCCGACAGCGTTCGCCACATCAGCCGGCAGACGCGGCAGGTTCTCAAAACCACGCCGCGCATCGCGGGCGCGGGCCGCGAGATCGGCGATGGCGGACGCGGTCACGGCGAGATGCCGCTCGACCTGCGCCAGCTGCGAGTCGTCCAGCCACAGCGTGTCGCGCCGGCAGGCGGCCAGGCTGGCGCATTCGGCGTCCAGCTCTGCCCGGTAGCCGGCGATGCGGCCGAGCAGGTCATCGATCTGCGCCGTGCGCGCGCCGATGTGCGCAGGGCCGTAACGACGCTGCCGGCTGTAGCTCATGCGCAACGCACCGGCTCCGCCCTTGGCGTCGCCGATCTTTTCCGCAAGGTCGGTGGCACGATTGGCGGCACGTTCGGTGGCAACATCGGTGGCAACATCGGTGACAAACTCGTCGGCCATGCCCGCCGACACGTCCGACGCGGAAAAGCGCAGCCGGCCGGCCTCGTCGTAGTCGAGATCATTGGCTTTCTGTTCCGCTTCCAGTTGCGCTTCGAAAGCCTGCACGACACGCGCGAGGCGGGTCGGCGCATAGGCCCCGCGCACCCCGAGGTGCGTGGTCAGCCAATCGGCCACAGCGGCCTGGCGCGCCGCGTCCGGGGCGACGCAGGCGGGCAGCAGCAGCAGATCCCACACGCAGACGGCAGTGCGGCTTTCGCTCGCAACGGCCACGCGCAGCAGCCACAGCGTCTTGACCCAGCGCCGGTCCGACACGTAGCCGCCTTCCGTCGCGAGATGGGTGCGCAGCGCAGACAGCACCGCCACGACGCCGGCCGGCAGCGCCACCTGGCGCGCCGCGGCCGCCAGCGCAGCGAGATCTGTGTCGGCCAGCGCCAGCGCGTCATCCGCCAGCGACCACGGATCGGTGCAACCGGTGTCGAGCAGGGCGGCGAACCCTTCTGCACTGACCGGCGCGACCGGCAAGCGGGTCAGGAAGCGGTCGAAGAAGGCTTCGCCCACCTCGTCTTCCGGCACGTCATTGGTGGCGCCGATGACGCTGACCAGCGGGCAGTGCTGGCGGCCGGCACCGTTGTCGAATTCGCGTTCGTTCAGCAGCGTCAGCAGTGCGTTGAGAATGGCGCTGTTCGCCTTGAACACCTCGTCGATGAAGGCAATCGACGCGTCGGGCAGAAAGCCGGCGGTATGCCGCTCGTAACGATCCTCTTCCAGCGCGCGGATCGACAGCGGGCCGAACAGCTCCTCGGGCACGGTGAAGCGGGTCAGCAGGCGCTCGAAATAGCGCGCATCGCGAAACGCCGCACGCAGACGGCGCGCCAGTTCGCTCTTGGCCGTGCCGGGCGGACCGATCAACAAGGTGTGTTCGCCCGCCAGCGCGGTCAGCAGGCAGCGACGAACGACCACACGCCGTTCGACGAGCCCGCATTCGAGTTGTCCGGCGAGCGCACGCAGACGGTCGGACAGCAGCGGGGATATCAGAGGGTTCATGACAGTCAATCGCAAATCAGGGAAAACGTTCTTCGATGAGGGTCTGCGCACGGCGCGCACTTTCGCTCGCGTCGATGCGCTGCAATGCGCCGGCACCGACGACATGAATGCCGGCTTCGGTGACGATGAGATCCATGGCCACATCGTGCGGCTGCGGATGGATGGTCGACATGCGCGACGACTCGAAGCCGACACCGATCCTCAGCGGCGGCACCGGCTGCGCGGCCAGCGTGCGGTCAAAATAACCGCCGCCATAGCCGAGCCGATAGCCGCATGCGTCGAACCCGACCAGCGGAATCAGCAGCGCCTGCGGCTGCACGACGGCGGAGTCGGTCGGCACCGGCAGGTCGAACACCCGCTTCGTCATGGTCACACCGGGCCACCATTCGCGGAACACCAGCGGCGTGGCGCGTGCCACCACGTCGGGCAGCGCAGCGCGAGCGCCGGCGTCACGCAAGGCACGGATCGCGAAGCGCGCGTCGAACTCGCCGCGGTAGGGCCAGCAGAAGCCGACGATCAGCCGGCGCAGTGCCGGGAAGCCGTGTTCAAGCAAGGCGGTGATCACCACGTTGCGCGCGGCACGCTGCACGGCCGGCACGCTTTCGCGCGCAGCGATCAGTCGCTGCCGTTCGGTGCGCCGCCAGTCCGGCAGATCGGTCAGTACGTCCACATTCAGCTCCCTGGCAGGCCCGGTTTCACAACACGCCGTGCAACAGGCCGAGCGGATGGTGAGCGCGTGCCACGCCCAGCATGAAGGCGAAGGTCAGCAGCGCCGCGATGAAACACACGAAGCGGGCCCGCGCGCTGCGCGCGCGCTTCAGCGCAAGGCTGCCCAGCACGATATAGACCACCAGCAATACGAGTTTGGTCGCCAGCCAGGGCACGACGAACGGATTCAGCTGCAGCATGGCGAGCAGCGACAGCGCGGCCATCAGCAGGCCGGCATCGATGATCTGGCTGGCGATGCGCACGCTGCGCCGCATGCTCCAGCGCGCCCCCGACAGCACGCCGATACCGCGCAGCGCGAACAGCGATCCACTCGCAATGACCAGTCCGATGTGGACCTGTCGCGCCAGCGGATACAGGTCGATCAGGTTCATGCGTCCGGCGTGTCGGCATGTCGCTCAGCCGACATCGACGGCTTCACCCGTGCGGTCGAAGGCGATCAGCTTGTCAAGCCGCCCGGTGCGGATCGCGCTGATCATGCTTTCCAGCGGAGCGTCCGCATCCGCACTGGCGGGCGCCTGGCCGTCGCGTCCTGCCAGGGCAGCCACGAACACGATGGCCCACTGCGTATCGAAGGTGGCCGTCTCTTCGAGCAGGGCCGCGAAGCCTTGCAACTCGTCGAGCGTCTTGTCCACACACACGTAGGGCACCAGCGCACCGCCCTGCCCGGCTTCGAAGCGCGCGCGCTCTTCGGCCGAGGCGTCGTCGGGCAGTTCGGCCACGGTGAATACCATCAGCAGCCGCTGCGGTTCGGTTTCTTCGCGCATGGCCGCGATCAGGCCGTCGAAAGTTGCTGTCAAGGCAGGTCTCCGCAAGATGGAATGAGAACGAGAGGAACAAGGCGGCGTTGCACAGAATGCATCATGACAGTTTGCCCCGCACGGCTGCGACCATGACAGCGCCGAACAGCACGATGGCCAGCGCATGACCGATGCCGGCCAGGGCCAGCGCAGACAGGTCGCCGGACGGGCTGGCGCCCAGGCGCAGCAACAGGCTGGCCGCCAGCAGCCACAGCGGCACCCGCGCCCAGGCCGAATACACCGGTCGCAGGCGCAGCAGTGCCGGCAGCATGATGGGCGCGTGGCCGAACACCATCGCCAGCACGAAGCCGAGCAGCACGGCGTGCAACCCGGCCGCGGGCAGCGGGCCCGGTGACAGCACGCCGTACAGCCCGAGCAGCGCACCGACCAGCAGCCACACATAGCCGACCGTCAGGCACTGCGCGACATGGCCGGGCCAGCCGGGCGCCGACCATTTGCGCGGCGCCATGTCCCAGCGCAGCAGCCACAGCGCGAGCAGCGCGCAGGCCAGCCAGAGCAGCAGTGCTGCCAGCGCCGCCCACACCGGTGACAGGACGACCGACAGCAGCACCATCGCCACCGCCAGCACGAACAGCACGCGGGCGATGCGCGGCAGGCGGATCATCTGCATCAGTTCGCGACGTTCGCCGGCGATGGTCAGCACGAGAAAGGCGACCCAGCTCATGACGGCTGCCGCCAGGTCTCCGGCCGCCCAGACGAGCACGCCGATCAGCCAGCACACCGCGCCGGCCATTTCGACCACGAGGTGCAGCGACCACGCGCGGCTGCGTCCGGCATGGAGGTAGAGCAGCACCAGCGCCGCGGCCGCGAATGCCCAGAGCATCTGCGCCGCGGCCACGGAGCCGATCGCCCACGCGGCGAGCCCGCCGAGCCCTGCCGCCAGCGGTGACAACAGGCCGGGCAGACGCTGCAGCGCCACCGCGCGCTCGAGCGAAATGACGGTGCCGAACACGGCGCAGATCATCACCGCCCCGTGCAGCGCGACCGGCACCGCCGGTATCGGCACACCGAAACGAACCAGACCGGCGGCGATGCCGGCCAGCATGGCGGACACCGCCAGCAGCGCACACACCGCGATGCCGGTGCGCCACAGCGCGGGCGTCGTCATGCTCACCATCCGAACCGCTCGCGCAGGGCCGGGCTCATGCGGCCGGGGTGCCATGCGCAATCCCAGTCGAATTCGACCTGGACGATCCAGCCCGGCGGGCAGACGGCACGCAGCGCCGACGTGGCATCCTCGATGATCAGCTCGCCCATCGGGCAGGTCGCGCTGGTCGGTATCAGCACCACGTCGACGCGCGCCTCACCAATGAGAATCGACTTGACCAGTCCCAGTTCGACGATGCTTTCGACCAGTTCCGGGTCCGCAACGGTGTGCAGCGCGGCCCGCAGTTCGTCTTCGGTGGGCATCACGACACCTTCTGCCGGGTCGGGAAAGCTATCCCGCTCGCCCCGGGAGGCGCGGCCGGCGGCAGGATGTCGGCCAGCGTATGGCGGTCCAGACGGGCGAGAAAATCCTGCAGCGCGTCTTCGAATATCCCGGCCAGACGGCAACCGCCCAGCAGCCGGCACTGACCGCCGCCATCGAGGCATTCGACCAGTCTGAAGTCGGGTTCGACGCTGCGCACCACGGCACCCAGGCCGATCGCCTCCGGCGCGTGCGCGAGCCGCATGCCGCCCCCGTTGCCGCGCACGGTTTCGATCCAGCCGGCCAGACCGAGCTGGTGGGTCACCTTCATCAGGTGCGCCACGGACACCTGATGCGCGTGCGCGACCTCGGCAATCGTGCACAGGCGGTCCGGATGCTGGCCAACGTGCATCAGCAGGCGCAGCGCGTAATCGGTCATCGTGGTCAGACGCATGGTTCAGCGCCCCGGGCGGACGATGGTCACAGGCGTGGCCACCGCCACAGCGGCCGGCGCCGGGCGATCGGCACGCGGCCGGATCATCATCGGCAGGAAGCGCCACAGATAGAGCGCGAAGGCCGTCACCCACAGCAACGCGGCAACATGCAGCAGGTGGATGGCGGCGGCGGAGGGTTGCAGCGCGAGCAGCCTGAGTACCGTGGCCACGATCACCAGCACGTAGCTGGCGACCATGCTGCGATCGGTTTCCAGCGGCCGCCCGAGGTGCCCCAGTGCGGTGCGTGTGATCATGCCGATGATGAGCAGCGAAAAGCCGCCCATCGCAATCACGTGGATGTGCAGCGCCGGCCGCGCGCCGAAGTCCGCGACGGATGCTGCGGCAAGCAGCAGGCCGATGCCGAGCGAGGCGTAGCCCAGATACAATATCCACAGCAGCGGCTTGTGCAGCACGGCCTGCGGTTTCCAGCTGAGCCAGTGCTGCAGCGAAAGGGCGCCGGCCACCGCCAGCGCCAGTGCCTGCGCGATCGGCAGATCGGCCAGCAGGCACAACACGGCGATGCCGCTGGCACCGAGCTGGATGTGGCCGCTGCGCAGCTGCATCGGAATCTGCAGGCCCGGGACGGCGCGCATGGCAAAGAACGGAATGACCCGGCGCGCCACCAGTAGCGCGATCAGCGTCATGATCAGCAGGCCGGCGTTGAACTGGCGCATCAGCAGTGCGTAGTCGCCGTCATGCGCGGCCAGCAGGAACAGGGCATCGGACACGCCCAGTGCCAGCAGCAGAAGCGGGACGGCGTAGTTGCGCACATTGCGCGACACCACGACGGCGCGCAGCAGTGCCGCGGCAGCCAGGGTGAAGAACAGCAGTTCGGCAAGGGTGCCGATCAGGAAAGGCGCCCCGTCACCGGCGAGAAAGCCCAGCCGCGCCACCAGCCACAGTGCGCACAGGATGGCCAGCGCGCGGCCCTGCACCGGATTGATGCCGGTCCAGGCGGCGCCCGCCGTCATCAGGAAGCCGACCGCGATGGTGGCCACGAAGCCCCACAGCATTTCATGCGCGTGCCAGGCCACGCCGGCAAGCGGGCCGTTCAGCCAGTGCGGCGCGAATATCCACAGCCCGACCGCGATCAGCGCCCACAGCGCGCCGGCCAGATAGACCGGGCGAAAACCGAGTTCAAGAAAGGCGGACCACGAAGGCGCATGCGGCAGGGGCGGTTCCGCTTCCTGTATGGACAGCAGGGTGGCCATGATCGGGCTCCGGAGGTTGGATGTTGAAGACCGGATTGAACATATATTTTATATGTATCTTAAACCCCGTCTTCACACATCGCTTGATCCGGATCAAGCCCGCGCAGCGTCCGGCGGCGGCTCCAGATCGACATGCAGCGTCTGCGTCGGGAAAGCGATCTGCGCGCCGTGCCGCGCAACGATGTCGGCAATCTTCAGCAGTACATCCTGCTTGACCATGTGGTACTCGACCCAAATGATGGTGCGGGTGAAGGTGTAGATCAGGATGTCGAGCGACGACGCGGCGAAGGCGTTGAAATTGACGATCAGCGTCTGTTCGGTGTCGATGTCGGGATGCGCTTGCAGCATGGCCCGGATGTCGTTCACGATGGCTGCCACTTGCGGCAGGTCGTCGTAGCGCAGGCCGACGACCTCGCGGATGCGCCGGTTGGTCATGCGCGAAGGATTTTCCACCACGATGGTGGTAAATAGCGCGTTCGGCACATAGATCGGGTTCTTGTTGAAGGCGCGTACGCGCGTGTGGCGCCAGCTGATGTACTCCACGGTGCCTTCGATCGCCTTGTCGGGCGAGCGTATCCATTCGCCGACGCTGAACGGCCGATCGAGATAGATGGTGAGCCCGCCGAAGAAATTGGCGAGCAGATCCTTTGCGGCAAAACCCACCGCGATGCCGCCGATACCGCCCAGCGTCAACACCCCCGCGATGCTCACCCCGAGCGTCTGCAGGCACAGCAGCAGCGCCGACACCACCACCACCAGCCGGCCGAGCTTGCTCAGCGCGTCGACCGTGGTGCGATCGATCTCGTCACCGCGCACGAGTCGCGCGGCGACGATGTTTTCGCTGACGCGTCCGATGAAGCGCAGCAGGAACCAGGCAAGGCAGATGACGATGCCGATGTTGCGCAACGGCACCACGTATTCGAGGAAGGGTTCGTCGACGTGGCGTCGCAGGATGTCAACGGCCAGTGACAGCCCGATGAGCCAGATGACGACCAGCATGGGCCGGCTTGCGCAGCCCACCAGCGCGTCGTCCCATACGGTGACCGTACGTACCGTGACACGGCGGACGTGACGCAGCAGGAATTCAGCCAGCAGATTGGCCGCAGCCGTGACCGCCAGGATGATGATGATGCGGGTGATCCAGGGCTCGGCAAGAAAACCCAGGCCGACGCGATGGACGAACTCTGTCATGGACATTTCCGGACGGACATTGAAGAAAAAAGAGCGCCGGGGCGGGCACTCCATGTTGACAGGGTGTGCAGTCAGCGCTCCGGCGGCGGGGGATCGTCGGCGCGGATGACCTCACCTTCGATCACGCGTCCGCTCGATTGCGGTCCTTCACCGTCGGAATACGGCGCCGACGCGCCCTCGCCGGCCGCCATGCGTGCTTCCATCTGTTCGCGCATCTGCTGGCGCAACGCACGCGTCTTCCACCACATCCAGCCCCATATGATCAGACCGAAGGCGATCGCGACAGCGATGATCACCACGGAAAACATCAGACCGAGCACCAGCAGGACCACGCCGGCCAGCGCGGCGAACAGCTTTGCAAAAGGCCCGGCCGGCGCTGCGCGCATGTGGGTGGTGTGCCTGTTACGTTCCATGACTGCGATTCCTGTTGTCTGCAACAGACAGGACAGTACATCGCAAGCGCGGTTCTCGCCTATCGGCGCCCGCTGACGCCGGCCGTCATGCGCCCGGCACCGGGCCATGCGGGTCAAAGGCGCTTGTGCGGCTGCTCCACGAGATTCTGGTAAACGAAGCTCTTCAGGAAAATGTTGGTCTGCGCATTGACGTCGGAAAACTCGACGCCGTAAGCCCCCTCGCCGGTATCGACGATGTCGTGGGTGTTGCGGATGGTTGCGCTGACCACCACACGGGTCCGCACCTTGTGGATGTCGAGAATCAATTCCAGGGAGATTGTTTCCCCGATGGCACGCGGCGGATCCCAGGCGCGCACTTCGGCACCGGTGGCACTGAGGTTGGTCACCGTGGTCGATACCGGCTCGGCGCCGTCGAGAACACGTGCGCTGATGGTCGTGGCAATCCGCTCCGCATTGCGGATCTGGCGCATCGTGATGCGGCGGGGGAATTGCAGATGCAGGTATTCAAAGGGATTGACCGAGCGCTTGCACACCGCGGTCGAGAAGCCATAAGCGTGACGGCCCGAAAACGCGCGCACCGCGAATTCATCGCCTTCGATCGGCGGGCCGGCCCAGGCGCGGGTATCTGGCATCGTGACCAGCACGCTCACATCGTTGACATAGCCGATCAGCTTGACCATACCAAGCTGTTCGCCGAGCTTGGGCGGCGGTTCAAGAATGAGCCGGTCGCCGATCTTGAGACCGATGTCCTTGAACAGCACTTCCTTGACGACACCGGGCGCATTGACGCCCTGCGCCACCGCCTCGATCATGCTCGCTTCGCTGTTGTTCATCGTCTCGCCGGAATCAGTGGTCGATGCTGCACGGCATCGTAGGTTCGGAACCCGGGCGCGCTTCGCGCTGCGCCCGCTCAGGTCAGCACAACAAATTCTTTATCGATAACGGTCAGAATCGACCATTTCTTTGGGAACTGTTTCTCGGAATGCAGGCGGACCGGGCAAAAACCCGCCCGCAGGCTCGTCGGCAAACGTCACCACGCCGTCGACAAGGCGGAGCATCGATGGCGGCACGTCATTGATATCGACTGGAGCCGAATCAGCTTGAATCCATTGCAGGGCCGGATGCCACAACGGAAGCCGCCGCGGTGGACCGGCTCCACGGCCGGACGGCGATCCGGCGAATGCCGGCCCGTGCCTCGGCATGAAGGCGCTGCAGCGTCGTGAACGACTGAACGTTCAGCGCCCGCGAAACACCGGTACGCGCTTGTCGGAGAACGCCGTCACCCCTTCGACGAAGTCCATCGTCGCCGCGCAGCGCGCGAAAGCCAGCGCCTCGGCCGCGAGCTGCGCTTCGAGTGACGGACCGGCAGCCACCAGCAGGCGCTTGATTTCCGCCAGTGCGTGACGCGGTCCGTTGGCGAAGTGCGCGATGCGCGCCTGCGCAGCGCCATCCAGCCCGGCAACCGGCACCACCTGTTCGACCAGCCCGAGCGCCAGCGCTTCCGGCGCCGCGACACGCCGCGCCGACCACATCAGTTCGCGCGCGCGCCGCTCGCCCAGCGCCTGCATCAGGAACACCGACTGACCGCCGTCGCACGGCAGTGCCAGCCCGGTATAGGCGGTACTGAACACCGCATCGTCGGCGGCGATCACGCAGTCGGACGCCAGCGCGAGCGACAGACCGTAGCCGGCGCAGGCGCCCTGCACCACCGACAGCACCGGCTGGTGCGCACGGCGCAGCGCGAGAATGACAGGATTGACCCAGTTTTCGATCAGCGCCCGGAAGGCATCAAGCCGCGCCGGCGCCTCCAGATACAGGGTGGCGCGAAAATCGTTGATGTCGCCGCCGGCGCTGAAACTGCCACCGGCGCCACGCAGCACCAGCACGCGGCAGTCCGGGTCGGCCAGGCTCGCCTCGACCGCCTTGCGCATGGCCTGCAGCATGGCCACCGAAAACGCATTGCGTCGCGCCGGGTTCGCAATGGTGATCGTCGCGACGCCGTGTTCGCACGCGCTGAGAATGTGGCCGTCCGCCTGATCGTTCATCCAACCCTCCCTGTCATCCCGCCGCTTACGGCGGCGTGACGCCGACCGGCAGCAGCACCCACATGCGGCCCTGCTGGCGCATGCGGCCCGCCAGCGCACCGGCCTCCGGACCGAAGCCCCAGAAGAAATCGGCGCGTACGCCTCCCTTGATCGCGCCACCGGTGTCCTGCGCCATCATCAGGCGACGCAGCGGGTCGGCACTGTTCGGACGTGTCGTGTCCAGCCACACCGGCGCGCCCAGCGGCACGCTGCGCGGATCGACGGCGATCACCCGTTCTCCGGCGATCGGCACGCCGAGCGCACCGAGCGGCCCTTCCGGCAGCCCCGGGGCCTGCTTGCCGATCGGCAGTTCGCGAAAGAACACATAGCTCGGATTGGCCGCCATCATAGTCGCCACCCGCGACGGGTTGGCGCGCGCCCACTGCCGGATGCCCTGCATCGACGCCTGTTCGAGCTTCAACTCGCCCTGATCGACCAGCCAGCGGCCGATCGACTGATAGCTGTGGCCGTTCTGGTCAGCGTAGCCCACACGTACCCGGCTGCCGTCCGGCAGCTCCACCTGGCCGGAACCCTGAACCTGCAGGAAGAACACATCCAGCGCGTCGGCCGCCCAGAACAGCGCCTTGCGGTCGAGCTCGGCTGCACGTGCATCCAGTTCGCTGCGCGACCAGTAAGGCACCACCTTGCGCCCCTCGACGCGGCCGCGCAGTCGCAGATGCTTCAGATCCGGATGCAGGCCGGCGACGTCGATCACCAGCAGATCGTCCGGCACGGCATGTATCGGGTGCATATATATACCGCCGCGCGAGCGGCTCGCGCGCAGCAGCGGTTCGTAATAGCCGGTCACCAGCCCCTGGTCGGTGCCGTCGCCATTGAGCAACTGCCACGGGCGAAAGGCGGATTCGAAGAACGCCCTCACCGCAACGCTGTCTTCCTGGGCGAGCGACGCGAGCGCGGCGCACGGCGCGCGCCAATCGGCGCGACTGGCCAGTGCGCTGCAGCTGGCGCGCAGTGCCGGCAAGGCCTCGCGCAGATCGTCGTCGGCCCAGCCTTCGAGCGAAGACCACTCGGCGGCCACCAGACGTGGTGGCAGCTTTGCTTCGGGCACCGGTGCAGCCGGCGGGCAGACCGGGCAGGCGACGCACGCCGGGCAGGTCGGGCAGACCTGCGGCGTCGCGGCGGCAGGCTGCACATCCGGGCAGGACTGCGCGGCAACCGGGCTCGCCGGCCCGGGCCTCGGGGCCGAGGCGCAGGCGGCGAGCAATGCGCTGGCCGAAGCGAGCAAGGCAAGCCGGACGCCGCGGCGGATTTGCTGGAACATCGTGATGTGCTTTAGATTGGCGCGCCCGCAGACGCTGAGGGTGCAATGATAACGAGCAGCGGTCCTGCCGGACCGCCGCATTCAAGACGGACGTTTCGCAGACACTTCACCCATGTGGATATTCCTCCTCGAAGCCGGCGTTGCGCTGGCCCTGCTGCTGTTCATCCTGTGGTGGACGCTGCCGCGCAAGGAAAAGGACGCCTCCGACACCGAGCCGCCGAAGGCGCTCACCGACAAGAAGGATGACCATGACAGACCGTGACGGTTTCGAAAGCCTGATCGCCCGCGCGCATGCGCTGTTCGATCGCCTCGAACACATGATCCCGGCGCCGCCGGCGCCACCCGACTGGGAGGCGACCGCCTACCGCTGGCGGCGCAGCAACGGTCGCGGCCGGCTGGAACCGGTCGCCCACCCGCACAAGCTGCGCCTGTCCGACCTGAAGGACATCGACGTGCAGAAGGCGCGCATCACCACCAACACCAAGCAGTTCGTCGAAGGCAAGCCGGCCAACAACGTGCTGCTGACCGGCGCGCGTGGCACCGGCAAGAGTTCGCTGGTGAAGGCGCTGCTGAATGATTTTTCGAAGAAAGGCCTGCGCCTGATCGAGGTCGACCGCGACGATCTGGTCGACCTGCCCGACATCACCGACCTGATCGCCAACCGGCCCGAGCGCTTCATCATCTATTGCGACGACCTGTCGTTCGAATCCGGCGAGCCTGGCTACAAGGCACTGAAGAGCATTCTCGACGGCTCGGTGTCTGCAGTGCTCGACAACGTGCTCATCTACGCGACGTCGAACCGGCGTCACCTGATGCCGGAATACTTCTCCGAGAACAACGAAGCGAAGCATGTCGACGGCGAAGTTCATCCGGGCGAAGCGACCGAGGAAAAGATTTCGCTGTCCGAGCGCTTCGGCCTGTGGCTGTCGTTCTACCCCTTCGATCAGGAGGCGTATCTGGACATCGTGCGCCACTGGCTGAAGAAACTCGGCGTGCCGCCGGAACAGATCGAAGCCTGCCGCGCCGATGCGCTGCGCTGGACGCTGGAACGCGGCTCGCGCAGCGGCCGCGTCGCCTGGCAGTTCGCGCGCGACTGGGCGGGGCAGCATGCGGCAAAGTGAGCGCTTGAAGGGCTGACGCATGACCGAACGCAAGCAGGTCGCCGTCGCGGCGGCCGTCATTATCCGGGACAGCGCACGCGGGCGGGAATTCTTGCTCGGCCAGCGCGCGCCGGGCACCTTCTACCCCGGCTACTGGGAGTTTCCCGGCGGCAAGGTGGAAGCGGGCGAAGCGCCGGTCGATGCGCTCAAGCGCGAGCTGGACGAGGAACTGGGCATCCGCGTGCTCGAATGTTCGCCCTGGCTGACGCTGTCGCACGCGTATGAACACGCGCATGTGAGGCTGCACTTCTTCCGCGTCGAATCGTGGAGCGGCGAGTTGCACGATCATGTGCACAGCGCGCTGAGCTGGCAACAGGCAGATGTGCTGACCGTCGGGCCGATGCTGCCGGCCAACGGTCCGGTGCTCAAATCGCTGCGCCTGCCCGGTTTCATGGCCGTCACCCACGCCTGGCAGATAGGTCATGCAGCGCAGCTCGACGCCATCCGCCGCGCCTGCGCGCGGCAGAGGCTGATGCTGCAGATCCGCGAACCGGTCATGGATGACGCGACGCAGGCCTTCGCCGCCGAGGCGATCCGGCTGGCGCACGCCGGCGGCTCGCCGGCCGTTCTCAACGGCGAGCTGGCGCTCGCGCGCGCATTCGGGGCCGATGGCGTGCATCTGAAGTCGGCGCAGCTTGCCGCGCTGGCGGCCCGCCCCGACTTCGAATGGGTCGGTGCGTCCTGCCACACGGCCGACGAACTCGCGCAGGCTGCGCGGCTCGGACTCGACTACGCGGTGGTCGGCCCGGTTTTGCCGACCGCCACCCATCCCGACGCAGCGGGCATGGGCTGGGCCACGCTGACATCACTGGTTGCGACATGCGGCATTCCGGTGTTTGCCATCGGCGGACTCGATACATCGCACAGGCAGGCCGCGCACGCCAGCGGTGCGCACGGCATCGCCGCGATCCGCGGCGCCTGGACGACATGACAGCGCGCCGCCTGTTCCTGCGTCAGTGCGGTGCCGTGGCTCTGGCAAGCACGCTGCCGACAGCACTGCGCGCCGCGCCGACCGGTCCGTACGATCAGGGCCTGCTGTGGAAGATCACGCTCGGTGACGCGCCGGTCAGTCATCTGTTCGGAACGCTGCACAGCGGTGAGCCACGCGTGATCGACCGTGCGGCTCCGCTGTATACATACATAGACGCGGCACGCGTATTCATGCCGGAACTGGTGGCCGACGCCGATGCCGTGAATGCCTTCATGGCCGCCAGCACTTCGGACACCGACGACCTGCCGAAAAAGGTCGGCAGGAAGCACTGGCCGCAGGTGTCGCAGAGGCTGGCGCTGCACGGCGTCGACGAACGCGTGCAGACGCGATTGCGGCCGTGGGCGGCGCTGGTGACGCTGCTGCAGCCCGTCGGCGGCGCGCAGCCCACGCTCGACGAGGTGCTGGTGCGCCGCGCCCGTGCCGCCGGCCGGAAGATCCTGCCGATCGAAAACGTGCAGGAACAGATCGATGCGATCGCGCGCCTGCCCGAGGCGACAGTCATGGCGCTGCTGATCGACAGCGCGCGCCGGCATGACGAAATCCAGGCCGGTGTGGCACCGATGACCGACGCCTGGCTGGCCGGCGACACCGGCGAACTGGCGCGCATCAACAGCCGGTTGATCGGCAATGACCCGGCGCTGCGGCGTCATGCCGACGTGTTCATGCAGTCGCTGCTCGGCCAGCGCAATCAGCGGTTCGTGGAACGCCTGCTTCCGCAGATGCGCGAGGGCGGCGTATTTGCCGCTTTCGGCGCCTCCCACCTGACCGGACCGGAAGGCGTGCTCGCACGCCTTCTCCAGGCCGGCTGCACAACCGACCGGATCGCCTGACTCCAGTTTTCCGCGCCCGTGCCGTGAATCTCTTGGCAAATCGCCTCGCGCGGCCACTCAAGGCACTGCAGGGACCTACAGGAGACCCCTCATGAACGCATTCAACCGCCTTTCGGTGGTACATCAGCTTTCGATTTCGATCGGTCTGCTCTGCGCAGTCATCTTTG
The DNA here is from genome assembly GCF_024580155.1 of Methyloversatilis sp. XJ19-13. Taxonomy (NCBI): domain Bacteria; kingdom Pseudomonadati; phylum Pseudomonadota; class Betaproteobacteria; order Nitrosomonadales; family Sterolibacteriaceae; genus Methyloversatilis; species Methyloversatilis sp. XJ19-13. The sequence continues at coordinate 33,416 of NZ_JANINH010000001.1, read as the reverse complement.
CGTCGCTGATCCTCATCGTATCGATGTCCACCCAGCGTGCCACGCTGCAGCAGACAGAAGCCCATCTTGGTGAGCAGGCCGATGCCACGGTGAAGCTGCTCGACCTGAGCTATCAGAATGCAATGGCCAGTGCCGAAAAAGGCATGAGCGCACTGAAACGCGGGCTCGGCGGTGACGTGGTGATCGGCGAGGACACGATGGCAATGGGCAGCTACGGCGCGGTACGCATCGCACGCGTCAATGGCGCGGTACTCAATGGAGACACCGACCGGGTCAGCGGGCTGCGCGACCTGATCGGTGCCGATCCGGCCATCATGGTGCGCGTCGGTGACGAGTTCGTCCGTGTGGCAACGCTGCTCAAGGACAAGGACGGCAAGTCGATGGCCGGCAAGGCCATCAACAAGAGCAAGGAAACCGACACGCTACTGGCCGGCAAGCCTTATTCGGGCGTCGTGGTCCGCAACGGCCGCTTCTACATCTCCTCGCTGGAACCGATCAAGGATGCCTCGGGCAACGTGGTCGGCGCGCTGTCGGCACGGGTTGACGTTCAACAGGGCATCGACCAGCTGTTCGCGTCGCTGAAAACCCTGCGCATCGGCGACACCGGCTATCTGTACATCGTGAAGCCGGGTGAGTCGGCGGACAACAGCCAAATGATCCTGCACCCGGAACACGCCGGAAAGTCGATCGCCGACATCGGCAACCCGGCACTGACCGGCGTCATCGCACAGCAGCTCGACCTGAAGAATGGTCAGCTGGTGCACGACTGGCCGCTCGCAAACGGCAGCCTGGCACCCAAGCTCGCCACCTTCCGCACGTCGGAGACCTGGGGCTGGGTCGTGTCGTCCGGCGCGCATGTAACTGAATTCACGGCCGCCGGTGTGCAACTGCGCAACCAGTTGATCATGATCTGCATCGGTGCAGCGCTGCTTCTGGCAGCGCTTACGTGGTGGCTGGCACACAGCCGGCTGGTGCGGCTGAAGGATGTTTCGGCGGCGATGACCCGGCTGGGCAATGGCGATTTCAGCCAGCGCCTCGCCGTGAAGTCCGGCGAAAGCCGCAATGAACTTGACCAGATCACCGTGCAGATCAACGAAGCGACGCGCAAGACGGCCGCGCTGATCACCGCCACGGCAGACGCTGCCCGCGCGGTGGGCGCAGCGGCGCGTTCGCTGCGTGCCGGCTCGAGCGAAGTGGTCGAAGGTTCGACCGAACAGAGCAGCGCCGCTGCCGGCCTTGCCGCCGCAATCGAAGAACTGTCGGTCAGTATCACCCACGTGGCCGACAGCGCCGGCGTGGCCGATGCGGTCAGCCGCGAGGCGCGCAGCGCCGCGATGGACGGCGAGCGGCAGTTGCACGCCGTGGTCGATGGCATGCAGCACATCGCCCGCGACATCAATGACGCCTCGACCGCCGTGACCGATCTGGCCGGTCGCACACGCGAAATCTCGAACGTCGGCCGCATCATCCAGGAGATCGCCGAACAGACCAATCTGCTGGCGCTCAACGCGGCCATCGAAGCGGCGCGTGCCGGCGAGTCCGGCCGCGGCTTCGCCGTGGTGGCCGACGAAGTGCGCAAGCTGGCCGAACGCACGGCCGCCTCGACGAAGGAGATCGCCAGCATGGTCAGCAGCGTGCAGGCCGACGCCGACATGGTCGTGCAGCGCATCTCCGAAGTCAGCGGTCAGGTCGCCACCGGCGTCAGCCGGGCAACCGAAGCCGGTGCCGTGCTGCGCGTCATCAGCGAGCAGAGCGAACGCACCGCTGCGGCGATGAAGGAAATCGCCGCCGCCACACGCGAACAGAGCAGCGCCAGCCAGAGTGTGGCGCAGGGCGTGGAACGCATCGCCGGCATGGCGGAACAGAATGCCGATGTCACCCGGCGCGCCGACGGCGAAACACTCGGTCTGGAAAAGCTGGCGGGCCAGCTGCAGGATAACGTCGGCCGCTTCGTGGTCTGAGTATCAAGGACCGGAGGGGTCGCCGCCGGTCTTTCGTGTGACGCTGGACATCGCTGCGCTCACCCCAACCTGCGGGTGTGGCACCGGTTTGGGTGTGTCGCGCGTTTTCCGGGGGACGTTGGGCATCGCTGCGCTCACCCCAACCTACGGGCGTGGCGCCGGGCTCGGGCGTGTCGCGTCGGCCGGGTGGTGTTGGTGTGGCACCGGGTTCGGGTGTGTCGCGCGTTTTTTTCGGGGTGACGTTGGGCATCGCTGCGCTCACCCCAACCTACGGGGGTGGAACTGCGTCTCGCGCATGCTCGCCGCCTTCCCGGGGATGCCGGGCAACACTGTGCCCACCGCAACAGGGTGACGCACTTCGTAGGTTGGGGTGAGCGCAGCGATGCCCAACAACTGCGGCCGACCACCGGACCGAACACCACACAAGGCTTCGAAGCCAGCCCGTGCCGCGAAGCCCGCTGAAGGCGGTGGCGGCCGGCGTATACTCGGCGGCCACAATCCCCGCCCCGCCATGCTCAGCTACCGCCACGCCTTCCATGCAGGCAACCCGGCCGACGTGCTCAAGCACTTCGTACTCGTTGAACTGCTTCAGCACCTGAACCAGAAGGACAAACCCTACTGGTACATCGACACGCACGCCGGAGCCGGCGGCTACGCGCTCGACAGCGGTTTCGCGGCCAAGAACGCCGAGTACGCCGGCGGGATCGCAAAGCTGTGGTCGGCACCCGACCTGCCGCCGCAGCTCGCGACCTATGTCGATCTGGTGCGCGCGTTCAACAGCGGCGCGAAGCTGCGCGCCTATCCGGGTTCGCCGATGATTGCGCGCGCGCTGCTGCGCGACGACGACCGGATGCGCCTGTTCGAGCTGCACACCGCCGACAACAAGTTGCTGAACGCCGCCTTCGCCGAAGCCGGCCGCAGCGTGAAAGTCGAGAAAGCAGACGGCTTTTCCGGCCTGCGCACCTTGCTGCCACCGCCGCCGCGCCGCGCGCTGGTGCTGATCGACCCACCGTACGAAATCCGCGAAGATTACCGGCTGGCCTTCGAAACGCTGCGCGACGCCAACACGCGCTTTCCGGGCGGCACCTACTGCCTGTGGTACCCGCAGCTGCACCGCATGGAATCGCGCGACCTGCCAGCCAAGCTCAAGCGCCTGCCGGTACCTGCCTGGCTGCATGTGACGCTGACCACGCGCAAGCCGTCGCCGGACGGCTTCGGCATGCACGGCAGCGGCCTGTTCATCGTCAATCCGCCGTGGACGCTGCCGGCCACGCTGAAGACCGTCATGCCCTGGCTGACCCGCACGCTGGCGCTCGACGACGGCGCAAAGTTCGAACTCGATTTCAAGATTCCGTAAGGCACGACCATGGTTCTGCAGACCACCATCGACACCATCACGCACGCCATCGGCCTGGCCGTGGCGCCGGTTTTCCTGCTGACCGCGATCGCCACGCTGATCGGTACGCTGAACAACCGGCTCGGTCGCATCATCGACCGTCGCCGTGTGGTGCTGGCGCGTGGCGGCAAGCAGTGCGAAGACGAAACGATGAGCAATGCGACCGAACTTGCGCTGCTGTCGCAGCGTGCGCGCCTGGTCTATCTGGCGGTGCTGTTCGCCGTGCTGTCGGCGCTGATGGTCTGTCTGGTGGTGTCGTGCGCCTTCTTCGGCGTGCTGTTCACCGTCGTGCTGTCCGACCTGCTGGCCGGCTTCTTCGTGCTGGCGATGCTGTCGCTGATCCTGTCGCTGAGCCTGTTCCTGCGCGAAGTATTCGTGGCGGTGTTCACCGCCACCCACGCCAACCGCTAGCCCGCCGACGAACGGCAGCCTCCCTGCTTCAGGCGGGCCGGCGGGTGTCGTTAACCGATGCTCACAGGAGGAGAGCATCAATGACCATCAACACCCGGTTTGGCGCCAGTGAATCGACGGACCCGGCGCAGGCCGTGGCGGAACTGGCCGCGCTGATCGATGGACCTGACATCGACGCCGTCCTTTTCTTCTGCTCCCCGGATTTCGACCTGCAGGCGCTGGGGCGGGCTCTGCAGGACACCTTCACCTGCCCGACGATAGGCTGCACCTCGTGCGGCCACTTCGGTCCCGACGGTTTCCACCCTTCGGGCATCCTGGGCGTGGCCTTCGCCGGAGGCGGCATCCACCTGCGCCCGTACCTCATCACACCGCTGGTCACCTACGCCGAACAGGTGGCCGTCATCGCAAACGACATCCGCGCGACGCGCGAAAACGACCGCCAACTGCACCGCTTCGGCATGCTGCTGGTCGATGGCCTGTCGATGGTCGAAGAACGGCTGGTCGCCGAGCTGTACCGGATGGTCGGCAACCTGCCGATCATTGGCGGTTCGGCTGGCGACAACCTGAACTTCAAGCACACCCACGTCTATGCCGGAGACGGCCGCTTCCTGTCGGACGCCGCGGTATTTGCGCTGTTCGCCAGCGAACAGCCGGTGACCGCCTTCAAGACGCAGCACTTCGCCCCCGGTCCGGTCGAACTGGTGATCACTGCGGCCGACCCGGAAAACCGCATCATCCTCGAAATGGACGGCGAGCCGGCGGCGCTCGCCTATGCCGACGCGCTCGGCCTGTCGCTGGCCGACCTGACTCCCTGTGTGTTCTCGCGCCACCCGCTGGTGCTGACCATTGGCGGGAATGCCTATGTGCGGTCCATCCAGAAGGTGAACGAAGACCTGTCGCTGCCCTGTTACTGCGCGATCGACGAGGGGCTGATCGTCACCATCGGCAAGGCGCTCGACCCGCTGCAGACGATCACCGCCGCCTTCGCCGAACTGCACCGCACGATGCCGGAGCCGGCGCTGGTGATCGGTTGCGACTGCATCCTGCGCCGGCTGGAATTCGAGCAAACGCTGATCGACCAGGACATGAGCAAGTTGATGGTGCAGAACCGCGTGTTCGGATTCTTCACCTATGGTGAACAGTACAACGGCGTGCATGTGAACCAGACGCTGACCGCGATCGCTATCGGAGGCTGACCATGTCCATGTCCATTTCCATTTCCCCCGCACCCGACGCACTGGCCGCCGACGCGCTCGCTGCCGCCGATTTCGAACGCAAGCTGCGCGCGCGCGACAAGACCATCGAAGTACTGAAAAAGCGCATCCAGCAACAGGCCGACGGCAGTACCACGTCGTCCTTCGCCCTGCTCGAACAGAACCTCAGCCTGGGCAAGGTGATCGCCCTCAAGACCGAAGAAGTCGAACGCGAGCGCCAGGAACTGCAGAAGGCGCTGACCGACCTGCGGCAGGCGCAGTCGCAACTGCTGCAGGCGCAGAAAATGGAATCCATCGGCCAGCTGGCGGCCGGCATCGCCCATGAAATCAACACGCCGACCCAGTATGTCGCCGACAACATCGGCTTCATCGACCTGGCGAGCTCAAGCCTGATGACGCTGCTCGACAAGACGCTGAAGGTGGTTGAGGCGGCTCGCGCGAGCCAACCCACCGACGGCTTGGTCGCCGAGGTGGATGCTGCGGTGAAGAAGACCAAGCTCGACTACCTGCGGCGGCAGATTCCGGAAGCGCTCGCCCAGTCGAAAGAAGGGCTGGAGCATGTCGCGCGCATCGTCAGCGCGATGAAGGAATTCTCGCACCCATCCAACGGCGGCAAGGAGTTGCTCGACATCCGCGACGTGATCAACACGACCGTCACCGTGGCGCGCAGCGAATGGAAGTACGTCGCCGAACTCGAAACCCGCTATGCCGACGACCTGCCCCAGGTGTCCTGCATGCGCGACATGATCGGCCAGGTCATCCTCAATCTCGTGGTCAACGCCGCGCATGCGGTGGCCGACACGCTGCAGAGCGGCGTGCGCGAAAAGGGCAAGATCCGCATCATGGTCAAACGGGCCGGCGAGCAGCACATCGCCATCAGCGTCGCCGACGACGGCGGCGGCATTCCTGAAGGCATCCGCGGCCGCATCTTCGATCCGTTCTTCACCACCAAGCCGGTGGGCAAGGGCACCGGTCAGGGCCTGGCCATCGTCTATTCGACGGTGGTCGACAAGCACGGCGGTGAAATCCGCTGCGACTCCGAAGTCGGCCGGGGCACCTGCTTCACGATTCGCCTGCCGCTGTCCGCCGACAATGGCGAAGCGCCATGCAAGTAGTCTTCGTAGACGACGAGAGCCGGGTGCTCGCCGGCATCGAACGCACGCTGGCGATGAGCGATGCGGACTGGGAATGCCGCTTTTTCACCAGTGGTCAGGAAGCGCTCGCGGCGCTCGCCGACTGCCCGGCCGACGTGGTCGTGTCCGACATGCGCATGCCCTTCATGGACGGCGCTGCTTTGCTGGGCAAGGTGCGCGAGCAATGGCCCGGCACGCTGCGCATCATTCTGTCGGGTTACTCGGACACCGAGTGCACGCTGCGCATGCTCGACGTGGCGCACCAGTTCGTGTCCAAGCCCTGCGACAACGCGGTGCTGCTCGCCACGCTGGAAGGCGCGCTATCGCTGCGCGCCCTGTTCACGGATCCGTCGGTGCTCGACGTCATCGGCCGGGTGAACCGCCTGCCGTCAGCACCGCGCGTGTTCGCCGAACTGACCCGATTGCTGGCCGACCCGGCCAGCGACGCCCGCCAGGTGTCGCGCCTGCTCGGTAGCGATCCGGCGCTGAGTGCGCGCATCATGCAACTGGCCAATTCCGCCTATTTCACCGGCGGCGGCGGCGGCACGATCAAGAGCGTCGGCGACGCGATCAACCGGCTGGGCATCGACCAGGTACGCCTGCTCGTACTCGCCTCGCAGGTGTTCGCCGATGCGGTAGAAGACCCTTTCGTCGACCAGTTGCAGCGCAGCTCGCTGCATGCCTCGAAGCTGGCCGCACAGATCATCGACGGGCGCAACGCCCAGGCGGCGACTGCGGCGCTTCTCGCCCGCATTGGCCTGCTGGTGCCCGACCTGCGCGACGATGCCTGGCTGGAAGTGAAGACCGGCTGCGACACGCCGCTGCACGCGGCAATCGGCGCCTATCTGCTGGGCCTGTGGGGCCTGCCCATGGACATCGTCGACGCTGTGGCCCGCCACACCCACCCGGGCCGTGCCGCTGCCAGCGGTTTCGGTCTGACCGGCGCTGTGCACGTGGCTGTCGCGCTGGCCAACGGACAGACACCGGACCTGGGCTATCTCGAACGCACCGGCATGCTTGAACAGTGGCCACACTGGCAGCGCCTGTAATGGCGCACTCACCCCGGAACCCGAAAATGACTGAAGACACCCTGCCGCGCGTGCTCTGCGTGGACGACGAACCGAACCTGCTGTCGGCCATGGAACGCGCGCTGCACGGCCGCTTCGACGTGGTGATCGCCAATGGCGGTGTAGCCGCGCTGGACGCAATACAGTGGGGCGAACCCTTCGCCGTCATCGTGTCCGACATGCGCATGCCGGGCATGGACGGCGCCACCTTCCTCGCCCACGCGCGCGAACAGGCGCCCGATGCGGTACGCCTTCTGCTGACCGGTCAGGCCGACGTCGAATCGTCGATCGCCGCAATCAACCGCGGCGCCATCTTCCGCTACCTGTGCAAGCCCTGCCCCACCGAAACGCTGATCGCCACGCTCGATGAAGCGGTGCGCCAGTACGACCGGACGCGCGCCGAGAGGGCACTGCTCGAAACCACGCTCACCGCGGCGGTCAATACGCTGACCGAAGTGCTCGCCATGGTCGCACCCTGGGCCTTCCAGCGCGCCACCTTCGCCCACTCCGCGGTGCAGCATGCGCTGTCCCGACTGGAGTGGTCAGACGGCTGGATCTACAGCATCGCAGCGGCGCTGAGCCAGCTCGGGTGCGTCGGCATACCGCCCGAACTGATGCAGGCCGACGCCGCGCAGCGCCCGCTCAACACCGACGAGAAAAAGTTGCTGCGCGAACATCCGGAGGTGGCCAGCCGGCTGGTGGCCGCCATCCCCCGACTGGAACTGGCGGCCGAAATCATCCGCTATCAGTCGAGCAATCCGCCACCCGAGGCGCCGCTCGAGGTGATACGCGGCGCGCCGCTGCTGCGCGCCGCGCTCGAACTGGAACGCGAGTGGTCCCACACCAAGGCCATGCGCAGTCCGCGCGAGGTGCTGCGCACCGTGCGCCCCCCCATACCCGACTACATCGTCACGGCGCTGGCCGATTTCCGCAGCGAGGTGAACCACCACCGTGCGGCGCGCGTGCGTGATCTGGTGCCGGGCTGGGTAGTGGACGAGGACGTGCGCTGTACCAACGGGTTGATGGTGCTGTCGCGCGGCCATGAACTGACCGACACGGCGATCGCCGCGCTGAGCCGCCTGCTCGCCGCACAGGCCATCCGCGAACCAATACGGGTGCGCAGCCGCACCGACTGACGTGCGCAAGCCGGGTTTTCATACATCAGACCCCGAACATTAAGCCGGGTTAACAAACGATGCGCCGATCGGACCAGTGGCCTCATCGATCTGCATCACGGCAACATCACGCGTGCTGACTACCCTGCGACCACCTTGTCGTTCGCAAGGCATTCAATCAGGGAGTTCAATAATGCAGTTCCGCAAACTCGCCATAGCCGCCGCAATTGGCCTGATGGGCGCAACCGCCCAGCAGGCGTTTGCCGCTGACAACACATATTTCGACAATTTCACGCCGGGCGCTGCCACCACGACCGTCCTGCCGGTGGGCTCGCCCGCCGAACTGACCGGACCTTTCGTCCTGTCGTCGCCGAACTTCAGCCAGACCCTGATTGCCAACCGTGCCAACCAGCTCGCACTGGGCCAGAGCAACAGCGGCAACTGGGACATGATCGACACCAATCGTACCGGCCCGGACGCCGGCCGCTACCTGTTCATGCCGTTCGAAACCGGCACGGGCGGCGTGCAGCGCGTTGACCTGTGGGACACCAACTTCAACACGCGCACCGTCACCATCGTCGAATCGGGCACCCAGGGCTTCGTGGCGGGTGACGCATCGCGCTGGACGCCGTGGGGCACCTACCTCACCGCCGAAGAGTCGTGGAGCGAGCCCAACCAGGTTGCCAGCTCCAAGGGTCGCCTGTTCGAAGTGATCAACCCGACGACCGCCGGAACCAACGGCGCGATCTTCGAACACCGCAAGATCGGCCCGGCCGACATCCGCGTGTCGCACGAAGGCCTGGCGTTCGACAGCAACAACAATTTCTACTTCATCGACGAGCGCAACGACAGCCACATCTTCAAGTTCACGTCGGCCAACCCGAACGCCACGAACGGTGCCGATTTCTTCGGTGCCGGTCAGACCTCGGTGCTGCGCGTCGGCGACGGCATGACGCAGGAAGCCACCGGCGCCTACACCTGGGTCGCGCTCACCAACGCCACTGGCGCTGCGCTGGCGAACACCATCGTAAAGACGGACGGCAGCGGCCTGCCGATTCTCGACGGTCGCGCCACACCGAACGTGGTCGATTTCGTCGGCACCAACTTCGATCGTCCGGAAGACCTGGAAATCCAGACCCTGGCCGACGGCAGCCAGCGCCTGTATGTCGCCACCACGACCAACAGCAAGGTGTTCTCGCTCGACCTCGCGAACGATTCCATCAGCCTGTTCGCCAGCCGCGACACCTTCGACGCCGCCACCGGCGCCGCCGTGGGCAGCGCCTTCACCAGCCCGGACAATCTGGCCATCGATGCGAACGGCAACATCTACATCATCGAAGATCAGGGCTCCGGTCGCGCCAACATCTGGATGGGTACCGACGCCGACCGTGACGGCATCGCCGAGAACCTCGCCGTGTGGGCCACTCTGGGCACCACGGGAGCGGAGCCGACGGGTCTTTACTTCGACCTGTTCGATCCGAACGTCGCCTACGTAAACGTTCAGCATCCGTCCAGCGGCAACGATGCACTGTTCCGCATCGCCGCCGTGCCGGAACCTGAAACCTACGTCATGTTCCTCGCCGGACTCGGTCTGATGGGTCTGATGGCGCGTCGCCGCGTCGGCTGATCCTTAGCCAGCACCGCTGCAACGGGAGGGGGCTTCGGCCCCCTCTTTTTTTTCGTCCGGCATGTGCAGTCCCTGCGCGCGCGGCCTTCATCCGGACGTGCCTTCTGCCAGCGCCGCGATCTTCTCGCGCAGCACGCGCGGCAGCAGCGGTTTGGTCAGGAAATCGTTCATGCCCGCTTCGATGCAGGCTACGCGGTCCTCTTCCAGCGCGTTTGCGGTCATCGCGAAAATGGGAACCGCCGGGCGCCGGAGTTCGCGCTCCATTTCACGAATGAGCCGCGTCGCCTCGACGCCGCCCATCACCGGCATCTGCATGTCCATCAGCACCAGGTCGAATCCACCATCGACCATCATCTCCAGCGCCTGCATGCCGTTTTCCGCCAGCGTGACCCGGTGACCGCTGCGCGTCAGCACCGCTTCGGCAACTTTCTGATTCACCGGATGGTCCTCCACCAGCAGGATGCTGAGTGCAGGAACCGGCAGTTCCGACCCGGCGGCCATCGCTTCGACCCGCACCGAATTGCCGCGCACGAGCGGAAGATCGAGGCAGAACACGCTGCCCTCTCCGGGTGTACTGCTGAGGGCGATGTGACCGCTCATCAGCGAGGCGAGGCGGCTGGAAATCGACAGCCCCAGACCGGTGCCGCCGTAACTTCGCGTGGTCGAACTGTCCTGCTGTGCAAACGCTTCGAATACGTGACCCTGCTTGTCCGGTGCAATACCGATGCCGGTATCGATCACCGAGATGGACAGCCGCTCCTGCGCAGCGGATTCGACGCGCACGCCAGCCCGGATCGTGACGCTGCCCCGGGAGGTGAACTTGATGGCGTTGCTGACCAGATTGATCAGCACCTGACGCACGCGTACCGGGTCGCCGCAGATCAGCCGGGGCAGACCGGGATCGCACTCGAGCTTGAGCGGCAGGGATTTCTGCCCTGCCTGCGCGGCCATCATGCGCACCACTTCACCCAGCAGGTCGCCCAGGTCGTACGGTACGGATTCGATCTCGACCTTCCCCGCTTCGATCTTGGAAAAATCCAGGATGTCGTTGATGATGGTCAGCAGCGACTCAGCGGAACTGCGCGCCACCGCGACGTACTCGCGCAACTCCGTCTCGCTTGCCGCGTCCTGCGCAAGGTCGAGCATGCCGAGCACGCCATTCATCGGCGTCCGGATTTCATGGCTCATGTTGGCCAGAAATTCACTCTTGGCGCGGCTGGCCGCCTCGGCTGCGTCGCGCGCCCGGCGCAGGGCATCATTCGTTTCCCGCCGGGTGGTGACGTCGAGTGCCACCCCTGCGATCTGGTGCGCGGTTGCACGTCCGAGCACGCGTACGACCCTCACACTGCCGTCTGGCTGTCGCAACTCCAGATCCTCGTCCAGGGCACGACTGCCCGCCAGCGCATCATCCAGCCCGGCGCGAAGCCGTTTGATGCCAGCGGGGCAAAGATATTCGAACCAGATGTCGATTCGGCGCGAGAACGTATCCGGTTCGATACGGTGCATCCAGCACATGCGCTCATCCCATTCGAGCACACCGTTCGACGGGTTCCAGCTCCACACCCCCAATGATGCAGCCGACGTAGCCAGTTCGAGTCGTTGTCTCTGGTGCGAGAGCTCCTGTTCGTTGATGCAGGCGCGACAGGCGTTGGCCAGCTTGCGAGCCAGGGCAAGAAAGCTGTCGAGGAAGCTGCTTTCCAGTACCGGGCCGCTGCGCTCGATCACCAGCAATCCGAACTCGGGCAGCTCGACCAGGTGGTGGACGACGCCATCCAGAGCCACGTTCATCCACCCCTGAGCGGCCACATCGGCCGGCGAGGGCCAGCAGGCCCGCAGCGGTGGAAAGCGCGCACTGCGCTCAAGCGTACGCGGCAGCATGCAGACCGGTTCGAGCACATCGCCGCTGCGCGCATACACGGCAGCACCACTGGCGTTGAGCAGACGCAGCGTCTCCGACAGCACGCGTCGCGTCATCGGCTCAAGCTGCGTGCTGTCGCCGATCGACAGCGAAATGCGAAACAGGATTTCGGTCTCGAGGGCGAGATTCATGTCATTGCGCGCATCAGCCCTCGATCAGGGCCATGACGGAGGTCTTGTTGTAGAACTCGAGAAACTCGCGTCCACTGTTCGCGATCTCGCCCAGCGTCAGGGCGCCGAACAGCGGCTCGCCGCGATCCACCGCATCCAGCTCGCGTCCGAAGTCGTCGCCGAGGTAGAGCACGCGCGAAATGCAGTCGATGAACATGCGCGTCGCGCACGCCGGCGGCTCGCCGTCAAAAGCATCGGCCGCCTTGCGCACGGTCTGGGCGGCGGCGGCGAGCAGGTTTTCCGGCGCACCACGCAGCACATGTACGAAGGCGCCTTCCGGCACCTCGCCGACACACACCAGCGCACCCTTCTCACCCACCATCAGCGGGTCGCGGACGACCACCTCGCTGTCCAGCCGGCGTATGCCGAAGGGGAAGCCCTTCGCAATGTCGAAGAAGCCGGCGGCATCCAGCGTGGCGCCCGCCAGCGGCTCGACATGTTCCCGATAGACGTCGAAGGCCGGACGACCATTCAGCGTGAGGATGGTGTTGCGGTCGGAGGCGGTCACCTTGAGCGCGTCGGACACCACCTGCCAGCCGTGCGCCACACCGATGCCGCTGCGCAGATCGGTGCCGGCCAGAACGACGGCGTCCTGCAGCAGCCCGCGCGGCGTGATCAGGCAGGGCTTCTGTACGAGGCTCAGCGAGCCTGCACCGCCACCGATGTAGTTGGGCAGCAGGCCGAAGTTTTCGAACAAGGCGGTGATGGTGGCGCCGATCCGCCTGCTGAAACCATCGACGAACACGAACAAGGTGCTCCCGGGCGAGTCCAGTCCGGCGAGCGCGGCATCGATGTCGGTGTCCCGGTCACTCAGGTTTTCGATGATGCACAGGCGCGGTGCGACCGGAAGTCCAACAACGAGGGTGCCGCATTCCAGGTGCTCGCGACTGTGGATGATCTGCGGAAAAGTACCGCCGAACACCGGCCGCGCGGCCGCACGCAGCAACGGATCGAGCTGTTCCGACGTAAAGCCGTTGCCGTCGCAGGCCAGCACCAGCAGGCCTTCGACGCCGGGGCGGGCCGCCACGTCTTCCAGCAGGGTCGCCAGCACAGCGACGCTGCCGCTTCGATCCAATTCAATATCCATGTCTGCTCCACAGGAAGGGGCTCTCGCACACGAAGCACCTCGACCTATCCTTAACGGACAGGCACCTCAGGCCTTGAGCAGATCCTCGCGCCCTGCCAGCCAGCGCGCCTGATGGCGTTCGGCCGCCGGCACGTCGTCGCGCAGCAGCGTGGCCGCGGCTTCGCGCGCCAGTTCGACCAGTACCTCGTCGAGCAGCAGGTCGGCGAAGCGCAGCAGCGGCTGGCCGGACTGACGACTGCCGATGAATTCGCCCGGGCCGCGCAGCTTCAGGTCTTCGGCAGCGATCATGAAGCCGTCGGTGTAGGCATGGATGACGCGCAGCCGCTCGCGCGCGGTCTGCGACAGCGGGCCTTCGTACAGCAGCACGCAGGCCGATTCACGGCTGCCGCGCCCGACCCGGCCGCGCAACTGGTGCAGTTGCGACAGGCCGAAGCGCTCGGCGTGTTCGATCACCATCAGGCTGGCGTTGGGCACGTCGACGCCGACTTCGATCACCGTCGTCGCCACCAGCAGGTCGATGTCACCGGCGACGAAGGCGGCCATCACCGCCGCCTTCTCGTCCGGCTTCATGCGGCCATGCACCAGCCCCACCTTCAGATCGGCGCAGGCGGCGACCAACTGTTCATGGGTGTCGATCGCGGTCTGCAACTGCAGCGTGTCCGACTCTTCGATCAGCGGGCACACCCAGTAGGCCTGGGCGCCGACCGCACAGGCGTCGCGCACGCGGGCGATCACCTGTTCGCGCCGCGCGGCCGATATGAGTTTGGTCAGCACCGGTGTGCGGCCCGGCGGCAACTCGTCGATGACCGACACGTCGAGATCGGCGTAGTAGCTCATGGCCAGTGTGCGCGGAATGGGCGTGGCGCTCATCATCAACTGGTGCGGGCTGATGCCGCCGGCCTTGGCACGCAGCGCGAGCCGCTGGCGCACGCCGAAGCGGTGCTGTTCGTCGACCACCGCCGCACCGAGACGCGCGAAATCGACTGCGTCCTCGATCAGCGCATGCGTGCCGACCGCCACCGGCGCCTCGCCGCTGGCGATCAGCGCCTTCATCGCGCGCTTGTCGCGCACCTTCAGGCTGCCCGACAGCCACGCGACCCGGATGCCCAGCGGTTCCAGCCAGCCGGCCAGCTTGCGGTAGTGCTGTTCGGCAAGGATTTCGGTCGGCGCCATGAAGGCCGCCTGATAGCCGGCTTCGACCGCGCGCAGGCAGGCCAGCGCGGCGACCACCGTCTTGCCCGAGCCGACGTCGCCCTGCAGCAGCCGCTGCATCGGAAAGGGCTGCGCCAGATCGCTGGAAATTTCCTTCCAGGCACGTGCCTGCGCACCGGTCAGGCGGAACGGCAGCGCGGCGAGAAAGCGCTTGATGAGCGCACCCTTGCCGGCCAGTGAAGGCGCGTCGCGGCTGCGCCGTGCGTCGTGCGCGCGCTTCAGGCTGATCTGCTGCGCCAGCAGTTCATCGAACTTGATGCGCCGCCACGCGGGGGCGAGCCGTTCGTCCATGTCGCGCAGCGATTCGCCCGGCCGCGGCCGGTGCAGCGCGTCCACCGCCTCGGCGAACGGCATCAATCCGTAGTGCCGGCGCAGGGCCTCGGGCAGGCTGTCGTCAAGGCTGACGCGCGCCAGCGCCTCGTCGATGGCGCGGCGCAGGCTGGCCTGCGACAGGCCGGCCGTGGTCGGATAGACCGGCGTCAGGCGATCCGGCAGCGGGGTGTCCTCACCCACGCTGCGCACGCGGGGATGCAGCATTTCGGCGCCGAAGAAACCGGGCGTGATGTCGCCGAACAGGCGCACCCTGCGCCCCACGGCGAGCTGCTTCTGCTGCGACGGATAGAAATTGAAGAAGCGCAGCGTGACCGTTCCGCTGTCATCGAACGCGCTGACGATGAGCTGGCGGCGCGGCTTGAACTTCACCTCGCTGGCGCTCACCTCGACCTCGACCTGCACCGGCGCGCCGACACGCGCCTGCGCCAGCGGCGTCAGGCGGGTTTCGTCTTCGTAACGCAACGGAAAGTGCAGCACCAGCGCGGCGTCCGCGCCGAGGCCGAGCTTGTCCAGCGCCGCGGCGAGCGCTTCGCTCCGGGTGCTCACCGCGCAGCCAACAACAACCGTCGCCGCTTCAGTCGATCACCAGCACGCCGTCGATCTCGACCATTGCACCGCGCGGCAGCGCCGACACGCCGACCGCGGCACGCGCCGGATAGGGCTGCTTCAGGTAGCGCGCCATGGCTTCGTTAACCTTGACGAAATTGCCGAGGTCGGTGAGGTAGACATTCAGCTTGACCGCGTCGTCGAGCGATCCGCCTGCGGCTTCGGCGACCGCCTTCAGATTGTCGAACACGCGGGCGATCTGGGCGTCGATGCCGTCGACCATGTCCATCTTGACGGGATCGAGACCGATCTGGCCCGACAGATAGACGGTGTTGCCGACCTTCACGGCCTGCGAATAGGTGCCGATGGCAGCGGGTGCATCAGGGGTGGAAACGATGGTGCGCGACATGCGTATCTCCGGAAGTCTGAAAGGGGAATGCGGCGCAACGACCTGATGGTCGTGCGCCGGACGACGCCGGATTATCGCGGATTCGCGGACACACGGCGCAGCACCGTGTACCCGTCATGCAAAACGCTCAGTGCGGATGCCGGTGATCGATCGATTCGCTCATGCGGTCGAGCTGGCTGATGACGTCGATGCTCAGGCTTTCCATGCGTGCGATGCTGCTCAGCGCGGCATCGAAACGCCCGGCCCGGGCATGTTCGAGCGCCTCGATGCCGACGCGGTGGAATGCCTCGTGCGGCCCTTCGAGCTCGCGGAACCCGTCCAGGTGGCTGTGACAACGACGACCTTCGCCCTCGTAGTACCACTTGCCCAGCCGGCACTGCACATGGCTGGAGAAACTGTCGGGTGTGAGGCCCGACTCGCCGGACGCCGCCTGATAGACATCCATCTTGTAGGCAAGATGATCGACCTTTGCCAGTTCGGCAAAGGTCCGCAGCGAGGTCGCCGCCATCTGCGCGCCATTGGCGCCGGCCTGTCTGCTGAGTGCGTCCAGCTGCGAACTCGCAGCCAGCCCCTGGGCCGAATAGGCGTCGGCATCGGCTGAATTTGCCTGCATGCGTTCGGTCGCCTGCGCGGTGTCGTGCTGAATGCCATTGACCAGCCCGACGATTTCGGATGTCGCGGCACCGGTGCGTTCGGCCAGCTTGCGCACCTCGTCGGCCACGACCGCGAAGCCGCGGCCCTGTTCGCCGGCG
The DNA here is from genome assembly GCF_024580155.1 of Methyloversatilis sp. XJ19-13. Taxonomy (NCBI): domain Bacteria; kingdom Pseudomonadati; phylum Pseudomonadota; class Betaproteobacteria; order Nitrosomonadales; family Sterolibacteriaceae; genus Methyloversatilis; species Methyloversatilis sp. XJ19-13. The sequence continues at coordinate 17,065 of NZ_JANINH010000001.1, read as the reverse complement.
CGCGCCGCTTCGATGGCGGCGTTCAGCGCCAGCAGATTGGTCTGGTCGGCGATTTCGCGGATCAGCCCGACGATGCCGCCGATCCGCTCTGCGCGCTCGCGCAGCGTGTCGACGCTGAGCGCGGTGTCCTTCAACCGCGCCGAATAGCCCTCCAGGCCGGCTGCGATGACCCGGCTGCCTTCGGCCGTCTGTGATATGCGGGTTGCCGTGTCGGTCGCGCGCTCGGCTTCGCCGGTGACGATTCCGGCCAGAGAGGCCAGGGTTGTCCGGAAACGCTGAAACGAGTCGGCGTAAGCCGTCAGATTCGACAGCAGCCCGGCGTTGAAGCCGCACTGGGCTCGAATGTCCTCGTTGGTTCGCTGCAGTCCGGCCCGTTCGCCTTCAAGGCGCTCGATCTCCGCCCGCAATGCGCCGACCTCCTGGCGCAAACGCTTTCCCTCATCCGCCAGAGCATCCAGCTCCGTCCTTTTCACCCAGCCCAGAAGCGCCATCGCAGCCTCGCGTTTTTTTATTGATCGGGATCTGTATTACGTCCCGATCGAACACGGGCTTTAGAGTCTGTCGGAATTCAGGGCGAGGCAGTTTTCACGGGCGGCCTGCCGCGGCACGCACCGGCGCCGGCACACCACTGTCCATGCCCAGTGCGCGCAGCCTTGCGCGCGCCTGATCGGCTTCCGCGCGCGTCTTGAACGGTCCGACATGAACGCGCGCCTCGATCTGCGATGGAATGCCCTTGAGCGCCAGTTTCGCGCGCACGTCTTCCGCGTTGGCCACGCTGCTGAACACGCCGACCTGCACCCGGTAACCGGTGATTTCGCCCTGGCCGGCTGCCGCCGGTGGTGGCGTACGGGTGATCGGCTGGGCGGCCGGGGCGCGCGCCGCTGCCTGCGCCGGCACCCGCTGCGTCGCCGCCGGCGGGCGCGGTTCGCCATCACTGATCACCAGGCGACCGGGCGTGGCCGGTGCGGCCGCGGGAGCGGGCTCCGCTTCGGCGGTCCCGGCGGGCGCTTCGGGACGCGCCGTGCCTTCGGGAAGCGGTGGCGGGGTATCGGGCAGATTGACTGTCCTTGCCGCTGCCGCAGTAACGTCGGACGCACCCGGGTCGCCGGTGCCTTCGTCGGCCGGCGGCAACGGCGGCAACGCGGTTTCCTCGGCCGGCGGTTCGGCTTCGGCGACGGCCGGCTCGGGTTGCACGCCGGCCATCGGGGGCGGCAAGGGCTCGGCCGGCTTGCGACTCACATCGAACAGCGCCAGACCACCGATCAGCAGCGCGATCAGACCGCCTGCCACCACCACCCGGCGCAGCAGCGCACTGCGCTGTTCCGCCGCCTGTTCCTCGGCGTCGCTTCTCACGCCCAGACGCGCCCGCGCCACTGCCGCACTCATGTTTCCTCTCCCCCGCCCATGCCGCGGCTCTTGGCCAGCGTACGCACCAGTTCAGCTTCTCCGACCGACATTTCGCATTGGTCGGCGATGTCTTCCGCACTCAACCCGCGTGCCGCGAGCGACAGCGCCTCGCTGTATTGCGGCGCCACAGGCGGCAGTTGATTGACCGTTTCCACCCGGCGACCAAGTTCATCGATGCGCAACTCGGCCTGATCGAGACGGATTTCCATCTGCTGCATCAGCGGCGCCAGCCGGCGGTCCAGCAGGGTGTCGAGCAGGGCTTCAATGTCGTCGGAGCCCAGGGCAGGCGCAGCCGGCACGATGGTCGGCGGATCGGGGTCGGCAACCGGTTCCGGCTCGGGTTGCACGCGACGGGCGTTCAGGGTGGACAGGCGCATCAGTGCATAACCCATGTATGTGGCGAGGATGACCAGCGCAACGAGCGCCGCTTCCTTCCAGCCGATAGCCGATACATCGATCAAGAGCACGCTCCGTTGAGGCGCCGTTCCGGGCAGCGGGGCGCCGAGGTCTTTCTGTCGCCATGAGGCGCATTGGCTCGGATAATAAGTCTTTTTGCCCGGATAGGCGCCCATGCTGGTTTCGCTGCTGTTCGCCCTGAAGAAGCTGCTGTCCACCGTGCTGCTGCCGCCGGTCAGTCCGCTGTTCGCCAGCACCCTCGGGCTGCTGCTGCGCCGGCGCCATCCGCGCACTGGCGCGGTGCTGGCGTGGAGCGGCCTGATTGCCCTGTGGCTGCTCGCCACGCCGGTGGTGTCGGGATGGCTGGAGCGTTCGACCTATGCCACCGATGCCGTGGCCGACCTGTCGGACGCCCAGGCCATCGTCATTCTCGGCGCCGGCAGCACCGACAATCTGGTGGATTACGACGGACAGACGGTAAATGGCTTCGCCCTTGAACGTTTGCGCGCCGGCGCCCGGCTGGCGCGGCAGACCGGGCTGCCAGTGCTGGTCAGCGGTGGCGTGGTGTGGCAGGGCAAACCTGAGGCAGACCTGATGGCAGCCGTCCTGCAGGAACAGGATGTTTCGGTGCGCTGGATTGAATCGGCATCGCGCGATACCGGCGACAACGCCGTACTGTCCGCTGCCACACTCGGCAACGAAGGCATCACCCGCGTGGCGCTGGTGACGCACGCCTTCCACATGCGGCGCGCGATGGAACACTTCCGCCGCGCCGGACTGACGCCACTCGCCGCCCCCACCCTGATCCGCCGCGCAGGCGGCGCATCGCCGGGCGATCTGGTACCGAGCATGCGCGCGCTGTCGCAATCATGGGTCGCGCTGCATGAATGGCTGGGCTGGATCGCGATGAACCTGCGCGTGGCATGAAGCCGGCGCAGCCGCCCCGCTCAGAGCTTGGTGCCGCCGCTGACGTCGATCACCTGACCCGTCGTCCACACACCGTCCGGTCCGGCGAGGAAGCCGACGATGCCGGCCACGCGATCCGGACCGGCGATGCCCGACAGCGCCTGGATGGACTGCACGGCATCGGCGCCGCCGCCTTCGAGCAGACCGGTGGTGAGGCGCGTTTCGATGACACCCGGTGCCACGGCATTGACGGTGATACCACGCGGGCCCAGTTCGGCCGCGAGGTGCAGCGTCAGCACATCGACGAAGCCCTTGGTGGCCGAATAGGCGGGCATGCCGGGGAATGCCGTGCGCGCCACCACGGACGACAGGTTGATGATGCGACCGCCGCTGCCCATGCGCGTCAATATCTTCTGCGTGACGAAGAACACCGACCGCATGTTGACCGCCGACAGCTCGTCGAAGCTGTCGACATCCATGTCGCTGATCGATGCGAAGGGCGCGATGCCGGCGTTATTCACCAGCACATCGACCTGCTGTTCAGCCAGGCCGGCGAGCAGTTGGTCGGCGCCGTCGCGCGCTGACAGGTCCGCCTGCACGACCGACGCACTGCCGCCCGCCTGCCGTATGCCTTCGCACACCGCGCGCGCCTCGTCCGCACCGCGGCCGTAGTGGACGACGACATGAAAGCCGTCGCGTGCGAGCCGGCCGGCGACTGCCGCCCCGATACCGCGGGATGCGCCGGTGACCAGTGCAACCTTGCGTGTTCCTGCTGAAGACATCTGGGTTCCTCCCTGTTCTTGTAGTGGGTGCTTCCTGCTGTACTTACATCTCTTGCATCTGGGTGATCAGTCCGACCTGCGGCGACGACGCCACGGCGCGATACGGCACCGCGTCCATCCGCCCGGCCAGAAACGCCTGGCGACCGGCCGCGACGGCGTGGCGCATGGCACTGGCCATCAGCACAGGATCACGCGCATGCGCGATCGCGGTATTCATCAGCACGCCGTCACACCCGAGTTCCATCGCAACGGCCGCGTCCGAAGCGGTGCCGATGCCGGCATCGACGATGACCGGCACGCCGGCCTCGGCAATGATGATTTTCAGGTTCCACGGATTCAGGATTCCCATGCCCGAGCCGATCAGGCTGGCCAGCGGCATCACCGCCACGCAGCCCATGCTTTCGAGCACGCGCGCCTGTATCGGGTCGTCCGAGCAATAGACCATCACGCGAAAACCGTCGCGGATCAGCACTTCGGCCGCGCGCAGCGTTTCCGGCATGTCGGGAAACAGCGTCTTCGAGTCGCCCAGCACTTCGAGCTTCACCAGATCGTGGCCGTCGAGCAGTTCGCGCGCGAGCCGCAGCGTGCGCACCGCGTCATCGGCGGTGTAGCAGCCGGCGGAATTGGGCAGCAGCGTATAGCGACCGACCGGCAGCGCGTCGAGTAGCCCGGGCGCGCCGTCACGCGCCGTCAGCGGCACGCGGCGAATCGCCACGGTGACGATTTCGGCCGCGCTGGCATCCAGCGCGCGTGCGGTTTCGGCGAGGTCGCGATACTTGCCGGTGCCCACCAGCAGGCGCGATTCGAAAGTCTGGCCGCCGATGACCAGGGAGTCGCTCAGACAGGGGCTCAACGGTGGATTCACTTCAACCTCCTCCGACTGCGACGACGATTTCCACGCGATCGCCGTGATTGAGCCAGGTGCAGTCAAACGCGCTGCGCGGCACGATTTCGCCGTTGCGCTCGACCGCGATGCGGCGTGTGCGCAAGGCCTTGCCGTCGAGCAGACAGCCGACGGACATCACGGCGTCCAGCCGTTCGATCTGTCCATTGACGGTGACCAGTGAAGGACGCGGATCAGTCATGATCGGCATGCGCCTGGTGCAGCACGTCGGCGCGGTAGGACGAGCGCACCAGCGGGCCGGCCGCCACTTCGCTGAAACCCAGTTCGAGCGCCTTCTCGCGCAGCGCATCGAAGCGTGCCGGCGTGATGTACTCGATCACCGGCAGGTGCGCCGGCGACGGGCGCAGATACTGACCCAGCGTCAGCAGGTCACAGCCGTGCGCGCGCAGGTCGCGCATCACCTCGACCACTTCGCCTTCGGTTTCACCGAGCCCGAGCATCAGGCCGGTCTTGGTCGGCACGCCCGGGAAGCGCGCGCCGAAATCGCGGATCAGCTTCAACGAGCCTTCGTAGCTCGCGCCGGGCCTGACTTCGCGGTACAGGCGCGGCACGGTTTCCATGTTGTGGTTGAACACGTCCGGCGGCGACACCGCCAGCGCGTCGAGTGCGGCCGCCTCGCGGCCACGGAAATCCGGTGTCAGCACCTCGATCGTGATGTCGGGCGACGCCGCGCGGATGTCGGCCATGCATTGCGCAAAATGCGCAGCGCCGCCGTCGCGCAGGTCGTCGCGGTCGACCGAGGTGATGACGACATAGCGCAGCTTCATCGCCGCAACCGTGTCGGCAAGCCGCTGCGGCTCGCCGGCATCCGGCGCCAGCGGCCGGCCGTGCGACACATCGCAGAACGGGCAGCGGCGCGTGCAGATGGCACCGAGGATCATGAAGGTCGCGGTGCCGCGACCGAAGCACTCGCCGATGTTCGGGCAGGCCGCTTCCTCGCACACTGTATGCAGTGCGTGGTCACGCAGCACGCCCTGCAGCGCGCGCACCGCCGGCGTGTCCTGATCGCGACCGCGCAGCCAGGCAGGTTTCGCCGGCGACGCCACATCTTCGCGGACCTTGACCGGAATGCGGGCCAGCTTGTCGCGTCCGCGCAGGCCTTCCCCCACGACTGCTGAATTCATTTCTTGTCCTTCATCGGGTTGCTGCGGCGCATGCCGCAACGAGGCGGAACACCCGCAACGGATGCCCCGCCCTGTCCATCCCCTGTTCGGGGCGGACGGTGTGACTGCTCAACCTGAGCCCGGGTCGGGCTCCGTTGGTGCTCCGTTCGTACTCAGCTTGTGAACTCGCCGATCAGCTTGTTCACTTCACTGGCCGATTCCATCTGCACCATGTGACCCTGTGCCGGCAGCACGACCACCCTGGCCGACGGGATGGCCGAAGCATGCGCGACCGGAATGATCCGGTCGTTCTCGCCCCAGATCACCAGCACCGGCTTGCCGCTTGCCGCCGCGACATCGGCCAGCAGCGCCGATTGCCGGCCGCCGGGGAACAGCCCGCCGGCCAGTGTGGCCAGCGCCTCGTCCACACCTTCCAGCCGCTTGTACTTGAGCATGTCGTCGATCAGCTGACGGGTAACCAGGCCGGCGTCCGAAAAGAGCTGGGCCAGCAGCGGCTTGAGTGCATTGCGCGTGTTGCCGGCAACGAAGCCGTCGATGTAGGCACCGTTGATGTCGCTGCCCAGTCCGGCACTCGCGATCAGCGTCAGTGACTTGACCTTCTGCGGCGCACGGCGCGTCAGCGCAAGACACACGCCGCCACCCATCGAGTGGCCGACGACGTCGGCGGATGCAATGCCGACCGCATCCATGAACCCGCTCACCGCATCGGCCAGATCGTCGAGTGACGCCGCACCGGTGACCTTGGTCGATGCGCCGTGACCCGGCAGGTCGATCGCATAGACAGCGCGCGACGCAGCCAGCGCCTCGTGGTTGAACAGCCAGTTGTTCAGGTCGCCACCGAAGCCGTGGATCAGCAGCAGCGGCGTGCCGCCTTCGCCGCGCTTCAGATAGCGCAACTGCCGGCCATTGACCTGCACCGTCTGCGTCTGCGGACCGGCATCTGCCTCGTCGTCGGTCGGCGGCACGAATTCCGCCTGGAAGCGGGCGATCAGATCATCGATCAGATCATCCGCCACGTCGGCATCGGCAATCACGCCGAGCAACGCGCCGACAGGCAGCACCTCATCCGGCTGGGCGACCTGCCGGCGCAGCACGCCGGTGACGGCCGCCTCGACGGCGCCGGAAATCTTCTCGCTCTCGACTTCGACGATTTCCTCGCCCGGAGCGATCGTGTCACCGACTTCCTTCAGCCACAGGTTGACCTTGCCCTCCTGCATGGACAAGCCCCACTTGGGCATGGTGACAGTAAGAATCGAGGACATCAGCGATACTCCTTGACGCGCATCACGGCTTCTTCGATGCGCGCCGGACTGGGAATGTAAAGATCTTCGAGCGATGCTGCGAAGGGCACGGGTACGTGCGGTGCGGTCACCATCTGGATCGGTGCCTTCAGCGCGCCGAACGCTTCCTGCGCGATGAAGCCCGACACGTCGGACGCCATGCTGCAGCGCGGGTGCGATTCATCGACGATGACCAGACGACCGGTGCGCTCGACGCTTTCGAGAATGGTGTCGAAGTCCATCGGCGAGGTCGTGCGCGGATCGATGATTTCGCACTGGACGCCCTTCTTGCGAAGGCTGGCACCCGCATCCTTGGCGTAATTCACCATGCGGCCGAAGGCCACGATGGTCACGTCGTCACCTTCCTGCACCACGGCGGCTTCGCCGAACGGCACGATGTAGCTTTCTTCCGGCACATCGCCTTCCATCGTATAGAGGGCCTTGTGCTCGAGGAAGATCACCGGATCGTTGTCGCGGATGGACTGGATCAGCAGGCCCTTCGCGTCATACGGATTCGACGGCAGCACCACCTTCAGGCCGGGGATGTGGGTGAAGATGTTGTACAGGCACTGCGAGTGCTGCGCGGCGGCGCGAAAGCCCGCACCGTACATCGCGCGGATGACCACCGGCGTCTTCGCCTTGCCGCCGAACATGTAGCGGAACTTGGCCGCCTGGTTGAAGATCTGGTCGAAGCACACGCCCATGAAATCGATGAACATCAGTTCTGCCACCGGACGCATGCCGTTGCAGGCTGCGCCGACCGCGGCACCGATGTAGCCGGATTCCGAGATCGGCGTGTCGAGCACGCGCCCAGGGTGCTTCGCATACAAGCCCTTGGTGACGCCGAGCACGCCGCCCCACGAGTCTTCCTCGCCCGGTGCGCCGGCGCCGCCGGCCACGTCTTCGCCCATGACGATGACGCTCGGGTCGCGTGCCATTTCCTGATCCAGCGCCTCGTTGATGGCTTGCTGGTAAGTGATCTTTCGTGCCATCTGATATTTCTCCTGTCAGCGTGTGGCGTGGGTTCAGTAAGAGACGTAGACGTCTGCCATCAGGTCTTCGGGCAAGGGCAGCGGATCTGCCTTGGCCTTCACCACCGATGCGTCGATCAGGGTCTTCACCTCGACATCGATGGCTTCGAGCTCGGCCATCGACAGTTCGCCGCGGGACGTCACGCGACGTGCGAACTGCATCAGGCAGTCCTTGGTTTCGCGCAGCTTCTGCACTTCGCCCGGTGCGCGGTAGGTCTGCTGGTCGCCTTCGAAGTGGCCGTAGTAGCGCGACAGCTTCACTTCCAGCAGGGTCGGTCCGCCGCCTTCACGGGCGCGCTTGATCGCTTCGCCGGCCGCTTCATGCACGGCGAAGAAATCGAAGCCGTCGGTGATCACGCCCGGCATGCCGAAGGCTGAGGCACGGTCGGCGATGTTTTCGCAGGCCACCGAGAACTTGCTGGCGGTCGCTTCGGCATAGCCGTTGTTCTCGCCGACGAAGATGACCGGCAGCTTCCACACGGCTGCCAGATTCATGGCCTCGAAAATCGTGCCCTGGTTGGACGCGCCATCACCGAAGAAGCACACGCCGACGTTGTTGCTGCCGCGCAGCTTGGACGCCAGCGCGGTACCGCAGATCAGCGGGCCGCCACCGCCGACGATGCCATTGGCACCCAGCATGCCGACGTCAAGATCAGCGATGTGCATCGAGCCGCCCTTGCCCTTGCAGGTGCCGGTGCGCTTGCCCCAGATCTCGGCCATCATGCCGACCGGATCGACGCCCTTGGCGATGCAGTGGCCGTGGCCACGGTGGGTACTGGCGATGTAGTCGTCGCGGTTCAGGTGCATGCAGATGCCGGTTGCCGACGCTTCCTCACCGGCATACAGGTGGACGAAGCCGGGGATTTCGCCAGTGGCGAAATCGACGTGCAGACGTTCCTCGAATTCCCGGATCGTGCGCATGGTCCGGTAGGCCTGCAGCAGGCCTTCCCTGGTCAATGAACTGCTCATGGGTGCTCCTCGTTGTGGATGGAATGACAAGCCCGCTGATCTCCGGCAGCTGCGGGCGGTTGGCCGGACGAACCGGGCACGAAGACGCTGGCGGCAGGCGCCGGCACCTCCGGGGAGAGACGGGACAGGGCGCGCACGCGGCTCATGCCGGGCACCCTGCGTAGTGGCGCAGCACGCGCCGGCGCGCCGCGTTTTCGAGTACGGCGGCGACATCGATGGTCAGCGGGCCGTGCAGGTCGAGTTCGACGCTGATGCGGTTCGACGGATCGAATTCGATCTCGCGCTCGCCATCGAGCGCGATGGTGCCGCTCTGCGGCGCGAGCTCGACCGGCTGCCCGGGCAACAGGCGACCGTACTCGCGGATACCGACCGCGCTGATCAGTCCCGGGGCAATCGGCACGATCACCTGTTGCGGTGTATGCGCCGTGTCGGCGCAGCGCACATGCAGGCCGTGCGGCGCGCTGCGGGTGACCGGTTCGAGCTGGCCGGCGATCGCCGACAGGCCGATCGCATCGGCCCCGGCAAAGGCGACGAACAGTTCCTCGAGCAGCGCGCTGTCCCACACGGCGCGCGAACCGACGTAGTTGTGGCGCGTGACGCACAGATCGACCAGGGCGATATCCGAGCGGTCATCGCATCGCACGCGCAGCAGCTTGTTGCGCCGCAAGCCGACATCGGCCGGCACGGCACCGGTTGCCAGCAGGCCGGCCGCCAGTCCGGCAACCGTGGCTTCGCGCATTTCGGGGAAGGCGTTGTTGGTACCAGTGGACAGCGCAAGCAGCGGCACCTGGCCGCAGCGCGCCGCCACGGCGCGATGCGTGCCGTCGCCGCCGAGCACGATGATCGCGCCGGCACCGGCCTGACACATCAGCTCGGTCGCCCGCAGCGTGTCGTCGGCCGAGCTGGTCACCGGCATGTCGATGAAGCGCGGCTGCACCGTGACCGCGGAACCGGTGGTCACCGACAGCGCGCGGAACAGCGGGCCGCAGATGCCGCCCGAGTCCGGCATGATCATGACATCACGGACGCCGGCCGCTTCCAGCCCGGCGATCGCCCGCACCATCATGCTGGCCTTCTCTGCGTTCGGAAACACCGACGCACGCGAAGTCAGGCGGCGGATGTCCCGACCCGATGCGGGGTTCGCGATGATGCCGACGAGGGCAGGACGGGGCGGGGCGGACAGCACGGCGATGCGACTCCAGGCGTTGATTACCTGTGTCATTGCATCGGCCGTGCCAGCGCCATCCCGCCAGCCTCGCCCGTGCCGACAAGCGGATGATTCTTAAGCGCTCTTGGGCACCTGGCCCGCGTCGACGCAACACGCGGCCGACCACCTGTCGCATCGCCGCCGGCTGCGACAACGGGTCGTTGAGACACCTGTCTCACTTTTCGGAGACATTCGTCGCGTTGATTTCAGGCGGTCCAGGGCTTACCCTCAAGTCACAAAAGTGAAACCCCGCGGCAGACTTCGTCGCACGCGGAGTTTCGATAGATGCATATATTCGTGAGGAGAAAGACATGGACCGCGGACACACGATCTCGGAACACGTCGGCCGGGTACTGAAGGCCATCGAAGCGCCCAGCCGATCCGCCCCGCTTCACGCGGAACATGACCGGCTCACGCGCTCGTGGCACCGGTCGCTGAACAAGCACTCGATCGACCCCGGGCGGGCGACGACACCGAAGGTCGTCACCGCCTACGAACTGCGCGAGCATCGCGACCGCCTCGAAACCTTCATGCGCATCGCGCGCGAAGGCGTCGAGCGCCTGCACCATCAGGTGCTGCTCGCCGACTACTGCGTGCTGCTGACCGACGCCCAGGGCGTGACGGTCGACTTCCGCACCGTGCCGCACCTGGAGAGAGAACTGAAGGATGAGGGCTTTCGCAACGGCACCTGCTGGGCGGAAGAACACGAAGGCACCTGTGGCGTCGGCACCAGCCTGATCGACTGCCAGCCCACGCTGGTCCATCGCGGCGAACACTTCCGCGCCCACAACATCAGCTTTACCTGCAGCTCGGTGCCCATCGTCGGGCTTGAAGACGAACCGATCGCCGTGCTCGATGCATCGGCCCTGTACTCGCCGGAACAGCGCGAGAGCCAACTGCTGATCTACCGCATGGTGCTCGACAAGGCGCGCCTCATCGAGGACGCCTACGCTCACTACAGCCTGCGCAACCACTGGATACTGCAGCTCGGCCCGATCGCCGAATTCCTGCCGGTCGAAACCGACTACCTGATCGCGTTCGACGACAGTGGTCGCATCGTCGGCGGCAACCGGCGCGCCCGTCACGAACTGATCAACCACAACGGGCGCCGCGCCGAATACCTGCACGACCTGTTCGAGTGCACCGCCAACGGCATCATGGCCGCCGCGCATGCCAGCCCGGGCGCGCCGTTTCCGCTGCGCATGTTCGCCACCGGTCAGCGCTTGTTTGCCGTGCTGCGCGCACCGCACGCCCGCACGCTGCCGCAGATTGCCGCCAAGCCGGTCGCCGAGGCGGAAGACCTGACGGCGCCGCGCGGATTCCGCCACCTCGCGCTGGGCGACCCGCGCGTGAAGGCCAATGTGGGCTGCGCGGTGCGCGTGGCCAACCGCGACATTCCGGTCATGCTGCTGGGCGAGACCGGCACCGGCAAGGAGGCGTTCGCGCGCGGCATCCACGATTTCAGCGACCGGGCCAAACAGCCGTTCGTCGCGCTCAACTGCGCTGCGATTCCGGAAAGCCTGATCGAGAGCGAACTGTTCGGCTACCGCGACGGCGCCTTCACCGGTGCCCGCAACAAGGGCTCGAAGGGCAAGATCCTGCAGTCGGACGGCGGCACCCTCTTTCTCGACGAAATCGGCGACATGCCGCTGTCGCTGCAGAGCAGACTGCTGCGCGTGCTGGCCGAAGGCGAGGTGGTGCCGCTCGGCGCCGAACAGCCGACGCCGGTGCGCCTGCATGTGATCTGCGCGACCCACCAGGACCTGCCGGAGCTGGTGCGCGAGGGGCGCTTCCGCGAAGACCTGTTCTACCGCCTCAACGGCGCTTCGTTCACGCTGCCGCCGCTGCGCGAGCGCGAGGACAAGCGGGCGCTGATCGAGCAGGTGATGCTGGAAGAAAGCACCGCGATGGAGCGCATCGGCATTTCGATCGAGGCACAGACCATGGACGTGCTGCTGGCCTACAGCTGGCCGGGCAACATCCGCCAGTTGCGGCACGCTGTTCGCTACGCCTGCGCCATTGCGGAAGGCCCGCAGGTGAGGCTCGAACATTTCCCGCATGAACTGCGCGCCGGCAACAAGCCGACACGCGTCGCCCTGACGCCACCGCCGGAGCAGCAGCCGGTGGTCGCTGCCATTGCGTACGACGGCTGCGAAGACGACAGCGGCGAGCCCTTGAGTGAAGTGTGCCTGCAACTGCGCCAGAAGATGCTCGAGGCGCTGCGGCGCAATCACTGGAAGGTGACCGAAACGGCACGCCAGCTCGGCATGTCGCGCGCCACCTTCTACCGCAAGATGGCGCGTCTGCGCATCGTGGCGCCCAACTACCTGGACAGTGCCGAGCGAACCGCACAGCAGGGCTGAACCGGAGCCGTCCGACCCGCAGCAGCCTCATGCTGCGGGCGGATGACGCCAGCCTTTCCGGTCACGTCTTACTGCGTGCCGAGAAACTTGATGTAGGCCACCAGTTCCCAGATCTGATCGGTCGAAAACGCCGCGCCCCAGGGCGGCATGATGTCCGACGTGCGACGTCCGTGGAAGATCGTGCGGAAAGCCTCTTCGTCCGGCAGATCGGTGCGTCCCTTGAAATCGGGGGCGCGGCCGCCGACACCATCCGAACCATGGCAGTAGCCCGCGCAGGTCTTGTTGAAACGCTTCTTGCCGAGAGCGATCCGCTCCGGATCGGTCAGATCGAAGGACGGTGCAACAATCGGGTCTTCGGTCGCCATGGCGGGTGACGGCGCGGCCCAGATCATGCCGAGGGCAATCACCAGTGCGGATACGGTCAGCCGGCCTGCGGCATTGCTGCGTGGAGTTTCATGAGTCATTGCTTGAAGTCCTCGTCGGGTTTCCCAATCAGGGTCTCGTGACATTCCATCACGTCCCGATTGAATGTCAGCAGACCCCAGCAACAGTGTGAACGAAAAAAAACAGGCAGCAACATGAGTAACCGCCTGTGAATGAGGAGACATGCCACCCCGGCGCGGAGCCACGCGCCGGGGGTTCCAACGTTGCTACTCCAACGTGAAAGCGATGAGTGCAGCGCCGCCCGGCAGGTCCTTGATCTGCGGGAATGCACCTGCGAGGAAGCCCGGAGCATGCGAGCCCAGACCGGTCGGGAACACGATGTACTGCTTGCCCTTCACCGAGTAGCTGACCGGTCCGCCACGCAGGCCGGAGCCCGAATTGAAGGACCACACTTCCTTGCCGGTTTCCGCGTCGTAACCGAAGATCTTGCCTTCCAGGTCGCCGGTGAACACCAGGCCGCCAGCCGTGGTCAGCACAGACGACAGCGGGGGCATGTCGTACTTGATCGACCACTTGACCTTGCCGGTCAGCGGATCGCGCGCGTCCAGACGGCCATGCGGCTTGCTGTTGGGCGGCGCCACCAGCTTGATCGACTCGATGCCCAGCGACAGCGCCGAGACCGCCTTCAGGTTGTCCGGATCATCCTTGCCGGCGACCACTTCGTTGCAGACTTCCATCGCGTGCGAGTACCACAGGCCGGTGCCCGGGTTGTAGGCGCCGTGATTCCAGCTGCGCGCGCCGAGCAGGTTCGGACAGAAGGTCTTGACCTTGTCGACTTCCGGATAGATCGGATCGATCAGCGCACCGGTCTTCGGGTCGATGCCCTTGACCCAGTTCACGTTCTCGGAGAACTGCCACACGTTTTCGAGTGCGCCGTCCTTCTTGTCCATCACGAACACGAAGCCGCCCTTGTTCAGGTGGACGATGACATCCTTGCCGTCCTTCTGCACGACCAGGGCTTCATACGCCGAATCGTAGTCCCACGAGTCGTTCGGGACTTCCTGACGGTGCCACTTCAGCTTGCCGGTCTTGCCTTCGATCGCGAGCAGCGAAGCCGTATAGAGGTTGTCGCCCTTGCGGTCGTAGTTGTAGTAGTCGGGGGCTGCGTTCGAGGTACCGATGTAGATGGTGTCGGTCTTCGCGTCGTAGGTACCCGGCATCCAGGCGCTGCCGCCACCCACCTTGCCGCTGTCGCCCGGCCAGCTCTTCGGATCGTTCTTGATGACGTCGAATGTCCACGCCGGCTTGCCGGTGTCGGCATTGACTGCGTAGATCTTGCCCGAGATCGGCTGATCGCCACCGGTGGTGCCGCCGAACAGCACGTTGCCGGCCAGTTGCGGCGGCGCCGAGAAGAGCGCGCCGTACTGCGTCTTCGGGTTGGTCAGCTGGGTTGACCACAGTTCCTTGCCGGTCTTCTGGTCGAGCGCGATGAAGCGGCCGTCCAGCGTACCCACAAACACCTTGCCGCGACCCACGGTCACGCCGCGGCTGGCTGCACCGTAGAACACCTGTTCGACGATCTTGTCGAGCTTCGGCGCGTAGTTCCACAGTGTCTTGCCGGTGGCGGCATCGATCGCCCACACGTTGTTGTTGGCCGAAATCGAGTACATCACGCCGTCAATCACGATCGGCGTCGCCTGCAGGCCGTGCGTGATGTTGCCCGGCTGATGGATCCAGGCGACCTTCAGCTTCTTCACGTTTTCACGCGTGATCTGGTTCAGCGGGCTGAAGCGCCAGGCATTGCTGGTGCGGTGATACTCGGGCCAGTTGTTCGGGTCTTCAAAGCCGGCCTTGCCCTGCGCCATGGCAGGCACTGCGGTCATGATGGACAGCGCCGATCCGGCCAGCAGAGTGGCAGACAGGCGGAACATGTTGCGTGAGGCAGTCATCTATCAATCTCCATTCACTTGGGTTCATACACCCGGGTGCAGCCCCGGGTGGTCAAGCAGTCGCTTTGCTTCAGAACATGAAATTCAGACCGACGTTCAGCAGCGTGCTCTTCTCGCCCGCGGTCACGCCTGCAGCGACGATGCTGGTGCGCAGCGTGGCGCCCGCATCGGCATCGGCGTACGCGAACTGCACGTACAGCGTGGTGTCCGGCCGCCACTGGTAGTCATTGCTGATGACCAGAAACTTCGTTTCGTCAGTCTTGTTCCTGTCGTCCTTGTTGATGTAGTACGCCACCGTGGCAGAGTTCTTGGCGTGCCACTTCCAGTCCAGGCCCGTGCCGAAGCCATTGATGTCGGCCAGTTCGGCGCCGGTGCGCGCGTCGTTCTTGGCATTCATCCAGTTGTTCTTCCAGATGAAGTCGCCGAACGGAATCGCGAAGCCGAGCGAGGTGTGCTCGATGTTGCTCTTGCCGGTCTGCTCGTCATTCATCGCCTGGTAGGACGCGGACAGCGTGATCGGGCCGTTGTAGGTTGCGCCCACGGCATACGAGCTGTTGTCCTTGGCCGAACCGGGCTGACCGCCGAACGCGTACAGCACACCGAAATTCACCGGGCCGACAGTATGTCTGTACTGCACGGCGTTGCTGAAGAAAATACCCACATCGTTGTTGGTGTTGCGGTCGCCGCCTGCGGCATTGGCGGTGGTGAACAGCTGACCATAGGCCCATGCATACAGGTTCGAGAACTGCTCCTTGAAGGCACGCGGTTCGGTACCGATGTGGGCCAGCAGTGCCGGGCCGTACTGACGGCCGACCGTCACGCTACCCCAGTCGCCGCGCACACCCAGGTTCGCCTGACGCCGGAAGAGCGGCGTGTTGTTCGTACCGCCGCGCGGCGCATCACCGGTGCCGTGCAGGAAACCGTCGTTGGTGTCGAAGTGCGATTCGAGATTGAAGAACGCAGTGAGATTCGGCTGCAGTTCGCGCTCGCCCTTGAAGCCGATCACGGTCTGACGCAGACCGCTGGTTTCCATCGAAGTCTTGCTGTCGCCGCTGGCGTTGGCCTTGCTGTTGTACAGCAGGCCAACGTCGATGATGCCGAACATCGACAGCTTGGTACCGGCCACTTCACCGATCACGATGTCGGCTTGCGCCGCACCGGGAACCATCATCATTGCCGCAGCGACTGCCGCTGCCAGCGTGCATGCGTTGCGTGCGCCCTGCGCCGACGCGCCAGAGATCTTCTTTTTCATACTCCCCTCCGATTGTTGATGTCGAAACTTCGAGCTTCGACGCGGCGCCGCTTTCGGCGACACCTTCGTCGGAGAACACAAGGGCAGAATCCATGCCAACGCCCACAGCTTTGAATTGACAGGGTATTTTTCCCGGCCTCTGAGATTCACCCGGAGAGACATGCGACAGATGTCTTGGCGAAGCCCGAGAAACTGCGACATCTGTATCGACTGCACGAAGGGCGTCGCAGGTGTCTCGCGAGACGCCTTGGCATGCGTCCGATGACCATTGCGCATGCGGATGGCAACTCACCCGGTGCGCCCGGCAGGCGCCGTTCCGACTCCGGAATTGATGACGGCCGCGCCGCCTGTCCGCGCGCGGCCGACGCGTCATGCGTCCGCTTCGTGGACTGGAAATTGCTGAACCGTACGGACGCACACCGTGCGCCTGTGGTGACATCACCGCAGCCGCGCCCCACAGGAGCTTTCATGAACGCCAAAGACCCGCTTTCCCGCGATTCCCGCGACACCTTCCTCGCCGCGCAGGCGCATGTCGACTCGGCGGCCATCGCGCCGCTGCCCAATTCGCGCAAGGTCTACATCGAAGGGTCGCGCCCGGACATCCGCGTGCCCATGCGCGAGATTTCCCAGTCCGACACCCCCGCCTCCTTCGGTGCCGAGAAGAATCCGCCGGTCTATGTCTATGACTGCTCCGGCCCCTACTCCGACCCTGCCGCCGCCATCGACATCCGCTCCGGCCTGCCCGGCGTGCGCTCGGGCTGGATTGCCGAGCGCGGCGACACCGAGCAACTGTCCGGTCTTTCGTCCGCCTTCGGCACCGAACGCGCCCGCGACACCGCCACCGCCCACCTGCGCTTCCCCGGACTGCACCGTGCGCCGCGCCGTGCCATCGCTGGCGCCAACGTCAGCCAGATGCACTACGCCCGGCGTGGAATCATCACGCCCGAGATGGAATACATCGCCATCCGCGAGAACCTGCAGCGGCGCGAGTACATCGAGTCACTGAAAGCCTCCGGCCCGACCGGTGCCAAGATGGCCGCCCTGCTCGGTCGCCAGCACCCGGGTCAGAGCTTCGGCGCGTCCATCCCCGCCGAAATCACCCCCGAGTTCG